>CACYWQ010000010.1 GCA_902778165.1 uncultured Lachnospiraceae bacterium
GCCTGTCCTTCCACTTAATCATATGCATAGTTATTACTCCTCCCACTTTCACTAATTATATCACCAGCCGAAGTCAGATAAAACAAAATTGGTAAATATTATTGACGGAAAATATCGATTTAGTAGATAAAAAGTGATAGAATCTTGATGGTTCGTCAGTTTGACTGAAATAATAGAGAAAGGATGGTTAAAGACCATTGTTAGTTGCGGTTATATATTTGGTTTTTGTTAGTCTCGGACTTCCCGATTCGCTATTAGGCTCGGGTTGGCCGACTATGCAGGTTGCACTTAACGTTCCTTCTTCTTATGCGGGATATGTATCCATGGCAATATCTTTCATGACGATCATATCTGCGCTTGTCAGTGCAAAGATGATGAGGAGATTCCATACGAAGTGGATTGTTATAGTGTCTGTATTATTAACCGTTATTGGTCTTATGGGTTTCTCTGTCTCACCGACTTATGCAATGTTATTTGTATTTGTTGTCCCTTACGGATTAGGAGCCGGAGCAATTGATGCGGCATTAAATCACTATGTTGCCAATAACTATTCGGGAGCCGTAATGAATTTCCTGCATTGTTTCTATGGATTGGGAGCGATGATAAGTCCCAATATCATGGCCATGGCGCTTAGACGAGCAAGATGGAATGAAGGCTATAAATGGACGGCATATATTCAGTTGGGAATTCTTATCATATGCATATTATCGTTGCCGTTATGGAAGCAGAATGATGTTAAGGCAGAAGATAAGAATGCGGAAAGTGCGGGAATAAGAGAAACACTTAAAAGGCCCGGTGTAATACTTACAATGATCGCATTCTTCTCATATTGTTCCGGAGAACTTACAAGCTTCTTATGGACACCGAGTTACTTCGCCGGAGTTAAGCAGGGACTTAGCGATGACCTGGTTGCTTCCTTCGGCTCATTGGTATTCGGCGGACTTATGTTAGGAAGACTTATATCGGGATTTGTATCGGATAAATTAGGAGACAGGCTGCTTATAAGAATAGGTATTGCAATAGAAATTATCGGAATCATAATGGTGGCTCTGCCCATTGCACATTACCTTCCGGCAGCGATTGGTTTCGTGGTCATAGGTACGGGAATGGGTCCTGTATATCCTGCCATACAGCACATGGCTCCAATCAATTTCGGCAAGAAGTACAGCGCATCCGCAATAGCACTTCAGATGGCTTCAGCCTATATGGGCAGCACATTTATGCCTATGGTGTTCGGTGGATTGCAGCAGGTAGTCGGAATCGGAATAATGCCTGTGTATCTTCTTGTTTTTGCATTGCTTAATATAGTATTAATCGAAAGGACCTACATCGTTATCAGGAAATGAAAGACAGTATTAAAGGAATAGTATGTATCGTTATTGCGGCGGTCGGATTCTCATTCATGACTTTCTTTGTGAGGTTATCAGGAGACCTTCCGACGATGCAGAAGGCGTTCTTCCGTAATGCATTTGCGCTTATCATCGCAGTTGCAACGATGCTTATCAAAAGAGAAAGATTTATCATAACCAAGGAATTCGGGACGGATATACTGTTTCGATGCTTATTCGGAACTACGGGGCTTATAGCCAATTTCTATGCAATAGACAGGCTTGTCCTCGCTGATTCCAATATGCTTAACAAGTTATCGCCTTTCTTTGCGATACTTATATCGATTCCGTTGCTTAAAGAGAAACCGTCTAAAAACGATATTATAGCCACGATCATAGCATTTACCGGAGCACTGTTTATCATAAGGCCGACCCCCGGAAATATGGAACTTGTTCCTGCGCTTATCGGATTATACGGCGGATTCGGAGCGGGAACGGCATATGTGTTTGTCAGAAGAGCCACAGGCAAAGGTGCGGCAACACCCGTAATAGTCATATGTTTCTCTCTTTTCTCATGTATGCTGACATTGCCTTTCATGATTACAGGCTATGTGCATATGACCCCGTTGCAGTTGTTTATTCTTATTGCCGCAGGATTGTCCGCAGCAATCGGACAGTTTGCCATAACCACTGCATATAAGTATGCGCCGGCCAAGAAACTGTCGGTATTTGATTATCTTCAGGTCATATTTGCAGCACTCTGGGGAATTCTGTTCCTTCATGAAGTTCCGACGGCATTAAGCATCATCGGATATGTGATAATAATCGGAGTGGCGGTTATAAGATGGCGAGTAACATTAATGAAAGAGAATATATGATTATGAAACAAATATCCGAGAATAAAAATGACAAACCGTATACAGAGCTTCGTCTAAATGTTCTTGCTGTCGGATGTGTGCTGTTGATCCTGTTTTTAATATCAACGGCGGCATATTCAGCCAGGCTTATAGCGGCGATGGCGGGAAACGGTTTTGCGGAGACGCTTGGGTCCGATTGGCCACAGATACTCCTTGCAGTGATACTGGAGAGCATATTGTTCTGGCTTGGGATCATGGCGGTATATGTAACTTCGGTTCAGCTCGGGATCAGATTACGGATCATAGGGATCATTTGCGGATGGATACCTGTAATTAATATCATCGTTCTTCTTGTAATTATCAAAGTGTCGGTAAGCGAGGCTGTCTTTGAAAAGCACAAGTATAAGATCAATAAAAAAAGAGCCGGTGATAAGGTGTGTAAGACCAAGTATCCCATTCTCATGGTTCACGGTGTTTTCTTCAGGGATTTTAAGTACCTTAACTACTGGGGAAGGATACCTGATGAACTTATAAGAAACGGTGCTACGATATATTACGGAGGGCATCAGTCTGCTGCAGCCGTTGCAAACAGTGCAAAGGAACTGGCTGATAGAATTAATGAGATTGTAAGTACGACAGGATGTGAGAAGATCAATGTCATTGCGCATTCCAAAGGCGGATTGGATATTAAGACGGCGATCGTTAAACAGGGTATTGCCGATAAGGTTGCTTCGGTTGTAACCGTTAACACACCTCATAGAGGATGTGAGTTCGCTGAGTATTTACTTAATAAGGCTCCTGAGCCATTCAGGCAGAAGGTTGCATCTGCATATAACAATACGCTTAAAAAACTGGGAGATTCTGACCCTGATTTTATAGCGGCAGTAACTGACCTTACTGCGTCGGGCTGTAAGATCATATGGGATGAGACAGCTGATTATGATTATAAGGGACACGGAATCTACACAAGAAGCATAGGCTCTTGCATGAAGAAAGCAGGAAGCGGAGCCTTTCCGTTAAATATGAGTTACCATCTGGTTAAGATGTTTGACGGCAGAAATGACGGACTTGTGGGTGAGGCATCATTTAAGTGGGGAGAGGATTATCAATTCCTTGAGAATAAGAGGACAAGAGGCATATCACACGGAGATATGATCGACCTTAACAGGGAGAATATCCCCGGATTTGATGTCAGGGAATTCTATGTTTCCCTTGTATCCGATCTTAAAGTCCGTGGTCTGTAAGCGGTCTTATACCAAAGGAATCTTATCCTAAGCAGATTGTACTATTATGCAAAATTTTGATATAATGTACTGACTATCCTGCCTGAATTGCTTATCGGGTACAGGCATTTGAGAGGGAAATACACCATGTATTATGCCAGTTTCGGGCTCTTAGCCATTGTTATACATATTATTATCAATTTCGAGGCAGCCAGGAAATATAACGCAGACAGTGAGATTCCCGGTAAGAAGCAATACCGTTTATTTCTGTTTGGCCTGTTGTTTTACTATGTATCTGATGTCCTGTGGGGATTTATGTATGATACAGGTATAGTCGCATTGGCTTATGCGGATACGGTGCTGTATTTCTTCTCCATGGGCTTATCTATTCTGCTGTGGACCAAATTCACCGTCGCATACTTAGACAGGCAGAACGTATTTAGCAGAATCTTAACATATGCGGGTTGGGGCATATATTTATTCGAAATCGTCACGCTAATTGTAAACATTTATGTTCCGATAATGTTTGCGTTTATGCCGGACGGCGAATATATCCCGGGTAGCGCCAGATATATAAATCTGGGAATTCAGTTCATCTTATTTGTTATTCTGGCCGCATATACGACGTTTATCTCGTTAAGAACGGAAGGCCAGACCAAACTCCATTACAGAGCGATCAGCTTCTCGGGCATAGTAATGTCGATATTCATTGTCCTTCAGACATTGGACCCGTTCCTTCCCTATTATGCGATAGGCTGTCTTATTGCCAATTGCCTGGTTCACACGTTTGTTGAGGTGGATGATAAGGTCAATCGAGATAAGGAGTTGGGATCTGTAAGAAAGATTGCGTATAAGGATGCCCTTACCAATGTCAAGAATGCCAATGCTTACAAAGAAATCAAGAATGATTACGACGAACGCATAAGGAATAAAGAGATAAATGAACTCGGAATAGTTGTGTTCGACCTTAATAATCTTAAGATGGTCAATGATAATCTGGGGCATGAAGCCGGTGACAGATGCATTCGCGAATCGGGCAAGTTAATCTGCAGGATATATAAGCACAGTCCGGTATTCAGGATAGGCGGCGATGAATTCGTTGCTCTTCTTGAAGGAGAGGATTACACCAACAGGGAAGCGCTGCTTAGCGTATTCAATGCGCAGATTGATTACAATGTCAAGAAAGGCGGAGTGGTCGTAGCAAGCGGAATGGCAATATACAATCCCGAGAGGGATATGGGATTTGATAAGGTATTTGAAAGAGCGGATATCAGAATGTATGACCGCAAGAAAGCCCTTAAGGGCGAGTAGATATGAGAAGGTTATTGGTATATCTAAAAGAATACAGATTACAGTGCGTTCTTGCTCCGCTTTTTAAGATGCTTGAAGCGAGCTTTGAACTGATTGTACCCCTCGTAATAGCAAGCCTTATAGACAAGGGCATAGGAGGGAATGACACCCGTCATATTTATTTGATGACCGTCATCCTGGGGGTATTGGCTGTTATCGGACTTACGGTATCCTTAACCGCTCAGTTTTTTGCCGCCAAGGCTGCAATAGGATTCTCTACCAAACTTCGCAGTGAACTGTTCAGACATCTGCTTAATCTGTCATATTCGGAAGTCGATACCATAGGAACTTCCACAATGATCACCCGAATGACTTCTGATGTGAATCAGGCGCAGAACGGTGTTAATATGTTCCTGCGACTCTTCCTTCGAAGCCCCTTCGTGGTATTCGGCGCCATGATCATGGCATTTACCATCGATGTACATACAGCACTTATATTTGTTGTGACCATAGCCGTACTATTTGCGGTTGTGGGTCTTATAATGTCGCGCAATATCCCTGCTCTTATTAAGGCACAGGCAAGTCTTGATAAGGTAACTCATTCGGTAAGAGAGGGACTTAACGGTGTAAGAGTAATCCGCGCATTCAGACTGGAGAAGGATGAGATAGAATCATTTGATAATACAACGGATGAACTTACGAACAGATTAAAAAACGCGGGACATATATCAGCATTAATGAATCCCCTTACTTATGTGCTTATTAATCTCGGAATCATACTGGTCATATATTCGGGAGGAATGAGAGTATCAGCGGGCATCCTTACGCAGGGACAGGTGATTGCCTTATATAACTATATGTCGCAGATACTGGTCGAACTTGTTAAGTTGGCCAATTTGGTTGTGACGCTTAATAAGGCCTTAGCAAGTGCGGACAGAATATCGGATGTATTTGCAATATCTCCTTCCATGAAAGAAGGTATGGGAGTTGAACCGGATATGGATGTTGATGATGATGCCCTTGAAAGTGACACGGATGTCGGTAAGGAGGCGGTAAGTTTTAGAGATGTGTCATTTACTTATCCGGGTTCTTCTGAAGATTCACTTGAAGATATTAATTTCGTTGCATATAAAGGACAGACGATAGGTATTATAGGCGGTACGGGAAGCGGTAAGAGTACCGTGGCGAACCTTATTGCGAGATTCTATGATGTGACCGGAGGCGGAGTGTATCTGTTTGGTCATGATATAAGAGATTATTCATATGATCAGTTGCATGAACTTGTGGGTGTCGTAATGCAGAAGGCCGTGCTATTTAAGGGTGATGTTAAGAGCAATCTTATGATGGCCGCAGCCGATGCGACCGGGGAAGAATTGGTAACCGCACTTAAGATGGCACAGGCTGAAGAGATCGTTAAAGATAAGGGCGGTATGGATTCAGAGGTAGAACAGGGCGGACGCAACTATTCGGGCGGTCAGAGACAGAGACTGTCTTTAGCTCGTACCCTTGCGATGCATACACCCATACTTGTATTGGATGACAGCTCATCGGCACTTGATTATGCCACGGATCTTAAGCTTAGAAGAGCACTTAAGGAACTTGATAAGAATACTACGGTATTTATCATCTCCCAGAGAACTTCTTCCATTAAGCATGCGGATAAGATATTGGTGCTTGATGACGGAAGATTAGAAGCTATTGGTACACATGAAGAATTGTTGTTAAGCTGCGAACTGTATCGTGAGATACATAACAGCCAGTTACATAAGCAGGAGTAGTATGGCGGGAAGATCAGAATCCGGATCAACTGCATACAGATTAAGCGCAGGCAGGATGCTTCTTAAGTATCTAAGGAAGCACTGTCTTCTTGTGGTGTTATCAATTGTGCTTGCACTTGCATCAAGCTTAACGGCATTGTTTGTACCCGTATTGTTCGGTCAGGCAATAGATAACATCATGGTTGATATTAACTATGTTGTCAGATGCCTTATACAGGTCGGAATCGTTATAGGGATAACGGCATTTATGCAGTGGCTTATGGCTATGGTCAATAATAAAGTGACTTATGAGGTGACACAGAATATACGTAATGATGCTTTCCGTAAGATACAGCAGCTTCCGCTAAGTTATCTTGATTCACATTCAACAGGTGAGACGGTCAGCAGAATGGTAGCCGATGTAGATACGTTGGCAGACGGATTGTTAATGGGATTTACTCAGGCATTTACGGGAATAGTGACCATAATCGGAACCATATATTATATGTGGACGTTAAGTAAGATGACGACGATAGTGGTCGTGTGTGTGACACCGCTGTCTTTATTTGTGGCCCATTTTATTGCCAAGCATACTCACGATATGTTTGTGACACAGTCGGTTACGAGGGGAGAGCAGACTGCTCTTATAGATGAGATGATAGGCAATGAGAAGGTCGTTAAGTCATTCGGCTATGAAGATGAGGCACTGCAGAGATTCAATGAGGTTAATGACAGACTGGCAGAGTGCTCGCTCAAGGCGCTGTTCTATTCATCAACAGTCAATCCCGCTACCAGATTTGTTAATGCAACGGTATATGCACTTGTTGCTTTGGTAGGTGCATTCAGAGTTATTACCGGACATATTACAGTGGGAAGTCTCTCGGCGTTGCTTGCATATGCAACACAGTATACCAAGCCTTTTAATGAGATATCGGGAGTTGTAACCGAACTTCAGAATGCATTTGCCTGTGCATCCAGAGTATTTGCTCTTATAACGGAAGATGCGGAGAGCGATAATGACATATATGACAGTTCGCTTAAGGGTGTGGAAGATGTTAAGGGACAGGTAGACATAGAAGCGGTCAGTTTTGCATATGATAAGAATAAACCGCTTATAGAGAACTTCAATCTCTCGGTTAAGCCGGGACAGACGGTGGCCATTGTAGGACCAACAGGCTGCGGTAAGACAACGCTTATTAATCTGCTTATGCGTTTCTATGACGTGGACGGCGGTAAGATATATATAGACGGAGAGGATATTTCTGTATTAAGTCGTCAGGAGCATCGAAGCAGATTCGGAATGGTGCTTCAGGATACATGGATCCGCAAGGGAACAGTGCTTGATAATATCAGAATCGGCAGGCCTGATGCCACAAGGGAGGAATGTATCGAGGCTGCCAAGGAAGCGCATGCCCACAGTTTCATAAGAAGGCTGCCTCAGGGCTATGACACCGTGCTTGCAGAAGACGGAGGAGACTTAAGTGTCGGCCAGAAGCAGCTTCTGTGTATCACAAGAGTCATGTTGGCGTTGCCGCCGATCCTTATACTTGACGAGGCTACATCAAGCATTGATACGCGAACGGAGATCCGTATTCAGAAGGCATTCCATACGATGATGGAGGGCAGGACGGGATTTATCGTGGCCCACAGACTCTCTACCATAATGGATGCCGATATAATTGTCGTAATGAAAGACGGACATATCATAGAGCAGGGTGATCATAAGACATTGCTTGATAAGGGCGGATTCTATAAGGAACTGTTCGAGGCGCAGTTTGCTCATTAAGCAGTATTTGCAGCGCCTGACAGGTCGCCCTGTGCGTGTACAATCTAAATAATTTATAAAAAATTAAAATTCAGTGATTTTCCCCTTGCAAAATTACAAAAAGTGACTAAAATAAATAATTGTGCAGAGATTGTTAGCACTCGAAGTTGATGAGTGATAATCAAGTGGCAACCAATAAAGAATAATGTTAGGAGGCAGTAATATGAATTTAGCACCTTTAGGCGACAGAGTCGTATTAAAGCAGTTACAGGCAGAAGAGACAACTAAGTCCGGAATCGTACTTCCCGGACAGAACAAGGAGAAGCCCCAGCAGGCTGAGGTCGTTGCAGTAGGTCCCGGCGGAATGGTAGACGGCAAGGAAGTTGCAATGCAGGTCAAGGTTGGCGACAATGTTATCTATTCTAAGTATTCAGGAACTGACGTTAAGATAGATGAGGAAGAGTATATCATCGTTAAGCAGTCGGATATTCTTGCTATAATTAAGTAAAAGTTCAGGAGGATAAGAAAATGGCTAAAGAGATTAAATACGGCGATGACGCCAGAGCAGCACTTGAAAGCGGTGTCAATCAGCTTGCGGATACAGTAAGAGTTACACTCGGACCTAAGGGTCGTAACGTAGTGCTTGATAAGTCATACGGTGCACCTACAATCACTAACGATGGTGTGACAATTGCTAAGGAGATTGAGCTTGAGGATGCATTCGAGAACATGGGTGCTCAGCTTGTTAAGGAAGTTGCAACCAAGACTAATGACGTTGCTGGTGACGGTACAACAACAGCTACAGTACTTGCACAGGCAATGGTACACGAAGGTATTAAGAACCTCGCAGCAGGTGCTAACCCCATCATTCTTCGTAAGGGTATGAAGAAGGCTACACAGTGTGCTGTAGATGCAATTGCCAAGATGAGTTCTAAGGTCAATGGTAAGGAGCATATCGCAAGAGTTGCTGCCATATCTGCCGGAGATGATGAAGTCGGACAACTTGTTGCAGATGCAATGGAGAAGGTATCTAATGACGGTGTCATCACAATAGAAGAGTCTAAGACAATGCAGACTGAACTTGACCTTGTAGAAGGTATGCAGTTTGACAGAGGATATATCTCAGCTTACATGGCTACGGATATGGAGAAGATGGAAGCGGTTCTTGATAATCCTTACATCCTTATCACAGATAAGAAGTTATCAAATATCCAGGAGATCCTTCCTCTTCTTGAGCAGATTGTTCAGTCAGGTTCTAAGTTACTTATAATCGCTGAGGACGTTGAGGGCGAGGCACTTACAACTCTTATCGTTAATAAGCTTAGAGGGACATTCAATGTAGTAGCCGTTAAGGCTCCCGGATACGGTGACAGACGTAAGGCTATGCTTGAGGATATCGCTATTCTTACAGGCGGTCAGGTTATCTCAGAAGAGCTCGGTCTTGACCTTAAGAGCACAACGATCGATCAGCTCGGTCGTGCTAAGAGCGTTAAGGTTCAGAAGGAGAACACAGTCATCGTTGAAGGTGCAGGCGATAAGGCTGCAATCGAAGGCAGAATCGGCCAGATCAAGCAGCAGATCGAGACAACTACATCCGACTTCGATAAGGAGAAGCTTCAGGAGAGACTTGCCAAGCTTGCAGGCGGCGTAGCCGTTATCAGAGTGGGCGCAGCTACTGAGGTTGAGATGAAGGAAGCTAAGCTTAGACTTGAGGATGCACTTGCAGCTACAAGAGCAGCCGTTGAAGAAGGTATCATCGCAGGCGGCGGATCTGCTTATATCCATGCTTCTAAGGAAGTTGCCAAGCTTGCTGATTCACTTGAAGGTGACGAGAAGACAGGTGCTAATGTCGTACTTAAGGCATTAGAGGCTCCTCTGTATCATATAGCTACTAATGCAGGTCTTGAAGGATCTGTTATCATCAATAAGGTATACGAATCTGAGGTTGGTACCGGATTCGATGCACTTAATGAAGAGTACGTTGATATGGTTAAGGCAGGTATCCTTGATCCTGCTAAGGTTACACGTTCCGCTCTTCAGAATGCTACTTCCGTTGCAGCTACACTCCTTACAACAGAGTCAGTTGTAGCCAACATCAAGGAAGAGACTCCTGCAATGCCTGCAGGCGGCGGAATGGGCGGCGGAATGTACTAGAACTAACAAGTTCTGACAGCTCACTGCATAGGCAAACGGACGATATAGTAATTATTACGAAGCCGGCTCTTTGGAGCCGGCTTTTTACATTGACGATGAATTGTCAGAAGAGTATAATATTTAGGTAGTTTTGCAGGGTTTGACACAAGATATTGTGCAGGTATGTTATAAGTCAGACAAGACGAAGCGCAGGGCAGACATATCCGGCGAAACGACCTATATAAGCAGAATGTGATGGAGGTTACAGATGATCAAGGAAAGACTTGAAGACTATGTTGTGAGCATTCCGGATTTCCCGGAGCCGGGTATCATTTTCCGTGATATCACAAGCGTGCTCCAGGATGAGGACGGCTTACATATGGCTATAGATGAGATGCAGAAGCTTGTGCAAGGGCTTGAGTTCGACGTGATTGCAGGTGCGGAGTCGAGAGGATTCATATTCGGTACTCCGATAGCTTACAATCTGCATAAGCCGTTCGCTCTTGTACGTAAGAAGGGTAAGCTTCCCAGAGAGACCATAGAGACATCCTATGAACTTGAGTACGGTACTGCTACGATCGAGATGCATAAGGACAGCATAGCGCCCGGCCAGAAGGTGTTGGTTGTGGATGATCTTATTGCAACGGGCGGTACGCTTGAAGCCACGATCAGGCTTGTTGAACAGCTCGGTGGTGAAGTCGTAGGTGTGCTTGTTCTTATGGAACTGCAGGGATTAAACGGCAGAGATAAGATTAAGTGCCCGGTATATTCGGCTATTAAGTACGAGGGTAAGTAATTAAGTACTTCGAGTTTGGCGCAAGGTAGTGAGGGATTGTTAGAAGGTGGATGTATGACAGAGAAGAAACTTGTAACATCTACATCTGAAGATCACAGCATAGTATTCGACGACGGACGTATTGAGTCGTTGGGTGAGTTTCTTGCGCCCGAACAACTGTATAATGACCTTATTGAACGTGTTCGTAAATACCATCCTTCGGATGATATAAGCCTTATTGAGAAGGCATACAAATTAGCCGGAGAAGCACATGAAGGACAGGTACGTAAGTCGGGTGAGCCGTATATAGTTCATCCCTTATATGTTGCCAATATTCTTGCCGATCTTGAGATGGACAAAGAGACCATCGCGGCAGGATTGCTTCATGATGTTGCGGAAGATACGGACTGGACGATAGAAGATATTGCCAAGGAATTTGGTGAAGACGTTGCGCATCTGGTCGACGGCGTTACCAAACTCAATGATCTTCAGCTTGCAGCCAATGTGGGAGCGGATAAGGCTTCGGACAGAGCAGAGATGCAGGCTGAGAATCTGCGTAAGATGTTCCTTGCAATGGCCAAGGATATAAGAGTCATCATTATCAAACTTGCCGACAGGCTGCATAATATGAGAACTCTTAAGCACATGCCGGTTGACAAGCAGCAGCGTATTGCGCGTGAGACACTTGATATATACAGTCCCATAGCACAGAGACTCGGTATATCCAAGATCAAGGTTGAACTTGATGACTTAAGCCTTAAGTATCTTCAACCGGATATATACTATGACCTTGTTGATAAGATCGCGATCCGCAAAAGTGAGCGTGAGAAATACATCGAAGGCATAGTTCTAAAGGTTAAGAAACACATAGATGATGCCGGCATCAAAGCTGAAGTTGACGGCAGAATCAAGCATTTCTTCTCAATCTATAAGAAGATGAAGAATCAGAATAAGACACTTGAAGAGATATACGATCTCTTTGCGGTGCGCATAATAGTTGATTCGGTTAAGGACTGCTATGCGGCACTGGGTGTTATTCATGAACTCTATACCCCGATTCCGGGACGTTTCAAAGATTATATAGCCATGCCCAAGGCCAATATGTATCAGTCTATTCACACGACTCTTATCGGTGAATCCGGACAGCCTTTTGAGATACAGATTCGTACATGGGAGATGCATAAGGCTGCTGAATACGGTATCGCAGCTCATTGGAAGTACAAGGAAGCATCCGACGGTAAGAAGAGTAATTTCGGAGAAGAAGAGAAGCTTACATGGCTTCGTCAGATTCTTGAATGGCAGAGAGACATGTCGGATAACAAGGAGTTTATGCAACTTCTTAAGAGCGATCTTGATCTGTTCTCTGACAGCGTATACTGTTTCACACCAAGAGGTGAAGTTAAGAATCTGCCTGCAGGAAGTACACCTATAGATTTCGCTTATGCAATTCACAGTGCCGTGGGTAATAAGATGGTCGGAGCCAGAGTCAACGGCAGGCTTGTGACCATAGATTATGAGATACAGAACGGTGATAAGATAGAGATCATCACTTCGCAGAATTCCAAAGGCCCCAGCAGAGACTGGCTTAATGTGTGTAAGTCTACCCAGGCCAAGAATAAGATCAACCAGTGGTTTAAGGCTGAGCGTAAGGACGATAACATAGTCAAGGGTAAGGAACTTCTGTCGGCATATTGTAAGGCGCATGGTATAGATGTGAATACCATCAAGACGCCTGAGTATGAGACTCGTATTATGCGCAAGTACGGCTTCAGAGATTGGGAGAGCATACTTGCAGCCATAGGACACGGTGCGCTTAAGGAAGGCCAGATAGCCAACCGAATGGTGGAGATGTATGAAGAGGATCATAAGAAGGAGATAACGGATGCCGAGGTTGCATCCGAGATAGCCGAAGCTGCAGCTAAGACCGACAGACAGTTTAATAAAGCAGGTAACGGAATCATTGTTAAGGGCGTACATGACGTATCTGTCAGGTTCTCTAAGTGCTGTAATCCTCTGCCGGGTGATGAGATAGTGGGCTTTGTTACAAGAGGAAGAGGAATATCCATACATCGTAATGACTGTATCAATGTCTTAAGTTTATCCGATACGGAGAGAGCGAGGATAATAGAGGCAGAGTGGCAGGAAGATCAATCCGAGACGGACAGCATCTATCAGGCAGAGATCGTAATATATGCCAACAACCGTACAGGACTGTTGGTGGATGTTTCAAGGACACTTACAGAGAAGAATATCAATATAATGTCGGTTAATACGAGAGTCAGCAAGCAGGGTGTATGTACCATGTTGCTGTCGTTTGAGACAACCGGAAGAGAACAGCTTAGCAGAATAATCGATAAGCTTAATTCCATTCAGGGTGTGATCGACATAGAGAGAAGGACAGGATAATAAAATGAAAATAGGGAGAATCGTTTTAAGCTCTTGTGCGACGAATTGCTATTTTGTATATCGTGAAGGCGAGAGTGATTGTATAGTTATCGATCCCGCTGATCGCGGTGATTACATATTTGAGGGTTTAAGAAGCAAGGGATTTAAAGTGACGCACATCCTTCTTACTCACGGACATTTCGATCATATCTGGGGATGCTCGAAGTTAAGAAGTCTTACAAGCGCGCAGGTATATGCACTTGATGCCGAGCAGGAAGTTCTTGAGAATGCAAGGCTTAACGTATCAGAAGATGCGGGAAGGGCATGCACGGTCAAGGTCAATAACTATGTGAAGGATATGGATGTACTTACGCTTAACGGATTTAGGATCCAGGTATTGGCAACGCCAGGACATACCAAGGGTTCATGTTGTTACTATTTCCCGGATGAAAATGTGCTTATAAGCGGAGATACACTGTTTGCCGAGAGCGTAGGTAGAACAGATCTTCCTACAGGCAGCATGAGTGAGCTGACACACTCAATAGAGACCAAGTTAGCTGTACTACCCGATGAAACGGCCGTATATCCCGGGCACGGTGAGCAGACGACAATAGGACATGAGAAGAACTATAATCCTTTCTGGCCGAGATGATATCGGTATGCGGAGTATATATATCAATAAAATGACAGTATTAGGTATTTAAACATCATAATCTGCGAGGGGGTAGATTCTATGAACGATGATGCTGATAAGAGGGAAATAGACTATAAGAGTGATAAATATCTGGCATTCCAGATGTGTTTCTTCGCTGCGGCGATTCTGATCAATTTCATTCTGCCGAGACTTGCGACCCATTACAACGTTCCGTTATATCTTGATAATGTAGGAACGCTTATGGCTGCGATCTTAGGCGGATATCTTCCCGGCATAGCCGTCGGATATCTCAATAATATTATCAATATGCAAGGTAATCCCGGCAATGCATACTATGTGGTTCTCTCTACCATGATAGCCGCATGCGGAACGTATTTCGGCAGGAAGGGATATTATAAGAAATTCGGTAAGGCTGTGCTTACAATTCCGGTATACGCTGTTATAGGCGGTGCATTGGGATCGGTGTTGACTTATCTTCTCTATGGCTTCGGAATGGGCGAGGGCATAAGTGCTCCGTTTGCCCGCAGACTGTATGAACAAGGATACATGAACGTCTTCTGGGCGCAGTTTACATCCGATGTTGTGATCGATCTTATCGATAAAGCCATAACGGTAGTCCTTGCATATTTCATAATCAAAGCAATCCCTGATAAGCTTAAGCCCGGTCTGTGGTTAACGGGTTGGCGTCAGGCACCTCTGTCTGAGGATGCGATCAAGGATGCCAAGAAGGGTAATACCAGATCGTTCTCTTTAAGAGGCAAGATCATTGCGATTATCACGGCTATTATGGTATGCGTGGCTGTTGTTACTACGATAATCAGTTATCTGTTATTCCAGAATTTCGCAATGAAGCAGTATACATACAGCTGCTCAAGTGCTGCAAGGCTTGCGGCCAATGTTATAGATACCAAGAGGTTAGATGAATTCGTCGATGTAGGTAACGGACATTCATCGTCCGAGTATCTGGCTGTAAGGAATAAGCTTGACGGAATTCGCAAGGCTAATCCCGATATAGAATATCTGTATGTATACAGGATCACGGATGAAGGCGTTCAGGTGGTATTCGATCTTAATACATTCGATGTTAACGGACAGGCGCCGGGAACAATCATACAACTTGAAGATTATCTTATGCCGTATAAGGATAAGATCATGGCCGGAGAGCCGATAGAACCAATCCTTGATAACACCATGTACGGACAGTTGTTAACCGTACTTGAACCCATCAAAGATTCTACCGGTGAGAATATATGCTATGCCGGAGCGGATATCAAGGTTGAGGATATCAAGTTATCTACGCTTAACTATATGACCAAGGTATCATCGTTATTCATGGGCTTTTATATATTCATCCTTGCACTTTGTATCTGGCTTGTGGATTATCATCTGATATATCCCATAACGGCCATGACGGTATCAGCAAGAAAGTTTGCATACGACAGTGAGGAAGCCAGAGAGATAAGCGTGGACAGATTGCAGCATTTGGATATATCCACGGGTGATGAGATAGAGAATCTGTATGATTCATTATCCAAGACCATAGCCGAGACGGTGGGCTATCTTGAAGATGTGGAAGCTAAGGGCGAAGAGATCGCTCATATGCAGAACGGACTTATCTATGTACTGGCGGATATGGTCGAGAGCAGAGATAAGAACACGGGTGATCACGTCCGCAAGACGGCGGCTTATGTTCGACTTATCATGAATAAGATGAAAGAGAAGGGCATATATGCCGATCAGCTGTCGGATGAATTCATGGAAGATGTAGCCAATTCGGCCCCGCTTCATGATGTGGGTAAGATAATGGTATCGGATACCATCCTTAATAAACCCGGCAAACTTACGGATGATGAATTCGCAATAATGAAGAGCCATACATCTGCCGGAAGCAAGGTTATCGAAAGCGCAATGAAACTTGTTTCCGACAGCGGATATCTCAAAGAAGCCAAGAACCTTGCCACATACCACCATGAGAGGTGGGACGGCAAAGGCTATCCGAGCGGCAAGGCCGGTGAAGAGATACCTCTCTCGGCTCGTATAATGGCGATTGCCGATGTATTCGATGCCCTGGTATCCAAGAGAAGTTATAAGGAGCCTTTCACATTTGAGAAGGCTATGGATATAATCAAAGAAGGTGCGGGAACACAGTTCGATCCCAATATTGCGGCGATATTTGCGGAAGCCGAACCGGAAGTAAGGGCAGTAACGGCAGCGCATGAGTCCATGCTCGGTCAGGGAATAAGGAACTTTATGGACGAGGAATAGACAGTGATATGTGTAAGAGTCAATGATGAAAGTTATTCATATGACATTCATTCATTAATCAAGGCGTTCTATCCTGAGGAGGATATTAAGATTACGCCTATGGATACGGATAAGAACTCCGACAGTGACATGCCGGAGTTCTTAGTATGTGCGAATAAGAATAATATAAGCATAGATCTGGAAGGAAGAAGCATCCGCAATATTCCCACAGATAACTCCTTATATGAGGACAGGGCGGCATACAAAAGTGAGCTTAAGAGGCAGATATATCTTGCGTTGTCGGAGCATACGGGTAAGGAACTTCCCTGGGGAACGTTGACCGGAATAAGACCTACCAAGCTTGCCAAGACCTGTCTTGATAACGGAATGAATTCGAATGATGCGATCAATCACATGAAGGAGTTCTATCTCTGTTCGGATGAGAAGGCATGCCTTGCAACAGAGATAGCGATAAGAGAGAAGAAGGTCATCGATGATATCGGTGCCGATGCATCCGGATACAGTCTGTATATAGGCATTCCTTTCTGTCCGAGCAGATGTCTGTACTGTTCGTTTATGTCTTATCCCATCGCCGCTTATAAGAAAGAGGTCGCCCGGTACACGGATTGTGTTAAGAGGGAGATAGACTATGTTGCCTCTGCTTTTGCCGGAAGACGGCTTGACAGTATATACATAGGCGGAGGAACGCCTACAACTCTTGATGCGGATTCAATGGTCGACCTAATAGGGTATCTTAAGAACAGGCTGGACATAACAAGTATAAGGGAATTCACGGTGGAGGCAGGGAGAGCCGATTCAATCGATGAGGGCAAACTCAGGGCGATTAAGTCAATGGGCGTTGACAGGATATCCGTCAATCCGCAGACATTTAATGAGGACACTCTTAGATTAATAGGCAGGAAGGCCACGGCCGCGGAGACAATCAGAGCATATAAGCTTGCAAGAGAGATCGGATTTGACAACATCAATATGGACATAATCCTGGGACTGCCGGGCGAGACCATGGATGATATAAAGTATACCCTTGATAATATAGCGGACCTTAAGCCTGATGATCTTACGGTTCATTCCCTTGCGGTTAAGCGGGGAAGTAAACTTGCGGAGATGCTAATGGACGGCGGCAAGATAACTGACACAGATGTCATGTTAAGGAATAACGTCATTGATTATGATGAAGCAATGAGATTAACGCAGGAGACAGCCGCATCGATAGGACTGCATCCGTATTATCTCTACAGACAGAAGAATATAAGAGGTAATCTTGAGAATACGGGATATGCGGCAGAGGGTAAGGCCGGTATATATAATATCCTTATGATGGAAGAGGTGCAGGATATCGTGGCACTCGGCGCCGGAACCGTCTCTAAGCGTGTATACAGAGGAGATATGGCAGGCAGGATAGAGAGGTGCGACACACATAAGGACCTTATGTTGTACATGGATAATATCGATGATATGATAGAGAGGAAACGCAGATTATACGACGCATAGAAGGATTCTGACTATGCAGGGAGCAAGTTATGGCAAGATGTGATGAATGTGCATATAACGAATATGATGAAGAGGATGAGGAATACTATTGCTCGGTAGATATGGATGAAGATGAGTACGGACGATTCATATCAAGCGGATATAAAGATTGCCCGTATTACAGAAACGGCGATGAATATGCCGTGGTTCGTCATCAGATTTAGGAGATATATATGGATGATAATAAGGCTGTAAGTGCAGAAGAGATCGATGATATTGTGAATATGTTAGACGGCTTCATAGACAAGGACGTATCAAGATTTAAGATCAAGACGTCGGATGAGCTTGAGGCGGGAGAAGTTAAGGAAGAATATCATCACGGACGTTGTGATGTGGGCAGCCCTTGGGCAAGAGGTTGTTCATTTGATGTATTGGAGTAATCATGGGAATATGGTATTATAATAAAGCGTCCTGTGGACGCTTTATTGGGATGTATCGGAGAGAGATAATATGAATGAAATGATTGACCTTACTTCCATCTATATGACCAATGTTTTGGGCGGTTTATTGATGGTATCTTTGCTTGTGTGCGGAGGCTGGTATATTCACACAAGGAAACTTACAAGTATTATATTGCTTGTGCTTATGTTGGCCACATTGGTGGGCTGTATTGTTGACCCGCTCGTATTTAAGGCCGACGGACAATTCGGACTGAATAATTATTTCATCGTTTATGTGGGCAATACTCTGTTGTATCTGCTTAATATCATAATCGGTCCCTCATTTATCACGATAATCTATAAATATATCAATGAGAAGATATCCAAGATTCATGTCAATATAATCTACGTTCTCTGTGCCATAGAGACGATTTTGTTGCTTATTAACGTGTTCGTCCCGATCGTATTCTATGTGGATGATAACAATGTATATTGTCGCCGCATGTTTTTCTGGGTATATACGGTTGCGGAAGTCATCCTGTTATTCGACGGAATTGTCATATATCTCCATGCAAGATTTAAAGGCCGTATCAGACATTATTTCCCTGTATGGTTCTTTATTGTCCCCATCGGTGTAGGTACGATTATTCAGGGAATGTCTTACGGAGTATCGATGATATGGCCCTGTGTCAGCATATCCGTGGCCTTCATGGTGGTATGCCTTAAGAATGAAGGAATATACATAGATAAGCTTACGGGAGTATATAACAGGAATTATCTGGATTCCGTCAAATCGTCGTTGCGCAAGAACCACGACGGCAATTTTGTTGCGTTGTTTGTGGATATTGTGGGCATTAATTCCATTAACAATGAATACGGACGCAATGAAGGTGATGAGGCGATTTCGGATCTTGCAGAGATACTTTCCGATGTGGTTGCATCCAACGGTGCGGTAATAAGACTCGGTGCGGACAAGTTCTTTATATTGCTAGATACTACTTCCAAGGAAGAACTGGATAATTGCAGATACGGAATAATGAATGAAGTAGAAACATATAATTTCGAATCAGGCAAGGATTATAAGATTGAACTGTATATGGGCAGTAATGAATTCAATTTAAGAGACTGCAGTCTGCATGAAATATTCGGTTCGTTTGACAAAGTTATGGCGGCGGTAAAGTACGGATACAAATCGCCGGTAGAAGCGGCGAATACAACAGAAGCTGCGCAGACATCAGATGCAGTAATGACGGCTAAGGCGGGAACGGATAAATGACACTTGCAGAGTACTTAGAACACTACCTGGTCGCATCCAAGATGTTGACCTTCTTAGGACTTTCCCTTGTATGTACGCTGGTATCCGTGATGATAATCATTCTTGCGGCGTTATGTACTTCAAACGGTCGTAGCAGGGCTGACAGAAGACGTAGATTTCATAACAGAGCATACAAGCTTACGGAACGATATTATGAGATGATATTCTCGGCGACCTCAATATTATCTTTTCTCTCGGCATATTACCTTATTGAGAGATTTATTACAGAGGGTGAATTCCATGAATTCTGGTCTGATCATGCGGATATGCTCCTGCTTGTGATGATCATCGCATCATGTGTGATCAATTCAATATTTGACAGGGTACTCATACCCCTTAAGAGTGTCAATACCGAAGAGAAGGGATCAGTAAGACTGATCGGAATGTTATACATCATTCTGATCTTCATGTATATCAAGTTCATATACGAGAATAATAACTATGACGGATTTATCATATATTTCCTCGGCCTGATGGTGGGACGATATGCATATTTTGATTCGTCATTTATGGATTTTGTCAATTCCATACGTAAGGCTGCTCACAATATTCCGCTTCTGTTACTTGGACTTGCCAATACGGCGGTCATGTGTCTGTACGGATTTACCACCAAGTATTTGCTTAAATCAAACGGTGTGCTTGTGAGTACGTTTTTTGCGCACTTATTCCTGGTAGTTGCGATATTCATTGTGTTCCATTCAAGGTTTATCCGCCTGTTTGTCAAAGTCAGTGCGACTGAGTCCGCTGCGGCGCTGAACAGATATGATAATTACGAGGATGATTATTACGAAGACCGCTATGACGATGCGGACTATGAGGATGATTATTCGGAGTACGATAACGACGAAGAATACTACGATGATTATGATGGGGAAGAGTATTAGAAGAGCCTTCAGATTAATTACATATATCGCGCTTATATGCCTGTTATGCGCAGGCTGCGGCAAGAAGCAGGAACCGGTACAGCATGTAAGCGTTGTGCAGCCGCTTGTGACAGAGACCGAAGAAGCTGCAGAGCCTGCGACAGAAGAGGCGGCTGAACCAGTAGCGGAAGAGGTAGCAGAGCCTGTAACAGAAGAGACATCTGAACCTGAGGCAGGTGTGATCGCCGAGGACGGAGTATATACGTCGGCATCTGATGTGGCCGAGTATATTAATACATACGGCAAGCTTCCCGGTAACTTCATCACCAAGAAAGAAGCAGGGAAACTCGGCTGGGAAGGCGGATCCCTTGAACCATATGCGCCGGGAATGTGTATTGGCGGTGATTACTTCGGTAACTACGAAGGACTTCTTCCGGATAAACCGGGCAGGGAATATCATGAATGTGATATAGATACTCTGGGTAAGAGTAAGCGCGGTGCCAAGCGCATAATATATTCAAACGACGGGTTGATATATTATACGGGAGATCATTACGAATCCTTTACATTATTGTACGGGACCGAATGAATGAGGAGATAAGATGAACGACGAATATGATTATGAGATAGATTTGGGCCGAATATATTCGGTTGATGAATTTCAGGATGTGTTAAGAGAAGCGCTTCCGTTGCCTGAATACTACGGAGGCACATTGGATGCACTGTACGACGTATTTACCGATCAGGGCAGGAAATGGAGCATAAGATTTACGGGATGCGTTGAGGCTGAGGCAATACTCGGCAAATATATGAGAAATTTTAAGAAGATGTGTCAGAGAGCGGTCGGTGAGACTGAAATGACTGTCGAATTTGAAGATTAGATTATGATATGAGGTAGCAACATGGCAGACAGACCTATTGGCAGAAAGAAAAATGTTACCGAAGGAGGTGCCGGCGTTCACAGAAGAGGTGAAGGCTTAGGAAGCGGCTCTGTAGGAGGCGGATACAGCAGCTCGGGAAGTACCGGAAGCAGCGGAGGTAATGTAACAAGAGGCGGCAGAGGCGGAACTCTAATGTTCATTATCATCGCAGCAGTGATCCTGCTTGGCGGAGGCGGAGGAATAGGTGCTCTGCTTGGTGGCGATGACACCTCTTATCAGGATCAGAGTTATACTTCTTCAGATAACCAGACAGGACAGACATCATCCGGTTCTTCAACGGGTTCTTTGTTTGATTCGTTATTTGGCTCTTCCGTATATACCGGCAACAGTTCTGCTGCATGGAGCGGCAAGGCCAATACGGGTGTACTTGATACGACGGTAGCACCCGGAGCAAGAGATAAGAGAACAGTCATTAAGGGTAACGGCGATGACGTTGTGACCATTATGATATATATGTGCGGAACGGATCTTGAGAGCAGGTCTGCGATGGCATCCAAGGATCTGCAGGAGATGTTATCCGCTAATGTCGGTGATAAAGTCAATCTGATCATCTATACCGGCGGTTGTAAGAAGTGGCAGAATAATGTAATAAGCAATTCCGTCAATCAGATATATCAGGTTAAGGGCGGTAAGCTTGTATGCCTGGAAGATAATATGGGCAAGGCTGCAATGACGGCTCCCGATACGCTTACGGGATTTATTAAGTATGCTTCGGCCAATTTCCCGGCAAACAGATATGAACTTATCATGTGGGATCACGGCGGAGGATCTACCGGCGGATACGGCTATGATGAGAAATATGCTTCATCGGGTTCGATGTCCTTATCGGGAATCAATAAGGCACTTAAGGCAAGCGGCGTGACATTTGACTTTGTCGGTTTTGATGCCTGCCTTATGGCTACGGTTGAGACTGCACTTGTTGTAGCTAATTACAGTGATTATCTTATTGCATCAGAAGAGACTGAGCCCGGAATAGGCTGGTATTATACCGACTGGCTTAATAAGCTTAATGCCGATACTTCTATGCCTACGACGGAGATCGGTAAGAATATCGTTGATACATTTACCGATGCATGTGCACAGGCGGCACAGGGCCAGAAGACTACGTTATCTCTTATAGATCTTGCGCAATTACAGGCGACGGTTCCCGAAGAACTGGCATCATTCTCCAAGGATACATCCGAGATGATACAGAACAAGGAGTATGCGACCGTATCTACGGCAAGAGGAAATACAAGAGAATTTGCGACATCATCCAAGATCGATCAGGTCGACCTTATCGACTTCGCTCAGAGAATGGGAACGGATGAAGGTAAGGCATTGGCGGATGCTTTGCTTGGATGTGTCAAATACAATAAGACGGGCAGCAATATGACCAATGCATACGGTCTGTCGATCTACTTCCCGTATAAGAAAGCGTCCAGGGTGGACAGCATGGTAGACACCTATGAAGCCATAGGTATGGACGAAGAATACTCTAAGTGTATTCAGAGCTTTGCATCCATGAATGTAGCCGGACAGGTAGCACAAGGCGGAACCGCATCACCTGCAGGCTCAATATTCGGTGATATGGCAGAAAGCAGTACCGGTTCTTCTCTTGATTCAGCGGCCATGATAGGTCAGTTGCTCACAAGTTTCATGGGAAGTGACTTCAGTTCCATCTCGGGATTATCGGCTGCCAATACGGCATTCCTCGGCAGAAGCCTTGACATAGATGCGGCTTCTGAATATATCGCAGCCAATCATTTCGATGAAAATGCCATAATGTGGACGGCTAATGAATACGGAGATACTGTTATCACTTTGCCCGAAGATCAGTGGGCACTTGTAAGTGATCTTGAACTCAATGTCTTCTATGATGATGGAACGGGATATGTGGATTTGGGTCTTGATAATGTATTTGAGTATGATGAGGAAGGTAATCTCTTAGCTCCTACGGACAGGACATGGCTTTCGATAGAGGGTCAGCCTGTGGTGTATTATCACTTGGATACACAGGGCGATGAGAATGATTATATAATAACGGGACGTGTTCCCTGTATGTTAAATGATGTCAGATGTGAACTCATTATTGCATTTACATCCGATAACGAAGACGGATACATTGCAGGCGCATGCTTTGATTATGTGGACGGTGAGACGGATACTATCGCCAAGAATCTTACGGAACTTGAAATCGGCGATAAGATAGATTTCCTCTGTGATTATTACGGATATGACAGAGAATACGAAGACAGTTATTATCTGGGGGAAGAATTCACGGTACAGAAGGATATGAAAGACATCTTAATAAGCAATACGGATGTCGGAGAGGGAACAGCGCTTATGACATATTGTTTCACTGATCTATACGGTCAGAAGCACTGGACCACAGCACTTAAGTATTAGTTTATGGGAGAAGCAAATGGCTGAATGGGTAATTGTAGTCGACGATCACAGTGAGAATCTTAAGATCGCCGGTCACATTTTGAGTAATGCAGGCATGCGTGTTACGGCTCTTAAGTCGGGACAGGCCATGCTTGATTATGTTGAGAATAACGGAACGCCGAACCTTATTCTGCTTGATATTATGATGCCTGAGATGGACGGATTTGAGGCATTGGCCAAACTAAGAGCATATGAGCAGAAGTTAAGTCTTAATGAGACCCCCGTTGTATTCTTAACGGCGGAAGATGACGCTGACCTTGAGAGTAAAGGATTTGATGAGGGAGGCGCTGACTTTATCAAAAAGCCCTTCGATCCGGATGTTTTGGTCAAGAGAGTACGAAAGGTAATAAGCACCACTGAACAGATCAATAAATTCGAATCTGAGGCCACACATGACAGTCTTACCGGTCTGCTTAATAAGGCGGAGGCCACTCATGAAGCGGCGGAAATGTGCGCATCCGGCCGCGGTCATTTACTTGTAGTGGATATAGATTCATTTAAACTTGTTAATGATGTCTACGGACATGATGCAGGCGATAAGGTCCTTATAGGATTCTCCAAACTTCTAAGAGAGTCGATTACGCATAAGAGTCTTGTGGGAAGAATAGGCGGAGATGAGTTCTTAGTATTTATTGAGGGTGCGGACGATTCGGAATTACATGCGCTTGCAGATACTCTCAATGAGAAGATAGTAGCTTTGTCCAAGGATCTTCTCGGAGATCAGATGTCTATTCCCATCGGAATATCCATAGGTGCCGTTTCCGTTCCGGAGGCAGGAACCGTATTTGCCGAACTGTTCCGTATGGCGGATAAGGCACTCTATATAGTTAAGAATAATGGTAAGCACGGACTTGAGATATATTCGGCGCAGCTTAAGGGAGATATGCCCGATGTGCCTGACGATATCAACCTGACAACTCTGTCACATATTCTTGAAGAGAGAAATGTTCCCCAGAGTGCCATGTGGATGGGTAAAGAAGCCTTCGGAAACGTATACAGATATATGATCCGTTATATGGATCGTTATCACGGAACGGCGTATAAACTCCTGTATAATGTCAACTTTGATAAGCCTGATCTGACGGATTCCGTTAAGGAAGATATCATTGACCGAGTAAGAGAATTGCTTCAGAATTCACTTCGTAACAGTGATATTATGATGCAGGTCGGTCTAAATCACTTCTTCCTGTTATTGCCGGAGATTAGTGAATATAACGCACTCAGGGTGTCAGAACGTATCAGTACCGCATGGAGTACCGATGATTATAATTCCATGGCTACACTTCGTGTGGAAATGGACAGTGTAACCGATGACCTTCATGACAATCCGCTTAGTAAAGAAAGAGAAGCGGATTGGGTTGTGGTTGTGGATGATGACAGGACCAATCTTATGATGGTCGGTAATATCTTAAGTAAGAACAATATCCGTGTAACAGCGCTTCAGTCCGGACAGGCATTCCTTGATTTCATGAAGGAGAATAAGCCCGATCTTATCCTTATGGATGTCAATATGCCGGATATGGACGGATTTGAGACCTACAGCAAGTTAAGAGAGCAGGAGGCGAGCGCCGCCAAGATTCCTCTTATCTTCTTAACGGCCGATGAAAACGAATCCACAGAGACCAAGGGACTTGAACTCGGAGCAATGGATTTTGTAAGAAAGCCTTTGGTTCCCGGCAACCTCATACTCAGAGTCAAGCATACGCTTGAACTTGCACTTCTTCAGAATCATCTTATGGAAGAAGTTGAGCGTAAGACGGAAGAGAATAAGGACATGTCCATGCACATAGTTAAGGCCTTGGCTGAAGCTATTGATGCGAAGGACACATATACCAACGGTCATTCCGGCAGAGTGGCGGAATATACGAAGATGATAGCCGGAAGATACGGATATACCGGAACTAAGCTTGATGATATATACATGATGGGTCTTCTGCATGATGTCGGTAAGATAGGAATACCGGATGCAATCATCAATAAACCTGCCAAGTTAAGCGATGATGAATTCGAAGTAATAAAGACTCATCCGGTTATGGGTGCAAGAATACTTAACAGTATTACTGAGATGCCAGCACTGGCAATGGGTGCGAGATGGCATCATGAAAGATACGACGGAAAGGGATATCCTGACGGACTTAAGGGTGAGGATATTCCGGAAGAGGCAAGAATAATAGCTGTTGCCGATGCATATGATGCCATGAGCAGCAGAAGAAGTTACAGGGGTATTCTGCCTCAGGAAGTGGTAAGGGAAGAGATAGCCAAGGGAGTCGGAACACAGTTTGATCCTAAGTTTGCCGAGATCATGCTTGCCATGATCGATGACGATACGGATTATGATATGAAGGAGGAGTAATTGGGGGGTATGGATAATAACAAACTTGATCAAAACGAACTGTTTAAGAGTTCACAGTTAATGATCCTTAATCTGTTCTCCATTCTGGCAGTGATTCTTATCGGTGAATCGCTGCTGCTTCATTGGGAGACATGGGCTTTGGTTCTTATTGCGGCAGGACTGATAATCAGTTGGGCTCTGCATATAAGACAGAGCATTAATGACAATGCAAGATTATGGATCTATTCATTTCTAATGATGGCGACATTCTTCTTCTACGGCGCTCATCAGACCAGCACATTCGATCTGGCCTTGGTCATGGTTGCGGTTATGTCCGTGTATACAATGACAGGTCAGAAGACACTGATCCTTCTGTGTCAGATTACGTTCTATATCACTTTCGCATACGAAATTATAATTATGTATTTAAACGGTGAGCAGTTTGACAGCCTTGTCATAACCCGCTCGCTACTTCATATTGCACTTGTAACGGCCGTGGGCTGGGTGGCTCGTACCATTATTGAGAAGTGGAGCAAGGTTCTTAGCAAATCATCCGATGAGATCAGTGCGTTAAGGGATGCAACCACAAGACTTAATGATTTCCTGGCCAATATCTCCCATGAGATCCGCACACCCGTTAATGCGGTTATCGGTCTTACGGGCGTGTGCATAGGCAAAGAGAAGGATGCGGAAGTTAAGAAGGATCTTCTTGCCATAGAGGAAGCCGGTAAGAGAGTGGGAGAGCAGATAAGCGATATCCTTGACTACTCCGAGATAGACATGAATAAACTGGCCGTCAGCACCGAAGACTATATGATGTCATCGCTTCTTAACGACCTGGTTACGGAATTAACGCCGTATAAGCGTAACAATATTGAACTTGTAATAGATGTGGATGCCAATCTTCCTTCGGTTCTTAATACCGATGTATCCAAGCTTAAGAAGATTATGTGGCATCTTGTTGTCAACGGCCTTAAATACACCAAAGAAGGCGGAGTGTATGTGCATATCACATCGGTTCCCCGTGAATACGGTGTTAATCTCTGCGTTGAAGTAACGGATACTGGAATAGGTATGAGTGAAGCCGAAATAGAGAGGATATTCGACAGATTCTATCAGGCCGATTCGGGCAGAAGTCGTGCAACAAGCGGTTTGGGCCTTGGCCTTACCATAGTCAACGGGTTCGTTAGATCAATGGGCGGATTCCTAACGATAGAGAGTCAGTCCGGCAAGGGAACCACCGTAAGAATAAGCATTCCTCAGGGTGTTGCCGATGAATCCCATTGTATGTCTGTAGAGTCTCCGGATAAGCTCGTCCTCGGTGCTTACTTGCATTTCGAGAAATTCGACAATCCTCATGTCAGAGATTTCTATAACGCTATGGTCAAGGACATTGTTCAGGGACTCAGGGTTACGATGCACCGTGTGGATAATATCGACGGACTTAAGAAACTGGCTTCAGGCATGAAATTCACCCATCTGTTTGTGGGTAAGGAAGAGTACGAATCTGATGTTGAATTCATGGAGAATCTGGCAGAGGATACCGTGGTTGCCATCGTTGCCGATGACGCATTTGAATTGCCTGAAGGTTCCAAGTCAAGGATCATGCGTAAGCCCTTCTTCTGTTTCCCTGTTATTGCAGTCCTTAATTCCAACCCGCATGAGCAGGCAAGAGAAGAAGAGAAACTGTATTGCAAAGGCGTTCGCGCACTCGTCGTTGATGATGAGCCCATGAACTTGACCGTTGCCATAGGAATATTCAGGCAATACGGAATGAAAGTAGAGACAGCACCTTCCGGAACAGATGCAATTGAACTTTGCAGAGAGAATAAGTATGACATCATTTTCATGGATCATATGATGCCCGGAATGGACGGTGTTGAGGCCATGAAGCGCATAAGAAGCGAGTGGTCACGCGATAAGAGCAGGATCAATGATGTTCCCATAGTTGCACTTACGGCCAACACGGTAAGTACGGCCAAAGAAATGTTTATAAGAGAGGGCTTCGACGGATTCATCGGCAAGCCCGTGGAGATCGCGGAACTTGAAAGAGTACTTCGCAAAGTCCTGCCCAAGTCGGCATTTGTAAGTGCTGATGATATTATCCCCGCCGATGAACCGATTCAGGATAAAGCGGCTGCGACTGAGACTATAAATATCTCTGAGGATAACAATGATAACGGGGCGAACTGTCTAAACGAACTTAGGACCTTAGGCGTAGATACATCCGTGGGTCTTGGTTATTCACAGAATGATGTTGAATTCTATAAGACACTTCTTATGCAGTACGGAAGTGAAGGAAGCGATAAGAGAATCAAGGCAGAAGAGTTTAGAGATAAACAAGCCTATGATGACTATGCCATAGTTGTGCATTCGGTTAAGAGCACATCCAAGATGATAGGAGCCAAGGATCTGTCGGAGAAAGCAAGGCAACTTGAGATGGCAGCCAAGGAAGGCAGAATAGATGTGATAGATGAACTCCATGATGAGACGATGGAGGAATATAAGGTATTGTCTGAAGGTATATTAAGTATTCTCGGCGCACCTGTAAGCGGTGAGGATAATAAGGACGAGGTAATGGAATTCGGCCCCGGAGACGGGATGCTTGAATTCGCTCCGAAAGGCGGTGAAGCATAATGAAGAAATTGATTAATAACTATGTTGATCGTCTGTTATATTCGGACAAGGACTTTAAAGAGAAGATGTTTACGTTAATAACTATTATAGCTATTTCGTCAGTCTTCTTGGCATTCTTAGGAGATCTTCTTATCGGAGAACACATAGGTGAGACGGTTTCTTTGGGAATACTGGTGTTATTGGCTACGTTGGTGGCATATATAACCATTAAGTATAAGAAACTTAAAGTAGGAGGAGTCTTACTTGCCTTAGGTGTTGTGTTCGGAGCAATCCCCGCATCATTTTTCTTCGGCGGAGGACTTACGGGCGGTTCAGTGCTCTGGGTAGGTGTATGTTACCTGTATATCGGACTTATTCTTGACGGCGTTCCGAGAAGAATACTGATGACCATACTTACGTTGCTTGTTATCGGGGAGATGATCTATTCGTATTTCAACCCCAATATCATTCAATATCATGTCAGAGAGATGTGGTATATAGATATAGGCATATCGGTTATTCTGGTGGGATTTGTGATTTATTTGATGGTTTCTTTCCAGAACAGACTCTTTAAGTTAGAGACCGAGAGAACCAGAGCGCAGGCTAAAGAGATTGAGGAACTTAATGAATCTCAGAACAGGTTCTTCTCAAGCATGAGCCATGAGATAAGAACTCCCATCAATACGATCATCGGATTAAACGAGATGATATTAAGGGAGAACGCATCCGATGAGATCAATGAGAATGCCGCCAATATTCAGGCTGCCAGCAAGATGTTGCTGCATCTTATTAACGATATTCTGGATATGTCCAAGTTTGAATCAGGACAGATGGAACTTACTCCTGTACAGTACCATACCGGAGATATGTTATCCGATGTGGTAAGTATGTTATGGATCAAGGCCAAAGATAAAGAACTTGATTTTACCATAGACGTCTCACCCGATCTTCCCGAGATGTTGCTTGGTGATGAAGTCAGGATCAAACAGATCCTTATTAACGTGCTTAATAATGCGATCAAATATACAAGCGAAGGTTCGGTCAAATTACAGATTCAGTGTGAACGTAACGGTGATATGGCTAATGTCATGTATACCGTATCGGATACCGGAATGGGTATTAAGAAGGAGAACATTCCTTATCTGTTTACCGCATTTAAGCGTGTGGATGAAGACAAGAACCGTTATATAGAGGGTACGGGTCTTGGCCTGTCCATCGTCAAACAGTTCGTGGATCTGATGGGCGGTAAGATTACCGTTAACAGTGTGTATACCAAGGGCTCGACCTTTGTAATTGAGATACCTCAGAAGATCATAAGCGACAATCATCTTGGCGAGATAGACATGAAGAGAAGTCGAGGCGTGCATCGTAAATATGTGCAGAGTTTCGAGGCTCCGGAGGCAAGAGTACTTGTTGTTGATGATACTTTGGCCAATCTTATGGTGGTTCAGAAACTGCTCAGAGAGACTAAGGTACAGCTTGATACGGCTGAAAGCGGTAAGGAAGCTCTGCTTAAGACATTTGATACCGAATACCATGTCATATTCATGGATCATATGATGCCTGAAATGAGCGGTATAGAATGTATGCATAAGATAAGGGAACAGAAGGGCGGCCTGTGTAAGGAGTCCAAGATCGTTGCTCTTACTGCAAATGCAGGAAGTGATATGGAGATGTTCTACGCCAAGGAAGGCTTCGACGGATATCTTGTCAAGCCTATAAGCGGCGAAGGACTCGAAAATGAGTTATACAGATTGCTTCCCAAGGATATAGTGATAGTTACGGGAACCAATGATGTGCTTGCCAAGGAGAGTATGGCATGGATACGTAATCACCGTAAGAAAGCTCCGATTATGATCACTACGGAGAGCGTAGCGGATGTACCGAATGGTCTGCTTGATAAGTACAATATATCCGTTTTGCCCCATATGGTAGTCACGCCTAAGGGTATATTCAGAGATGGTATAGAGATAGAGACCAGAGGCCTTCTGTCATTTATGGAGAGTGAATCAGGTGCAGTACAGACACTTGCTCCGGGAGTGAGTGAACATGAACTGTTCTTTGCGGAACAATTGCAGAATGCCAATAATATCATACATGTATCGATATCGAGTCATGTAGAACACAGCGGATGTCTGATAGCCAAAGAAGCGGCGGCGGATTTTGATAATGTTCACGTGTTTGATTCCGGACACTTATCAAGCGGCCAGGGCCTTATGGCGATCGAAGCTGCAAGACTTGCCTCTACGGGTATGAACGTTGACGATATCATCAAACATCTTGATAAAATGAGAAGTCATGTTTATACAAGCTTTATAGTGGATACACTTGATTATCTTGCCAGAGCCGGTCAGATAGGTAATAAGGTGGCTATATTATCCAAGGCATTGATGATACATCCGGTTCTTGCTCTTAAGAAGGGTAGGATGATGGTATCCAAAGTCTTCTTCGGTACAAGAGAGAGCGCCTGGGAGAAATATATTAAGACTGTATTCCGCGTGCCCGGCAAGATAGATAAGAGAATGTTGTTTGTGACATACGTTGGTATGTCTCAGAAAGAACTTGAATCCGTGGAGAAGATAATCAGTAGAAAAATGGAATTTGAACATATTTATTTCCAGAAGGCTTCTCCGGCCGTTGCTGTTAACTGCGGCCCCGGAACATTCGGATTATTATTCTACACACAGTATTGATCTTGGGATAAATAGCTATGAATGATTTGCTTAATAAGATACACGATATAGGAATAGTGCCTGTTGTGGCGATAGAGAGTGCGTCAGATGCTGTACCGTTAGCCAATGCGCTTGTTAAGGGCGGATTGCCGATTGCGGAGATAACATTTAGGACTGATGCAGCGGCAGATGCCATTAAGGCAATCACATCGGAAGTTCCGCAGATGATCGTTGGTGCAGGTACCGTGCTTACAAATGAGCAGATTGATAAGGCTGTAGCAGCCGGTGCAAGCTTCATTGTAAGTCCCGGATTTAATCCGAAGACTTTGGAGTATGCACTATCTCTGGGAGTATGTATGATTCCCGGTACCGCAACGCCGGGTGAGATGGAACAGGCTATGTCTTACGGACTTGATGTGGTTAAGTTCTTCCCGGCTGAATTAAACGGCGGGCTTGCCATGCTTAAGGCTTTGGCAGGTCCTTACAGGAATCTTAAATGGATGCCTACAGGCGGTATCAATGCAGGCAATATTACCGATTACCTGTCATTTGACAAGGTATTGGCCTGCGGCGGTACATGGATGGTGAGTAAAGATCTTATCGCCGGTAAGAAATGGGATGAGATTACGGCCCTTTGTGTTGAAGTCGTTAATAAGAAACGGACAATCGGAAGATAATACGAGGTAGATTATAATGAGCAGAGTGATAACTTTCGGCGAGATAATGTTGCGACTTGCCCCGGAAGGATATAACAGATTCTTTCAAAACGATACATTAAATGCCACATTCGGAGGCGGTGAAGCCAATGTTGCGGTATCACTTGCCAACTACGGATTAGACAGTGTATTTGTGACCAAACTTCCTTCACATGCAATAGGTCAGGGAGCGGTTAACGACTTAAGAAGATATGGTGTGGATACAAGCCTGATAGTCAGAGGCGGAGAGAGAATAGGCATATATTATCTTGAGAAGGGTGCTTCGGTAAGAGGAAGCGTTTGCATATATGACAGGGCTCATTCGGCAATCTCTGAGGCAGTATCATCTGATTTTGATTGGGATAAGATATTTGAAGGAGCGGATTGGTTTCATTTCACGGGAATCACGCCTGCCCTTGGCAGTAACGTTGCCGATATCTGCCTTGAGGCATGTAAGGCGGCTAAGTCTAAGGGAGTTAAGATAAGCCTTGATCTTAATTACAGAAGCAAGCTATGGACCAGAGAAGAGGCAGGACAGGCCATGGCCAAACTGTGTGAATATGTGGACGTATGCATATGCAATGAAGAAGATGCCAAGGATGTATTCGGTATTGAATCAGAACAAAGCGATATAACCGGCGGTAAGATAGATACCGAAGGATATAAGTCGGTTGCTAAGCAGTTACGCGACAGGTTCGGATTTGACAAAGTGGCGATTACTCTCAGGACATCCATATCGGCCAGTGACAATGATTGGCAGGGTATGCTCTATGACGGAAATGAGTGTTACTTATCCAAGAAGTATCATTTGCATATCGTTGACAGAGTGGGAGGTGGCGACAGCTTCGCAGGGGGGCTTATATATGCCATCCTTAACGGATATTCCCCGGCTGATACCATAGAATTTGCCGTAGCGGCATCTGCACTTAAGCATACGATTGAAGGCGATTATAACAGAGTCAGTGTTGATGAGGTTAAGAAACTTGCAGGAGGAGACGGATCGGGCAGGGTAGTAAGATAATTATGAGTTTGTTTATGGATGAAGATTTCTTATTGCATAATGATATTGCGAGACATCTGTACCATGATTATGCCAAGCCTCTGCCGATAATAGACTATCATTGTCATTTATCGGCTAAGGATATATTTATGGATGTTAAGTTTGATAATCTGGGACAGATATGGTTCGGCGGAAGGCAGGCTGACGGTTCGTATTCGGGTGACCACTATAAGTGGAGACTTATGCGAAGTGCGGGAGTGCCTGAAGAATCAATAACGGGAAGTGATGATGAACTTAGCCGTTTTAAGCAGTTTGCCGATGCACTCACACTTGCAATAGGCAATCCGATGTATCATTGGTGCAATCTTGAACTTAAGAGATATTTCGGCATAGATGAACCTTTATCACCCGTCAATGCGGAAGATATATGGAATAAGTGCAATGAGATACTTCGTGATGATGACATGAGTGTCAGGAATCTTATCAGACGCAGTAATGTTGCGTTTATCGGAACAACGGATGACCCCACGGATGACCTTAAATGGCATATTAAGATAGGGGAAGACCATGAGTTTAAATGCGAGGTAAGACCGTCATTCAGACCCGATAAAGCCATATCAATCGATAAGCCCGGATTTGCGGAATATATTGATAAGCTGTCCGATGTTACGGGAATTAAGATTGATTCTACAGCTGATGTGATCGAAGCTCTTATGCAGAGACTTATATTCTTTAAACAGAACGGATGTGTTGCCGCAGATCACGGACTTGATTATATTCCGCATAAGGAGATTTCTGTAGAGGCCTGCGATAAGATATTTGTCAAGGCTATGGCAGGTGGTGCCATAACGGCGGATGAAGCCGACGGTTATAAGACGACTGTGCTTACGGCACTTGCGAAAGCCTATCATAAGAATGATATAGTGATGAAACTTCACTATTCAACACTTCGTAATGTCAATGCAAGGATGTATGACAGATTGGGGCCTGATACGGGATATGACGTAATGGCGCAGAATATGTGTGCAGGCAATCTTATCAGATTACTGTCCAAACTCGATGAGACGGATGAATTGCCAAGGACGGTCATATTCTCACTTAATCCGACGGACAATGCACTTATAGATACGCTAATCGGAGCATTTCAGTCATCGGATGTACCGGGTAAGATACAACATGGTCCTGCATGGTGGTTTAACGATTCCAAGTACGGAATGGAAGAACAACTTAAGTCCATGGCAAGCCTTACGGTACTTGGTAATTTCATCGGAATGCTGACGGATTCCAGGTCGTTTCTCTCATATACAAGGCATGAATATTTCAGAAGGATATTGTGTAATCTGATCGGCAAATGGGTCTGTGACGGTGAATATCCGAATGATGATCTGATGCTTAGAAGATTAACTGAAGGAATATCATATTACAACGCCAAGAGATACTTCGGAATATAGCATATAACTTAACTCAACAAGTGGTCGGACTATTGTCCGGCCATTGTTATTTAATAAGCGGATTATCCTTGTGAAATCAGTCAAATAATAGTAAAATATATAGGATTATGTGAATCTGATTAAAGGAGAGAAAACATGGCGCTTAGTAAGAAGCCGACTACGGGTATGAAGGACATTCTTCCCGCGGAGATGAAGATTAGAGATTATGTGATAAGAGTGATACAGGAGACATATGCAGACTTCGGATTTACGCATATAGAGACTCCCTGTGTTGAGAATATCGCCAACCTTAACTGTAAGGCAGGCGGAGAGAATGAGAAACTGATATTCAGGATCCTTAAAAGAGGCGAGAAGCTTGATCTGTCGCAGGCCACCACGGAAGATGACGTGACGGACTTAGGACTTCGTTATGATCTGACCGTTCCTCTGGTTCGTTTCTATTCCAACAACAGTGCAGCATTACCTGCACCATTTAAGGCGTTGCAGATAGGTCCTGTGTGGAGAGCGGACAGACCTCAGAGAGGACGTTACAGACAGTTCTATCAGTGCGATATAGATATTCTGGGCGAGCCTTCTAATCTGGCCGAGATAGAACTTATCACGGCTACTACAACAACACTGGGCAAGCTTGGATTTAACAACTTTGTCATCAGATTAAATGACAGAAGAATGCTTAAGGCCATGGCTGCCTTCGCAGGATTCCCTGAAAGCGATTATGACGATATATTCATTATCCTTGATAAGATGGATAAGATCGGTACAGACGGAGTCAAAGAAGAGCTTATCGCTGCGGGTTATTCTCAGGAATCGGTTACCAAATACCTTAAGTTATTCACCATGGCAGAAGAGGATAAGGTAAATGCACTTGGTAATATCGCTTCCGAAATCAGTGAAGTCCTTGATCCTGAAGTAAGCGATGGACTTAAAGAGATAATCAAGAGTGTCAATGCGGCTAAGGCTGCTGATTTTACCGTAGAATTCGATCCCACGTTAGTCCGCGGAATGAATTATTATACAGGCCCGATATTCGAAGTATCCATGCCTGAATACGGCGGAAGTTGCGGCGGCGGCGGAAGATACGATGAAATGGTGGGCAAATTCACGGGAGCTAATGTTCCGGCCTGCGGATTCTCAATAGGATTTGAGAGAATCGTACTTCTTTTGCTTGAGAATGGCTATAAGATTCCCGATGAGAAGGAGAAAGTTGCATTCTTAATCGAGAAGGGTGTTGATTCAGACAGATTAAGTCAGATCATGAAGGAAACTGCAGCTCTTAGAGCAGAAGGCAAGCAGGTTCTGGTATCAAGAATGAACAAGAATAAGAAGTTCCAGCGTACGGGGCTTGAGGAACAAGGATATACACAGTTTAAGGACTATTACAGAGAGGAACTTAAGCACTGATGAAATCATCCGAAGGGCGCTTAACCCGAAGAAGAGGTATGAGCAAACGAACTGCAGGAATGGACTGCAAGGAGTTCATGCGACTGATTCCAATCTGGTTAGACGGCAAGTTGGACGGCAAGAGAGGAGTCAGATTCCTTGAGCATATGAGCAGTTGCTCGGATTGTAACGAGGAACTCCATATACAGTATCTTGTCAAGGAAGGAACCGCCAGACTTGAGAGCGGAGGTAACTTCAATCTTGATAAGGAGTTGTCTGATAAGGTTACGGCATACAGAAAGAAACTCGGACGCAAGCATACCGAGAATGTGATCATATACTGGATGGAGGCAATAGCCGCAGTTGCGATCATATTTATCCTGGTGCTTGTGTTTATGTGGATGTAGGTACGGATATATGAATAAACTGATGCTTATTGATGGGCACAGTATAGTGAACAGAGCGTTCTATGGTGTTCCGGAGTTATCAAATGCTTCGGGACTTCATGTTAATGCCATATACGGCTTCTTGAATATCTTATTTAAGTTATTGGATGATGAATCTCCGAATTATCTGTGCGTTGCATTCGATATGAGTGCTCCTACTTTCAGACATGAGAAATATCCGGAATATAAGGGTACACGTAAGCCCATGCCTGAGGAACTTCGTGAACAGATCCCCGTTCTTAAGGACGTGCTTAGGGCAATGGATATTACTATTGTTGAGCATGCCGGATGGGAAGCAGATGATATACTCGGTTCACTTGCCGTTAAGGCCGAGAGAGAAGGCATGGAAGTAAGCCTTGTGTCAGGCGACAGAGATTTACTTCAGATTGCCACGGATACGATCAAGATAGTATTGCCCAAGACCAAGGCTGGCAAGACTGAATATGAGATATATCATACACAGGACGTTATTGATAAGTATCAGGTAACTCCTGCGGGAATAATAGAACTTAAGGCTCTTATGGGTGATACATCCGACAATATTCCGGGAGTTCCTAAGGTGGGTGAGAAGACGGCCACGGCTCTGTTGGTAGAATACGGAACCGTAGCGAATGTATATGACAATCTTGATAAGATCACCAAGAAGGGCTTGCGTGATACGCTTGAAGCCAACCGAGATAAGGCTGAATTAAGCCGATGGCTTGCAACGATCAAGACAGATTGTGACACAAATGTCACATGGGATGAGATAGAACTTAAGAATATATATACGTATAAGGCATATGAATCCCTTAAGACCTTAGGCCTTAAGAAGATACTGGATCGTTTCGAGGGCAAAACAGGGGTGACTGAAAGTGCGGCTGCTTCCATGGATATCGTGACCATAAGCGATCAGTCCGAATGCAATAAGTTATTTGAATCTCTTAAGGGTAATGTGGCTTTTGTCATCCATAAGTCTGATAAGAATAAGAATACCCGTGAAGAGTCCGACGGTCAGATGGGATTTGATCTTGAGGCAATGACGGGAACAGAAGAGGACGTTGCAGACGGTAGCAAAGACGAATTCTCTGCGGTATCAATAACATATGGGAATAAGACATATGTGATTAGTCCCTCCGATAAGCTTAAGAGTTCTTATATATCTGAATGCATCAAGTCGATGATAATAAGGCAGGATGTTAATCCCGTTACGTATGATGTTAAGGCTGCATACGGTTATCTGTGTGATAAGGATGATGTTATAATTCTTGATGATAACGGACATTCGACTCCACGTATAGATGATATGATGCTTATATCATATCTTCTTAATCCCATTAAGGCTAAGGAGTATGATACTAAGCCCGGGATCATGACACATGAATTATATGCAGATTATGAGGCATCGGTTAAAGCACTTAAAGATGCCGGAATGTATAAGCTGTATGAAGATATAGAATTGCCTCTTGCTTATGTTCTCTATACATGTGAGAAGGCCGGAATAATCGCCGACAGAGAGAAACTCATCGAATACGGCAAGTCCTTGGAAGGACGTATTAACGAACTTGAAGAGAGTATCTGTGATAAGGCGGGTGAGAGATTTAATATCAATTCACCCAAGCAGCTTGGTGAGATACTGTTTGGCAAGATGGGTATTAAGGGCGGTAAGAAGACTAAGAGCGGTTACTCAACGGCAGCCGATGTGCTTGAGAAACTTGCGCCTGAATATCCAATAGTAAGCGAGATACTTGAATACAGAGGACTGACCAAATTAAAGAGTACCTATGCGGACGGATTGCAGGAGTGCATCGCAGCGGACGGAAGAATCCATACGACATTCAATCAGACAATAACCGCAACGGGCAGGATCAGTTCAACCGATCCCAATCTGCAGAACATACCCATAAGAACGGAATTGGGACGTAAGATCCGTAAGTGTTTCGTGCCTAAGGAAGGTTTCGTGTTCATAGATGCGGATTATTCGCAGATAGAATTACGACTTCTTGCACATATGTCACAGGATGCAGGATTGATAGAGGCTTACGGAACGGATGCTGATATTCACAGAATCACGGCAAGTAAGGTATTCCACATTCCCTTTGAAGAAGTGACAGCCGAGCAGAGAAGAGATGCCAAGGCGGTCAATTTCGGATTGGTATACGGTATCAGCTCTTTCGGATTGTCACAGGATCTGGGAATATCCAGGGATGAAGCCAAGAAATATATCGAAGAATACTTCGTTACATATCCGGGAGTTAAGAGATTCTTAGATGATCTTGTAACGCAGGCCAAGGATAAGGGTTATGCCACCACGATGTACGGCAGAAGAAGACCCATTCCCGAACTTAATAACAGCAACTATATGATGCGACAGTTCGGCGAGAGGGTAGCCATGAACAGTCCCATACAGGGAAGTGCGGCGGATATCATGAAGCTTGCGATGATCCGCGTGTATGAGGCTCTTATAAGAGAGAAGATCAACGGCAGGATACTTATACAGGTTCATGATGAACTGTTGCTTGAGGTCAGTGAAGAAGAGGCGGCTAAGGCAGCTGATATTCTTAAGCGTGAGATGGAGAATGCGGTTACTCTGGCAGTTAAGCTTGAGGCCGATGTTCATGAAGGTAATAACTGGTACGAAGCCAAGTAGACAATAAATATGAATACTAAGATAATCGGCATCACCGGCGGAGTCGGATCCGGTAAGAGCAGAATACTTGAATACATCAGAAATAACTATAATTGTAAGATAGTGACCGCTGATGATATGGCTAACGAAGTCAAGGAACCTGGGCAGGAGTGTTATGACAGAATAGTCGCTTTGCTTGGGGATGACATACTGAATGAAGATGGTCACATCGATCATAACAGAATGGCAGCCAAGATCTACGGGGATAAAGATCTTCTTAAGAAAGTCAATTCCATCATTCACCCGGCCGTGATAGGTCGTATCAAGGCGATGGGTAATGAGGAGAGAGAAAGAGGCAGTCTTGATTATTTTTTTATAGAAGCGGCATTGTTAATAGAATGCGGATTCAATGATTATGTTGATGAGATGTGGTACATATATTCTGACAAGGATGTCAGAAAGAAGAGGCTGAAGCAGTCCAGAGGATATGATGATGCCAAGACAGAAGCTATAATGAAGAGCCAGTTAAGCGATGAAGAGTATCGTGCAGGTTCGGATGTAGTAATAGATAATGACGGTGAATTTGAACTCACCATGAAGCAGATAGATGCAAGGCTTGGAGGTTAAGATGGCAGATAGCGGTAATCCCAATCAGATGGTATTCGGACTGGATATCGGAACGAGAAGTATCGTGGGCACTGTGGGTTATAAGCGCGGTAATAAGTTCGTAGTTGTGGCTCAGTGCAACAAAGAGCATGATACACGTTCGATGCTTGATGGTCAGATACATGACATAGGAAGAGTCGCAGAGACGATAAATGATGTCAAGAAAAGACTCGAGAAACAGATCGGCGGAGAACTTAAGAGAGTATGTATAGCGGCTGCCGGACGTGTGTTGCAGACAATGCAGACACATTCCGAAGTGGACCTTGAAGAGGAGAGAACCGTAACGGCCGAAGATATATATACGCTTAATTCCGTTGCGATTGAAGATGCATATAAGAAGTTCCTTGATGAGAACAATACGGAACTGCATTTCTATTGTGTGGGAAGCAGCCCCGTAAGATATTATCTTAATGATTTCGTGATCTCCAATCTTGAGAATCACAAGGCTAAGGTGATCGGTGTTGATATGATCGCGACCTTCTTACCAGATGATGTTGTGGACGGTCTGTATAAGTCGGTTGAGATGGCGGGACTTGAAGTGGCCAATCTTACATTGGAGCCTATTGCGGCTATTCAGCTTGCCATACCCGAGCGTTTCAGACTGCTTAATATCGCCCTTGTGGATGTGGGTGCCGGAACTTCGGATATATCGGTTACCAAGGACGGTTCGATCATTGCATTTGGAATGATCCCCACAGCCGGAGATTCCCTTACCGAGCGTATAGCCAATCACTGCATGGTGGATTTTAACGGAGCGGAAATAATCAAGCGTAAGGCTGATACCGATCAGGTGATCGAATATGAAGATATAATGGGCACCAAGATGACCATAACTCAGAAGCAGATCAAGACTCTTCTGTCTAAGGATGTGGATGAGATGGCCAAACTTGCCTGCAACAAGATCAAGGAATTAAACGGCGGTAAGAGCGTGGGTGCCGTATTCGTGGTCGGCGGCGGCGGAATGGTGCCGGGTTATACCGACAGCTTAGCCAAGAAGCTCGGATTGCAGCCTGAGAGAGTTGCGCTTCGAGGCAAGGAAGTGATGCAGGATATTATATTCGAGAATACGGAGCTTAATATCGATTCACTTCTTGTAACTCCTATCGGAATATGCCTTAACTACTACGAAGAGAGCAATAACTTTATCTTCGTTAATTTCAACGGATCTAAGGTTAAGTTATATAACAATAACAACTTAAGCGTTATGGATGCTGCAATGCAGACCGAATTCCAGGGCGGAGGATTCTTCCCTAAGAGTGGTCCTGAACTTGAATTTACCATAAACGGCAATAAGAGACTGATAAGAGGTAAGATGGGTGAGGCTGCTGTAATCAAGGTCAACGGTACAGTTGCCAATCTTCATTCGCCCATTAAGGAGAATGATATCATAGAGGTGCAGGAATCAACGGCAGGTGAGGCTGCACATATGACTATAGGTGAACTGCCTGAATATAAGTCAATTCTTACCGTCAATGTCAACGGCAACAATGTGGACCTTCCCAAGTATGCTTCTGTCGGTGGGGAGTTACAGTCTGAATACTATGACATTCAGAACGGCGATGTTATAGAGATACTTGATTACTATACGGTTGCTCAGATTGAGAAATTCATGGATATTACGGTTGCTCCCGACAGCGTATGTATGGTTAATAATGCGCCGGCGGATGATGATACCAAGGTATATGAGAACTTCTCCGTATCGTGGGAAGTAACGGACGGAACATTTGATTCAAGTGCCTATGTGGCAACCAATTATGTAGAAGAAGTTATAGAGACCAAGGATGAGGAAGAGGAACCCCAAGCAGCTGCTCCCACCGTTGAGATAACGGTTACGGTCAATGATAAGCCTGTTAACCTTAAGGGCAAGAATAAATATGTATTTGTGGATGTGTTTGATGAGATAGACTTCGACAGAACAAGAGCCAAGGGAACACTCATCACAACGATCAACGGACATAATGCGGAATATATGGAAGAACTGCACGGCGGTGAGACCATAGAGATATATTGGGAGAAGGACAGACAATCATGAGAATGTGTCCGATCGCCAGCGGAAGCAGCGGTAATTCCATATATGTAGGCAGTAACACCACGCACATATTGGTGGATGCAGGTATCAGCAAGAAAAGAATTGAAGAGGGCCTTAAGAGCGTAGGACTTAAGGGTGGAGATATCGATGCGATATTGATCACTCATGAGCATGCCGATCATATCCAGGGGCTCGGAGTATTCGTACGTAAATATCCGGTTCCGATATACGGAACGGCGGCTACCCTTAAACAGATTCAGTTAACGAATTCTTTGGGATATATACCGCCGGAACTGTTTATAGAGATCACACCGGATAAGGAATTTACTTTGGGTGACATCTGTGTCAGTTCCATGCATATTTCCCATGATGCGGCAGATCCGGTGGCATACAGCTTCGCTAAAGGCGATAAGCATATGGCAATAGCCACGGACATGGGTGAATATACCGATTATACGATAGAACATCTTAAGGGAATGGACGCTCTGCTTCTTGAGGCTAATCATGATATAAGGATGCTTCAGGTGGGCCCGTATCCCTATCAGCTTAAACAAAGAATATTATCAGAGCGCGGACATTTATCCAACGAAGCTGCAGGAAGACTGCTAAGCGACATAGCCTGTGACAGATTACAGACAATAATTTTGGGACATTTAAGTAAGGAGAACAACCTTCCCGAACTTGCCTATGAGACGGTCAGACTTGAGATTGAGACGGGGGATCAGGAATATCATGCCGATGACTTCGAGATGATAGTGGCCAAGAGAAGTGAACCGACAAGAATCGTGGAAGTGTAAATAATAAGGGAAAAGTTTAGGAGGATAGAATTGGCTAAGAAATACAAAGCAATACTGTATGATATGGACGGCACTTTGGTGCCGATGGATATGAAGGAATTTACGGACGGGTACTTCAGGTTATTGGCTAAGAGACTTGCACCGTATAATATACCGACAGACACATTGATCGATTCAATATGGAAGGGAACTGCGGCCATGGTACGTAATGATGGAAGCCGCAAGAATATAGAAGCATTCTGGGAGACATTCTATAAGCTTACCGGAGTGACGGATGAAAGTATAGAGGCTGAATGCGATTCATTCTACGGGGAAGAATTTAAGGGAGCCAAGGCTTTCACACAGGATAACCCCCTTGCAACAAAGGCCGTGAATATATCAAGGGATAAGGCCGATATAGTGGCACTTGCAACCAATCCTTTATTCCCATTACCCGGTCAGATAACAAGAATGGAATGGGTGGGCCTTAAGCCGGATGATTTCGACCTTGTGACTTCATATGAGTCGGATGTATATTGCAAGCCCAATCCCAAGTATTTCGAATCGGTATGTGAAAGGCTCGGTGTTAAACCTTCGGAATGTCTTATGATAGGCAATGACGAGGAAGAAGATATGTATGCTGCCTGTACCGTATGCGGGATGGACGGATTCCTTGTAACGGATACAATGATAGAGAGTAAGGAGCATCACTGGGGCGGACCTCGAGGGACATTTGCTGAGATGGTTGAGATGTTAAATTCTCTGTAAAGCATACATAAACGCACATAAGACGTAAGCCAGGCACAACGATATGAATCGTTGTCAGACAGTACATGATAATATAGTCAGAATGGAGTGATAAGATGAAGAAGACAATAATAACCGTAGTCGGACATGATGCGGTAGGAATAATCGCCAAGGTATGTACATATCTTGCAGATAACGGCATTAACATATTGGATATATCCCAGACTATCGTTCAGGGGTGGTTTAACATGATGATGATCACGGATTTTACAGGAGCAACCAAGCCCTTCGGTGATATCGCGGATGAACTTGAGAAGCTGGGCGAAGAGATCGGAGTGCAGATCAAGTGCCAGAGCGAGGACATCTTCTCCGCTATGCACAGAATATAGTCAGAGGAGAACGTGTCCGCGATGTAATATGCGTGTATCGTTCTTCAGTGAATATATTGTTGGAAGGAATGACAGATGGTTAATATATTTGAAGTTGAAGAGACAAATAAGATGATCGAGCAGGAGAACCTTGATGTGAGGACCATCACATTGGGAATCAGCCTGCATGATTGCATATCGGATGATATAGATAAGTTATGCGATAATATTTATAACAAGATAACGACGGTAGCCAAGGACCTTGTTAAGACGGGTGAGGAGATATCCACGGAGCTGGGTGTGCCGATCGTCAATAAGAGAATATCGGTAACTCCCATCGGACTCATAGGTGCAGCAGCATGCAAAAGCACCGATGATTTTGTGAAGATCGCCCTTACGCTTGATAAGGCGGCTAAGGCAGTGGGAGTTAATTTTATCGGAGGATATACTGCACTTGCGGCTAAGGGTATGACTAAGGCAGAGCAGCTGCTTATAAGATCCATTCCCAAGGCATTGGCATCAACAGAGAGAATCATGAGCTCGGTGGTACTCGGATCCACACGTACAGGCCTTAATATGGACGGCGTAAGGCTTATGGGAGATATAATCAAGGAGACAGCAGAGGCAACTAAGAATAATGATTCCATCGGTTGTACGAAGCTTGTTGTACTGTGTAACGCACCGGATGATAACCCGTTCATGGCGGGAGCATTCCACGGAGTGACGGAGACTGATTCAATCATTAATGTGGGAGTCAGCGGCCCGGGCGTTGTTAAACATGTGCTTCAGAGTGTTCACGGAGAGTCTTTCGAAGTATTGTGTGAGACAATTAAGAAGACTGCATTTAAGGTAACAAGAGTGGGTCAGCTTGTGGCCAAAGAAGCAAGTGAACGACTGGGTATACCTTTTGGTATCGTGGATCTGTCCCTTGCTCCTACACCGGCTATCGGTGATTCGGTTGCGGATATATTATGTGAGATGGGTCTTGAACAGACTGGCGCGCCGGGAACCACGGCAGCGCTTGCGCTTCTTAACGATCAGGTCAAGAAGGGCGGAGTAATGGCATCCTCATATGTGGGAGGCTTATCCGGCGCATTTATTCCCGTAAGTGAAGATCAGGGTATGATAGATGCGGTAGAAGCAGGCGCGCTTACCATAGAGAAACTTGAGGCCATGACATGTGTATGTTCGGTGGGTCTTGATATGATAGCCATTCCCGGAGATACACCCAATACTACAATATCAGGCATTATAGCCGATGAGCTGGCAATAGGTATGATCAATCAGAAGACAACTGCCGTTCGTATTATCCCCGTAATCGGTAAGGGAGTGGGAGATAATGTTGAATTCGGCGGATTGTTGGGACATGCGCCTATCATGCCGGTTAACTCGTTTGGCTGTGCGGATTTCGTTAATCGAGGCGGAAGAATACCTGCACCGATACATTCATTTAAGAATTAATCATTTATAAGAGTTTATAAGAATAAATCTACTAACGGAGGTTACAGTATGGGAGACTATATTGACAAGATTAAAGAAAGAGCAAGAAGCGACATCAAGACGATCGTATTACCCGAGACAACGGATAAGAGAACCCTTATAGCGGCATCTCATATTCTTAAGGAGGGCATAGCCAATATCATCTTAGTAGGTAACGAAGAGAAGATACTTGACGGTGCCGGATGGCTTGATATCGAGCTTGACGGAGCTAAGATTATAGATCCCCATAAGAGCGAGAAACTTGATGAATATACCGATCTTCTCTATGAGGTTCGTAAGGCCAAGGGAATGACTCCCGAGAAGGCAAGAGAGACCCTTCTTGCCGACTATCTTACATTCGGTGTAATGATGGTTAAGGCCAATGATGCAGACGGAATGGTGGCCGGTGCCTGCCATGCAACGGCAGATACCCTTCGTCCGGCGCTTCAGATACTTAAGACTGCACCCGGAACCAAGCTCGTAAGCGGTTTCTTTATTATGGATGTTCCGGATTGTGATATGGGATATAACGGTACGTTCTTATTTGCGGACTGCGGACTTAATCAGGATCCTAATCCTGAGGAATTGGCAGCGATTGCGGATACATCAGCCAAGTCATTTAAGAACCTTGTGGGTGCCAAGCCCATAATTGCAATGTTGTCACATTCAACCAAGGGCAGTGCCAAGCATCCTCTCGTAGATAAGATGGTTGAGGCTACACGTATCGCTCATGAGGAGTATCCTAATCTTGTTATAGACGGTGAATTGCAGACAGATGCGGCTATCGTACCCATGGTAGCCAAGGCTAAGGCTCCGGATTCGGAGATAGGCGGAAGAGCCAACGTGCTTATATTCCCTAATCTGGATGCCGGTAATATAGGCTATAAGCTCGTTCAGAGACTGGGTAAGGCAGAAGCCTACGGTCCCATGCTTCAGGGTCTTGCCAAGCCCGTTAATGACCTCTCAAGAGGTTGTTCGTGGGAAGATGTGGTGGGTGTTGTCGCACTTACGGCCGTACAGGCACAGCTTGTGTAACGATGTCAATCTAAGTCAGTTTAACAGAATATTAAAAGGCTCGCAGATGTGTCTGCGAGCCCTTTTGATATAGCGGTCTAATCAACTATAACTATCTGTCGTTCATATTCGTTTCTTATCGGAATATGATATTTGTCAGTGACAGCAACTTCATATATATGTGCCGAAGCGATATCTATCTCAAGGCTTGAATGCATATCCGTATCGGCAAGCTTGGTGATAAGCGGTATACGGCTTCGCCGCTTGATCTCGCTTAACAGAGGCTCGGCTGATCTTCTAAATCCGAGGACTCTTGCATAAGGAGCCGTAACAGGGGCATTACCGTGTATATTAAGCATAATGTGGGTAAGAAGCCTGTTAACACTTGTATGAGTTATATTCTTACTCTTTAATACACTAATGAAAGAATCAAAGTCGATAAACTGAGGAATACTTGATGTGATTCTGCTGCTAAAGGCGCTTGTCACATCCAAGAAGTCGACAAAATCAGTCTCATGCATAAGCTTATAATGCAGATAAGAACTGAAATCATTTAAGAACATGAACTTGGATTCTCTTAAGACGTCAACGCATTCTGCCGGCATATGATCATATAATATACTGTCCACGAAGGCCTCACTTAATAGCAGCCTTATTGCGGAAGCAGAACTCATTCCGTCCACATCAAGTTCGGTTGCAGAATAATCAGCACCCTTACGTGTGATTGCCTGCGGTTTAATATCGGAATGAAGACTTCGTATTGCCTTACAGTATTCTATGGCAAGTATTGTGTTCGGCTTATCCAGATTCGATAACATGGATTGCGGAAAATACAGTTCCAGCGCTTTCTGACGTGCAAGGGGATAAGAGTAACCTTTACGTAAATATCCGTCCAGTGTCTCTTCGTATAAGGCCGGAGGGTCTGACAGAAACTCGGCAAGCTTAAGGATAATCTGCTCATTGCCTGCTTCAACCCCAAAGGCAAGTTCATCCACAACACCGAGATTGTGAAGTATAGATACACCGCCTGATGCAAATCGCTTGGCATCGGCAGTAGCATATATAACAGGCAATTCGATTACCAGATCCACGCCACCTAAAAGCGCCATCCTGGTCCTTGCATACTTATCGACAATCGACGGTTCGCCCCGTTGCGTGAAGTCACCGCTTAATACTGCAATGACATAATCGCATTCATTTGCCTTGATCTCGTCTATCTGGTATTTGTGTCCGTTATGAAACGGATTGTATTCCGCAATTATTCCGGTTACTTTCATACAATTAATATAACACATTTGTTACACTTGATAGTATATTATTGATAACAGATACGAATTTATTGACATTTGCGTGTATCGGGCATAGAATAAATGTACATAAGTAGTACTTTGGTACATGATCGGTACGACTTCCTATAAGGACGGAAGGAGGAATATTTGATATGGCAATCAGTGGATTAGGCGGATATAACAACAGCGTTAACAATAATTACAATAAGTCATTATATGGCAAGATCGCCAGCGGTAATAAGCTTCAGAGAGCTGCCGACGGCCCTTCAGAACTGGCTATTGCACAGAAGATGGAGAGCCAAATCAGGACACAGGAAGCCATGCAGCAGAATGCGGCTATGGATCAGGCTTATCAGAATATCAAAGATTCGGGCCTTGCAGGGATGGTCGATTATGCTCAGAGCATCAACGAACTGTCTGTCAGACAGATGAACGGTACGATGTCGGCTTCTGATAAGATGGCTATCCAGAATCAGATTGACCAGTACAATGCGGGCATGAACGATATGACCACACAGACTAAGTATAATGAGTCTTATGTACTTAAGGGCTTCAAGGCAGAAGGCACACCTTCCGAAGTTATCGGTCAGATAAGCAGTGCCAGAAGTGAAGTCGGTGCACAGACTAACGGTTTGGAGCACAGGATCAGATCAAGTAAGGTTGAGGCAGAGAATACGGTTGCAGCCAAGAGCCGTATAGCTGATACGGATATAGCTAAGGCGAGCTCACAGCTTAAGAAGAATCAGGTACTTCGCGATTATCAGAACATGATGCAAAGACGCAGAATGGATGATGAGAAGAGGAAAGCCCAGGGATTGTTCATGGGTCTGTAGTCCTTCTTAAGGAAGTGTATAAATGACATTTAAGGCGCTCACATTTAGGTGAGCGCTTTTTTAAAAAAATGGTTGACAAAGGGTGTCAAAGCACCATATAATACATAGGCGCGTGTGTAATGACTAAACAGCGCATAAAATGATTGTTAACTCTTAAAGGAGGTGTAGATATGTCAATTTGTCCTAAGAATAAATCTTCTAAGGGAAGAAGGGATAAGAGAAGAGCTAATTGGAAGATGACAGCTCCTACTCTTGTTAAGTGCAGCAAGTGCGGTGCTTTAATGGTTCCCCACAGAGTATGTAAGGCATGCGGTTCTTACAACAAGAAGGAAATCGTTGCTGTAGACTAATCATTACGAAATAGCATGAATTGACGGCTATAGGTGTATCCTGTAGCCGTTGTTTTTCTATTCGGGAAGAGGAAGCTTATGAGTATTAGAGATGATGCAAGGAAAATGAAACTTAAGGCACCTTATATGGCAAATGTGCCTGTAGATGAGCGTAATAAGGCACTTAAGTTAATAGCCGAATCGCTTAAGGCCAATGCGGATAAGATATTTGATGCCAATCATATTGATATGGCAGAGGCAGAGGCTAATGAAATACCCGGTTCCGTATTAAAAAGACTTAAGTTTGATGAAGGCAAATTAAAGGCCTCTGTTGACGGTATAGTAAGTCTTATTGGGCTGGATGATCCGATAGGTCGTGTAACTCTGCACAGACAGCTCGATGAAGGACTTGTTCTCACACGTATAACCTGTCCCATAGGTGTTATAGGTGTCATATTCGAGGCAAGACCCGATGCCCTTATCCAGATAGCTTCTCTGTGCATCAAAAGCGGTAATTGCGCTATATTAAAGGGCGGTAAAGAGACAGTGAATACCAATAAGGTATTGTTTGATCTTATTCATGAAGCGGTTGTTAGCGCAGGATTGCCTTCGGAATGTCTCTTCCAGGCCACATCACACAGTGAAATAGATGAATTGCTTGATTGTTACGGAGATGTGGATCTTATTATTCCCAGAGGTTCCAATGCCTTTGTCAGATATATCATGGATAATACAAGGATCCCCGTTATGGGTCATGCCGACGGAATATGTCATATATATGTTGATAAGGCGGCCGATATCGATATGGCAATTAAGATCATAACCGATGCCAAGATTCAGTACACGGCTGCATGTAATGCGGTTGAGACATTACTTGTTCATAAAGACATTGCAGATGAATTCCTGCCTAAGCTTAAGGCTGCAATGGATGAGGTCGGAGTTACTCTTAAGGGAGATTTCGCCTCAAGAGGAATCATAACCATAGACCCGGTGGGTGAAGAAGGATATGTAGAATACTTAAGCCTTATGGCTTCTGTCAAAGTGGTTGATGATATAGACGGAGCCATAACACATATCAATGCCCACGGCTCTCATCATACCGATGCGATAATAACTGATGATGATAACGCGGCGGATACATTTATGAGGTTAGTGGATTCGGCTGGTGTATACCGTAACTGTTCCACAAGATTCTCTGACGGATTCCGCTACGGATTCGGCGCAGAGGTCGGAATCAGCACGAGCAAATTGCACGCAAGAGGTCCTGTCGGATTGGACGGTCTTATGACATACAAATATATGCTTAACGGACAGGGTCAGACAGTCGGAGAATACGCTTCGGGAGCGAAGGAATTCAGATTCAGAGATTTGTAGAAATACTTGCTTTTTGCTGGTGTCTCTTGTATAGTAATGAAGTAGTTGATTCGGAGAGGGAGATATGGCAGAATATACCAAAGTTGCCCTTGATGCCATGGGTGGAGATAATGCCCCCGCATGTAATGTTACGGGAGCACTCAGGGCGCTTAAGGATAATGACAGACTCATTGTCAATCTTGTGGGCAGGAAGGCCGATATTGAGGCGGCTTTAGCTGATGAGAAGATCAATGAGGGAATAGTATATGACAAGAGCAGACTTAACATCGTAGATGCACCGGATGTTATAGAGAATGCAGAACCGCCTGTTATGGCTATCCGCAAGAAGAAGGATTCTTCCATAGTGGTTGCCATGAATATGGTCAAGGAAGGCAAATGTGATGCATATGTATCAGCCGGTTCAACCGGAGCGACACTTGTGGGAGGACAGGTGATCGTAGGACGAATCAAGGGTGTGGAGAGAGCTCCGTTGGCACCGCTTCTTCCCACCAAGAAGGGTATGTCACTTATCGTAGACTGCGGAGCCAATGTCGATGCAAGACCCTCAATGCTTGTACAGTTTGCCAAGATGGGTTCGATATATATGGAGAATGTGGTCGGAGTAAGCAGACCTAAGGTAGCCATAGTCAATATCGGAGCCGAAGAAGATAAGGGTAATAATCTGGTCAAGGAGACATTTCCGTTACTTAAGGCTTGTCCCGAGATCAACTTCGTAGGAAGTGTTGAGGCTAGAGATATTCCCTACGGGGATGTGGATGTGGTTGTGTGCGATGCATTTGTAGGCAATGTACTGCTTAAGATGTATGAAGGCACCGGCAAGGTTCTTATGGGAGAACTTAAGGATGCAATGATGTCATCCACCAAGACCAAGATAGGAGCTCTGTTAGTTAAATCGGCACTCAAAGATAAGCTTAAGAAATACGATGCATCGGAATACGGCGGAGCACCAATGCTTGGACTTAACGGTCTGGTGGTGAAGACGCACGGAAGCAGTACACCCAAGGAAATAAGGAATACATTGCTTGAGTGTGTTAAATTTAAAGAACAGAACATCAGCGAGAAGATTAAAGCTGTATTATAGACAGTAGGAGGAATAATATGGAACTTGAGAAACTGAAGAAGGTTATTGCAGAGGTATTAAGTGTAGACCCTGAAGAGATTACGATGGAGACAACCTTCGTAGATGATCTGGGAGCTGATTCGCTGGATGTGTTCCAGATAATAATGGGATTGGAAGAGGAATTCGATATAGAGATTCCGCCGGAGAAGGCTGAGAAGATAACCACTGTAGGTGAAGCGGTTGAACTTATCAAGAACGAAGTTGACTAATGTCAAACAAAAAGCCCAATAATAAGGGCTTTTTGGTTTGTAAAGGAGTGCGCTTTTGGAGACGTTAAAATACGCAAAAGAGCAAACCGAACTGGAGAAAAAGATCGGATATTCATTTAAAGATGCGTCGTTACTTACGATGGCTCTGACCCATTCGTCATTTGCAAACGAGCGGACAAGGAGCGGACGTAAGGACTATGAGAGGCTTGAATTCCTGGGAGATGCGGTGCTTGAACTGGTATCAAGCGATTATCTCTATCACAAGCATGAAGACCTTAAAGAAGGTAAATTAACCAAATTAAGAGCTTCCATGGTATGTGAGCCGGCATTGGCCAAATGCGCAAGGAATATAGGATTGGAAGAGTATATTCTGCTTGGTAAGGGCGAAGAGATGACGGGTGGACGAGACAGAGACTCCATCATATCCGATGTCATGGAAGCCGTTATCGGAGCAATGTATTTGGACGGAGGCCTTAATACGGCCAAGGAGTTCATATATGATTACGTGCTTGATGAACTTGTTGAAGGTAAGTCGATTCAGGATTCCAAGACTGCTTTGCAGGAGCTGGTTCAGGCAAGTAACTATGATTCATTCGAATACAGAATGGCAGGGGAGAAGGGCCCCGATCATAATAAGACATTCATGGCGGAAGCCGTTCTTAACGGTGAAGTTATAGGTTACGGAGAGGGAAGAACCAAGAAAGCCGCGCAGCAGGCGGCAGCCGCTGAGGCGATAGACAGACTTAGAGGAGATAGTAAGTAGTATTTAGTATTAAGGGAATATTAGATACGGCAACAGAACAATATGTATCTTAAGAGTATAGAAGTACAGGGATTTAAGTCCTTTGCCAACAAAATAAACTTTCAGTTTCATAACGGAATCACGGGCATAGTGGGCCCCAACGGCTCGGGCAAGAGTAATGTTGCGGATGCGGTTCGTTGGGTGTTAGGTGAGCAGAGAATCAAACAGCTTCGTGGTGCATCCATGCAGGATGTTATCTTTGCCGGTACAGAGATGCGTAAGCCCTTAAGTTATGCTTATGTGGCAATAACGCTTGATAATTCGGATCATCAGTTGGCAATTGATTTCGATGAAGTTACGGTAGCCAGAAGACTGTATCGTTCGGGAGAGAGCGAATACCTTATTAACGGAGCACCGTGCAGACTTAAGGATATCAGTGAGATGTTCTATGATACGGGTATCGGTAAGGAAGGATATTCAATCATAGGTCAGGGTCAGATCGATGCGATTCTTTCGGGTAAGCCTGAGGACAGAAGAGAACTGTTTGATGAAGCGGCAGGAATCGTTAAGTTTAAGAGACGTAAGATCGCTTCTGAGAAGAAGCTTGATGAAGAGCGTAATAATCTCGTTCGTGTATCGGATATCTTAGGTGAACTTGAGAAGCAGGTAGGCCCCCTTGAGCGTCAGGCTTCCAAGGCAAGAATATATCTTGATAAGAAACAGGAACTTAAGACACTGGATGTCAATATGTTCCTGCTTGAGAATAATTCGATCAAAGACCGCTTAAATGAGACTAACATCAATCTTCAGAATACCATCAAGGAGTATGAAGAAGCGGATGCTAAATATGAGAATACTAAGTCTGAATATGAGCAGACAATATTAGACATCGAAGAACTTGAGAAGGTGATCGAAGAAGAGAGAAAGGCCCTGGGTGAGACAGGAACAGTTCGCCAGCGTCTTGAGAATCAGATTGAACTTCTTAAAGAACAGATCAATTCAATCCGCGGTAATGAGGCACATCTGGGTACACGTAAAGAGAGCGTATCCGGCGAACTTGATGCCAAACTTAAGGAAGAAGAAGATTTAAATGCCAAGAAGTCTACCGTAGATGCAAGACTTAATGAGGCCAATGATAAGAAGAACGAAGTACTTAAGCGACTTTCGGATGTTCAGGGTAATATCGAACAGATCAATTCGGATATAGAGAACTGCAAGAACGATATCATTGAAGCTCTGAATGAACGTGCCAATATCCGTTCGAGAGCCGAGCGTATAACTGCGATGCAGGAGCAGATCGATATCCGCAAGGCAGAACTTACAAGTAAGCTTGTTGCGGCAAGAACCGACGAAGCCAAGCAACAGGATGTTATCAAACAGTTTGAGGATGAATTCGAGAAGATCTCAGAGCAGATCAATGAATTAAATGCCACACAGAAATCCAAGGAAGAGAGTGTGGCTAAGTTAAAAGAAGAACTTACCCAGATGGATACCAAGCTTCGTGACGAGCAGGTTAAGTACCATCAGGATAAGAGTAAATTAGAGGCGCTGTCCAACATCACCGAAAGATATGAAGGATACGGCGGCTCCGTTAAGCGCGTAATGGAGCAGAAGGAGAAGCATAAGGGTATCATAGGTGTTGTTGCCGATATCGTTACGGCAGAGAAGAAGTATGAGACGGCTATCGAGACGGCTCTTGGCGGAAATATCCAGAATATCGTTACCGATGATGAAGAGACGGCCAAGAAGATGATCGCTTTCCTTAAGCAGGAGAGAGCCGGAAGAGCTACATTCTTACCCCTCACAAGTATTAAGAATCCTCAGGAATTCAAGACTCCGGAGGTACTTGATGAAAAGGGCGTATTAGGACTGGCAGACAGCCTTGTTAAGACCAAGAAAGAATATGTCAATGTTGCCAAGGCTATGCTTGGCAGAATCGTTGTTGTAGATAATGTTGACAATGCCGTCAAGATCGCACGTAAGTATGATTACGGCATCAGAATGGTCACCTTGGAGGGTGAGTTACTTGTGCCCGGCGGTGCAATCAGTGGTGGTGCATTTAAGAATAACAGCAACCTCTTATCAAGAAGACGTGAGATGGATGAACTTGATAAGAGCATGAAGGATTCCTTAAAGGAGATCGACAGACTTCTATCAGCCATTGAAGAGACCAAGAATAAGCGTAATGAGGAAAGAGTTGAGATCGAGAAACTTAAGATGACTCTTCAGGAGAAGTTCATTGCGCAAAACACGGCGAGACTTAATCTTACAAGTGCCCGTAACAGACAGGAAGAGAATAAGGCGGACTATGACAGCCTTAAGAATGAGTCGGCAGATCTTGAGAAGCAGGTAGCTGATAACAGCGCCGAGAAGGAGAATATCGAGAAAGAACTTAAAGCTTCAATGCAACTTGAGGCAGATAAGACCGCTCATATAGAGAAACAGCAGGGCCAACTCGATGCACTGCATAAAGATGAGAGCGATATATCCGAAGAACTTAAGACGGCAGAACTTGAAGCAGAGAAGATCATGCAGCAGGTTGGATTCGAACAGCAGAATCTGGATCGAATCAGAGCCGAGAGAGAACGCTTCGAGGCCGAACTTAAGGAGATAGAAGGAGAACTCGGCGGCGGTGCTAAGTTAATCGAAGAGAAAGAGAATAACATTCATGAGATAGAGGAGACCATTAAGGCCTCTCATACAACGGAAGCAAAGACAAGCGATAAGCTTAATGAGGACATCCGTAAGAAAGAAGAACTTGCCGAGAAACAGAAGAATTTCTTCGCTGTGAGGGAAGAATTAAGTGAAACAAGGTCAAGGCTTGATAAGGAGAGATATCGTCTGCAGGCTGCAACCGAGAAACTCACCGAATCGATTCAGGCGCAGATCGACTATATGTGGAATGAATACGAGATCACTCTTCGTGATGCGGAGAACATGCGTGATCCTTCCATGAACGATTTGGCCGGAATGAAGGCAAGCGTGTCAACGCTTCGTGAGGACATACGTAAGTTAGGTGATGTCAATGTCGGTGCCATCGAGGAATATAAGCAGGTATCCGAGAGATACACTTTCCTTAAGACTCAGCATGATGATCTGGTTGAAGCAGAGAAGACATTAATGGGTATAATCGAGGAACTTGATACTGCGATGCGTAAGCAGTTTAAGGATAAGTTCCATGCTATAGAGACGGAGTTTGATAAGGTATTTAAGGAATTGTTCGGCGGCGGACACGGAAGTCTAGAACTTATGGAAGATCAGGATATCCTTGAAGCCGGTATCAGAATAGAGGCACAGCCTCCGGGCAAGAAACTTCAGAATATGATGCAGTTATCCGGTGGTGAGAAGGCTCTTACGGCAATTGCGCTGCTATTTGCGATTCAGAATCTTAAGCCTTCACCGTTCTGTCTGCTTGATGAGATTGAGGCGGCGCTTGATGAGAGCAATGTCGAGCGATTCGCCAAGTACTTACATAAGCTTACCAAGCATACTCAGTTCATAGTCATCACCCACAGAAGAGGTACTATGGAAAGAGCCGACAGATTGTACGGTATCACCATGCAGGAGAAGGGTGTATCGACGCTTGTAAGTGTCAATCTCGTAGAGGAGGCGCTTACGTAATGGCTGGTTTCTTCGGAAGGCTTAAGCAGGGCTTAACTAAGACAAGAGATAATATTGTAGGCGGAATAGAGAGCGTATTCTCGGGTCATGACAAGATAGACGAAGATTTCTATGAAGAACTTGAAGAAATACTTGTTATGGGTGATGTGGGAATACATGCCACACAGGAGATACTTGATAAGCTTCGTGACGATGTTAAGGCCAATCACATCAGAGTTCCGGCAGAGTGCAGGCAGTTCCTGATAGACGGCATTAAGGAACAGATGCAGGTATCCCGCGAGGATTATGATTTCTTATCCAAGCCGAGTGTTGTAATGGTCATCGGAGTCAACGGTGTAGGTAAGACTACAACGATCGGTAAGTTGGCATCCATATATCGTAAAAGAGGCAAGAAGGTTCTTATAGCAGCAGCGGATACATTCCGTGCCGCAGCTACGGAACAACTTGAAGAATGGGCCAAGAGAGCAGAGGTGGATATCATATCCGCAGGTGAGGGAGCAGATCCTTCAAGCGTATTGTATGATGCAACCAATGCTGCAAGAAGCAGAGGCGCAGATGTTCTGTTGGTTGATACGGCAGGAAGGCTTCATAACAAGAAGAACCTGATGAATGAGCTTGAGAAGATGAATCGAATCATCGATAAGAATCTTCCGGATTATAAGAGAGAGAATCTGATCGTCTTAGACGGCACTACAGGACAGAATGCACTGGTGCAGGCAAGAGAATTCTCTGAAGTAGCTCCGTTATCAGGTATTGTGATTACCAAGATGGACGGTACGGCCAAGGGAGGTATTGCAATCGCGGTTCAGTCAGAACTTGGTATTCCGGTTAAGTTTATCGGAGTGGGCGAGAGAATATCAGACCTTCAGGAATTTGATCCTGATGCATTTGTTAAGGCACTGTTTGCAAAGGGCGATGAACCGGAAGAAGATATGGATGATAAGGACGACTACTTTAATTGGCCCCAGGACTAAGGAGTAAAAAATGTTAACACTTGATAAATTTGAAGAAGCCTGCGAGGCGGTAAATAAAGTCACACAGGAGACTAAGCTTATATACAGCGACTATTTAAGCGCTCAGACAGGCGGTAAGGTATATCTTAAGCCTGAGAATATGCAGTTTACCGGAGCATATAAGTTAAGAGGTGCATATTATAAGATCAGCACCTTATCTGATGATGAGAGAGCGAAGGGATTAATAACCGCATCTGCCGGTAATCATGCACAGGGTGTTGCATATGCCGCCAAATGTTTCAAAGCCAAGGCAGTTATCGTGATGCCCACTACCACACCTCTTATTAAGGTTAACCGTACCAAGAGTTACGGAGCTGAGGTGGTATTATACGGCGATGTATATGACGAAGCATGCGCCCATGCACTTAAGCTTGCAGAGGAGAAGGGATATACATTTATCCATCCTTTTGATGATGTTGCCGTAGCAACCGGCCAGGGCACAATCGCCATGGAAATATTTAAGGAACTTCCCCTTGTTGACTGCATACTTGTTCCCGTGGGCGGTGGCGGATTGGCTACGGGTGTATCCGTACTTGCCAAGCTTCTTAATCCCAAGATCAAAGTAATAGGCGTTGAACCTGCAGGAGCTGCATGTCTTAAGGCTTCCATTGAAGCAGGCAAGGTAGTTACACTTCCTGGTGTTAACACAATAGCCGACGGTACTGCGGTTAAGACACCGGGTAAGAACATATTCCCTTATCTTAAGGATAATCTTGATGATGTCATAACGGTTGATGATGAAGATCTGGTGGTTGCTTTCCTTGATATGGTTGAGAACCACAAGATGATAGTTGAGAATTCGGGATTACTTACGGTTGCAGCACTTAAGCAGCTTGATCTTAAGGATAAGAGAGTTGTATCGATATTATCCGGCGGTAACATGGATGTCATCACAATGTCATCTGTTGTACAGCAGGGACTTATTATGAGAGACAGAATATTCACCGTATCAGTGCTTCTTCCGGATAAGCCGGGCGAGCTGACACGCGTGTCATCTGTCATTGCCGCTGAGAACGGCAATGTAATCAAACTTGAGCATAACCAGTTCGTATCGATTAACCGTAATGCGGCCGTGGAACTGCGAATCACACTCGAGGCATTCGGTACAGAGCATAAGGATTCGATACTTAAGAGACTGGAAGAAGAAGGTTATAAGCCCAAGATAGTAAGAACCAATATTTAAGAGGCGTATTTAGTTGTTGTCATATGTGTAATAACGGAGATTATGTCATATGGATACAAGCGTAAGAATACAACTTGAAGAAATCGAGAAAGAAACATTAAGCCCTTATGCGACACTCAGTGTCAATACTAAGGGCAGACTTCGTGATGAGGAACAGTGTGATATCCGTCCGGTATTTCAGAGAGACAGAGACAGGATACTGCACAGTAAGTCATTCAGAAGGCTTAAGGATAAGACGCAGGTGTTCTTAACTCCTGAAGGAGATCATTACAGAACAAGACTCACCCACACACTTGAGGTGAGCCAGAATGCGCGTACTATTGCCAAGGCACTTAGGCTTAACGAAGATCTGGTGGAAGCAATAGCTTTAGGACATGATCTTGGTCATACTCCTTTTGGACATTGTGGTGAAGCAGTGTTAAACGATATTTTGCCTAATGGTTTTGAGCATTGCAAACAAAGCCTAAGAGTAGTTGAATTACTTGAAAGACATGGTAAAGGTCTTAATTTAACAAAAGAAGTTCGTGATGGCATATTAAATCATAGAACTAGTGGCAAACCTTTTACTATGGAAGGCAAAGTAGTTAGGATTTCAGATAAAATTGCTTATATCAACCATGATGTAGATGATGCGATTAGCGCTAAATTAATAAAAGAAGAAGATTTACCTATAGATATAAGAGAAGCTCTAGGTATGGATGTAAGAGAAAGAATCAATACTTTGATATCTGATATAATAGATCAATCTCATAACAAACCAGAAATCATTCAATCAGAAAAAATCAAAGATGCAATGAATAATTTGAGAAAGTGGTTATTCGCAAATCTTTATAAAAATACAAAAGCGACTTCTGAAGAATCTAAAGCACAAGATTTAGTATACAAATTGTATGATTATTTCTTTAAGAATCCAGAGAAATTAACTGAAGAATACAAAAATCTCATAGCTAGAGGCGAAAGCAAAGAACAAGTAGTTGCAGATTATATTGCTGGTATGACTGATGATTATGCTATATTTACTTTTGAAAAATTATTTGTACCAGTTGGTTGGAAAATACAGTATGCTATGTCGGAGTAAAGATGACTATTAGCGAAGCAAAAGAAATCATAAGAGACAGAATAAGCATAGTCGATTATATTGGTCAGTTTGTAGAATTAAAAAAGTCTGGATCAAGTTATCTTGGCAAATGTCCTTTTCATGATGATAAAAATCCATCATTTTCTGTGAGTGATGATAAAAAATTATTTCGTTGCTTTAGTGGTAGTTGTGGTAAAAAGGGCGATATCTTTACCTTTGTTCAAGAATATGAGCATGTAGATTTTTTGGAAGCAGTAAAAATGCTTGCAAAAATAGCAGGTATAGAGATAGACAATAAAAGTTCCGATTTCTCAAAAGTAGAATTAGAAAAACAACAATTATATGAAATATATAAACTAGTTGCCAATGAGTATTTCAAGATTTTATTTTCAGATAAAGGCAAAGTTGGCAGAGAATATTTCAAAGAAAGAAATATAAGTTTTGACAC
>CACYWQ010000011.1 GCA_902778165.1 uncultured Lachnospiraceae bacterium
GGTATATGACACCATCATCAAGGAAGCTGAAGCTGATCTTCGTAAGCTTATGAACATACCCGATAATTACAAGGTATTGTTCCTTCAGGGCGGTGCATCGCAGTTCTTTGCGGAAGTACCCATGAATATGATGAAGAATAAGAAGGCAGGATATGTCATTACAGGTCAGTGGGCCAAGAAGGCATATCAGGAAGCTAAGATCTACGGTGAGGCTGTAGAACTTGCATCCAGCGCCGATAAGACATTCTCTTATATTCCTGATTGTTCGGATCTGCCTATCACTGATGACATGGACTATGTATATATCTGTGAGAACAATACAATCTACGGAACCAAGTATAAGACTCTTCCCAATACCAAGGGTAAGATCCTTGTATCCGATGTATCTTCATGTTTCTTATCAGAACCCGTTGATGTGACCAAGTACGGTGTAATCTATGGCGGTGTTCAGAAGAATGTAGGACCTGCAGGTTGTGTGATCGCAATTATAAGAGAAGACCTTATAACGGATGAGTGCCTTCCCGGAACTCCCACAATGCTTAAGTGGAAGACTCAGGCAGACAACGATTCGTTATACAATACACCTCCTTGCTATACAATTTATATCTGTGGCAAGGTATTTAAGTGGTTACTCAAAAACGGCGGCTTAGAGGCTATGAAGGCTAAGAACGAGGAGAAGGCCAAGATCCTTTATGATTTCCTTGATTCATCTAAGTTATTTAAGGGCACAGTTGTTAAGGAAGACAGATCTCTTATGAATGTTCCTTTCGTTACAGGCAATGAGGAACTGGATGCCAAGTTTGTTAAGGAAGCAACAGAAGCTGGATTTGTTAATCTTAAGGGCCACAGAACAGTCGGCGGTATGAGAGCAAGTATCTACAATGCAATGCCTATCGAGGGCGTGAAGAAGCTTGTTGAATTTATGAAGAAGTTTGAGGAGGAGAATGCATGAGCTTTAAATTTCATTGCTTAAATCCTATATCAAGTGTCGGACTGGACAATTTCGATGCTAATTATTCCAAGACGGATGATGTTAATGACGCTGAGGGTATTCTTGTAAGAAGTGCTTCAATGCATGATATGGAATTACCCGAGAAGCTTCTGTGCGTAGCAAGAGCAGGTGCCGGCGTTAACAATATTCCTCTTGATAAGTGTGCAGATAAGGGTATCGTGGTATTCAACACACCCGGTGCCAATGCCAACGGTGTTAAGGAGCTTGTATTTGCCGGTATGTTACTCGCAGCAAGAGATGTATCCGGCGGAATAGAGTGGGTTAAGAACAATGCCGATAATGCTGACATTGCCAAGGTTGCCGAGAAGGAGAAGAAGAACTTCGCAGGTACTGAGATAAGCGGCAAGAAGCTTGGTATCATCGGCCTCGGAGCCATCGGTGTACGTGTAGCTAATGCAGCTAAGCACATGGGCATGGAAGTATACGGGTATGATCCTTATATCTCTGTTGATGCAGCGTGGAGCTTAAGCCGTGACATCAAGCATGTTCGTAATATTGATGATATATATGAAGAGTGTGATTTTATCACAATTCATGTTCCTTTGATGGACAGCACCAAGAACACGATCAATGAGGAAGCTATCGCGAAGATGAAGAACGGTGTTATCATCCTTAACTTCGCAAGAGACCTTCTGTGTGATGAAGCTGCTATTCTAAAGGGAATTGAGTCAGGCAAGATCCGCAAGTATGTGTCAGATTTCCCGAATCCCACAACAGCAGGCAAGGCAGGCGTTATAGTAACACCTCATCTCGGAGCTTCTACCGAAGAGTCTGAGGATAACTGTGCCAAAATGGCTGTTAAGGAACTTCGTGATTATCTGGAAAACGGTAATATCAAGAATTCGGTTAATTTCCCGAACTGTGACATGGGCGTATGCATTCAGGCAGGTCGTGTGGCTATATTCCATAAGAACATTGCCAATATGATCGCACAGTTCACATCGGTATTCGGTGAGATGGGAATCAATATCTCTGATATGACCAATAAGTCTAAGGGAGATTACGCTTACACAATGCTTGATATTGAGACTCCGGCAAGCGATGAACTTGTTTCTAAGCTTGAGTCTGTTGACGGAGTTATAAGAGTACGCGTGGTAAAATAACCCGAAACCGACGATAATTAAGGCAAATAATTACACCTCAGAGTGATGTGTACACTCTGAGGTGTTTTTGTAAGCTAATGCGAACTGTTCGGTTGATTTATACTGTTGACATTATATCGCCGAAGTCGTCTTTCATTTTCTGCTCATATTCAAGAGCACGCTCCGTGGCAAGGTCCATATATTTAATGAATACGTCCTCTACGGGCATTGACTGCTCCATGGCAATCTGTTGCAGAACAGGGCGTAATTTGTCGATCTGCTCGGATATCTTAACCTTCTCGGGATCGATATCGGGCATAACCTCCTCAGCATAGTTCTGTATTCTGTTAAGCATCATTCTGTCGCTGTCTGTCATAGTGTCTCCTTCTTGTTAAATTGATTTATTTATTATAAAATAGTAATGTGTGTGTTTCAAGATAAATGTGGTCGTCGGATGCAGAACCGATAACGGTTCTGGGAGGAATGCTCTAGCTATGAATGCACCGTTAATAACCGACTACGGCAGCGATAAGAACAGAAAGTACCGATTCGCGTTCTTATCTGCCGGAATAATCGTCAATGTTGTTTTATCTTATGTATTATACAAGATGGGCCTGCCGTTATTCCTTGATACGGTAGGCACAATATGTGTTGCCGCGATAAGCGGTCAGATATACGGTATAGCATGTGCCGTAGCAACCAACGCTCTTTGTCTGGCGTTTAACAGCAGTTCTTTTTATTTCTCCATCGTTCACGCATTAATAGCTGTATATACGGCGTGGTTTTTCAAAAGATACAGGATGGATAAGGTTAGCAGTGTTATTGCTTTCAGCGGATCTACGGCTGTCATGGCGGGTGCGTTAAGTTCCGTCATACAGTGGTGGTTATTCGGTGATGCGCAGCATACGCTTGTTGCTGATACCACCAGAGCATTTGCCTTAGCCACCAATCTTCCTTATTTTTCATCATTCTGTATAACCAATATACTCGTTAATATTGTCGATAAGAGTCTGGCATGTCTTTTGGTGTTGCTGGTTGTAAGATTGCTTCCGCAGAAGGCCATGGATATTGTTAAGACAGGGTGGTGGATGCAACGTCCTTTGACGGATGATGAAATCAAATCCGTTAAGATATGGGAACGCGACATTAAGAATCCCATGAAGGAGAGAATTGCATATATGCTGGTTGCTTCTTCTTTGGTACTTGTGGTTGCCACCACTTGGATATGCATGCATATGTATTATGAGAATGAGAAGGCTGAGAAGACAGATACCGCAATGAATGCGGCCAAATTTGCAGCCGACGCCATAGATGCCGATAAGGTCGATGATTATCTTCAATCCGGTGAGAGTGCACCCGGATATATGGAGACCAAGAAACTCTTGGAGAATATCAGATCAAGTGCCTCCGGTGTGGAATATCTGTATGTGGTCAAACTCAAACAGGACGGCTGTTACTTCGTATTTGATCTGGATACAGAAGAAGAACCCGGATATTTACCCGGTGAGAAGTTGGAATTTGAGGAGGCTTTTAAGCCTTATCTTAATGATCTGTTTGAAGGGAAAGAGATAGAACCCATAGAGTCAGATGATCTGACCGGATGGCTGCTTACGGCATACTACCCGATAAAGGATTCACAGGGTAACTGCGTGGCCTATGCAGGTGCGGATGTTTCTTTAGGATACATGGCACAGTATTTAAGAGATTTCGTGTTAAAGATCGGACTTATTATGTCGGGAGTATTCATCATAATTACGGCATATGTATTGTGGGCTACGGGTATATATACTGCATATCCCATAAGCGCCATGGCTTCGAGCGTAGACAGATATACCAATTCCGGCGGTAATCAGGAACGGCTTGATGAGAATGTAAGAGCGTTTCGATCGCTTAACATACATACGGGAGATGAAGTGGAGAAGTTGTATCATGCCATCTGCAGAATGACGCTTAATCAGGCTGAGCAGATGCGAAGCATACGACATCTGTCGGATTCAACGGCTAAGATGCAGGACGGACTGATCATCACCATGGCAGACATGGTCGAGAGCAGGGACTCCGATACGGGTGCGCATGTACAGAAGACGGCAGCCTACGTTAAGATTATTGCCGAGGGCCTTAAGCGGAAAGGATATTATGCATCCAAGGTGGACAATAAGTTCATCTCCGATGTTGTCAGATCTGCGCCTTTACATGATGTAGGTAAGATCAATATCTCCGATGCCATTCTTAATAAGCCCGGCAAGTTAACGGATGAAGAATATGAGATTATGAAGACTCATACAACTGCCGGTAAGAAGATACTTGAGAATGCAATAAGTACGATCAAGGGTGAGAACTATCTTAAGGAAGCCAGAAATATGGCTGCATATCACCATGAAAGGTGGGACGGTAAAGGATATCCCGAAGGATTGCACGGAGAGGTTATTCCGTTGGCTGCACGTATTATGGCGGTTGCGGATGTATTTGATGCACTTACTTCCCCCAGAGTATATAAGCCTGCATTCCCGCTTGATAAGGCTCTTGCAATCATAGAAGAAGGTTCGGGAACGCAGTTTGATCCCAAGGTTGTGGAAGTGTTCATGGAGTCACTTCCCGAGGTTAAGGTTATTCTTAAGAAGTATAATCAGTAATCATGACCGGAGGCAATCGGTATTAATGAAGTCCATTAAGACAAGAGTCAGATTATTGCTGACTGCGACAACATGCATTATATGCTACATAATGACCGGTTTAAACGTATATGCGGCGGATGAGAATGTGTCCGGTGGCGGATATGCCATTACGGGCCAGACTCCTAAGGTAGGATATACGGCTAAGATCTATGATGCCACCAACGGATTACCTACATCGGATGCCAATTATGTGCTGGGAACATCCGACGGATACGTGTGGATAGGCGGATACAGCGGGATCATCAGATATGACGGCTCTTCGTTTACAAGACTTGATACCTCTGACGGTCTTACAAGCGGAAGATCTATGTTTGAGGATTCCGAGGGAAGAATCTGGGTTGCAACTAATGATAACGGAGCGGTTGTCCTTGACGGTGAGCAAAGAATACATTACACATACAAGGACGGTCTGCCTTCATCTTCCTTAAGAGTATTTGCGGAAGATAATAACGGAAATGTGTTTATCGGAACAACTGCAGGTCTTGCTTATGTTGATAACAAGGGCGGTCTCCATCCCATGGATGATCCGCGCTTAAATGAAGAAAGAATCCTTAAGCTTGAGGCAAATTCAGAGGGAAGAATATACGGTCATACCAAGAACGGTAAGATATTTGCAATAGATAATTGTAAGATAACCGATGTCTATACAAGCGAAGAATTGGGTATTGATCTGATAACAACCATACTTGCAGATCCCGAGAATCCGAAGAAGATATATCTCGGCACAGAGGGCAATCGTGTGTTACACGGTGATTTCGGTAAGAAGGGTGTTAATATGGTGTCAATATCTGTAGCGCCGCTGTCGGATGTCCATTGGTTAAGCTATGATTGCGGACGCGTCTGGGTATCTTCGACGATCACCTTGGGATATATAGATGAAAGAGATGGCTTCCATGAGGTAACACATATTCCCATGAACAGCGCCATTGAGATGCAGACGACCGATTACCAGGGCAACATCTGGGTTGCTTCATCGACACAGGGTGTGATGAAGTTGGTTACGAATAATTACGTTAATGTCACAGCTAAGGCCGGACTTCAGGGAGTTGTAACCAATGCGACCTATCTTTATAATGATCTGCTCTATGTCGGTACGGATAAGGGCGTACAGATTATTGACAAGAACGAGCATTCCGTTAATGATCCCATTGTTGATTATCTTAAAGGCGTGAGGATCCGTTGCATTATGGCAGACAGCAAAGACAATATCTGGGTATCGACGTTTACTCAGGATAAGGGTCTTGTCTGCGAGGCACCTGACGGAACGATAACCTCGTATACAACGGATAACGGAATGCCGAGTAACGAAGTCAGATGTACGGTAGAATCAAAGGACGGAAGTCTTCTTGTCGGTACTAACGGCGGACTTGCCGTTATAAGGGACGGTGAGATTGTCAGAACCGTGGGAAGTAAAGATGGTATTAAGAATACCGTATTCCTTACCGTGTTTGAAGGTGACGACGACAAGATATATTGCGGTTCCGACGGTGACGGAATATATGTAATTGACGGTAAAGATATAAGCAGAATCGGAAGAGAAGAAGGACTTACAAGCGATGTTGTGATGAGAATCAAGAAGGACCCTGTTAACGACGTTTACTGGGTGGTTACATCCAATTCCATCGAATATATTAAGAACGGTTCGCTTAAGGAAGTGACTTCGTTCCCGTATAATAACAACTATGACCTGTATTTTGACGACAATGACTCGATATGGATATTATCATCATACGGTATTTATACGGTCAAATCATCGGAAATGATTGATGATAATGTATCGGATTACAGATTATACACGATATCAAGCGGCCTGCCTTTCTCTATTACAAGTAATTCATACAGCTCAAGGAATGAAGCGGGCGATCTGTATATCTCGGGAAGAGAAGGCGTGATCAGAGTAAATATTGACCATTTCTTTGAGACGAACGCGCAGGTTAAGGCGACAATCAGCTCAATATACTGCGATGATGAAGAGATCAAGCCCGGTAATGACGGAATATATACGATACCGGCATCAAACGGCCGTATTAAGATTATGACATCGGTGATGGATTATACCATGTCAGACCCCATGGTCAGGGTATATCTTGAAGGCAGTAAAGATGAAGGTATTCTGGTGCCGCGAAGCGAACTTACATCACTTGAATTCACCGATTTATCTTACGGTAAATATACATTGCACATCCAGGTTCTGGATGCAAATGAGACCGATATTGTTATCGACAGAACATATACCATAGTCAAAGAACCGAGGCTATGGGAGATGCTCATAGTAAGAGTTATCACCTCGGTGTTAATAGGAATTGCCATTGGATTCATTGTTTGGCGTGTCATTAAGTCGACAGTCATCAGAAATCAGTATGAGGAGATCAGACTGGCCAAGGAAGAGGCGGAGAGAGCCAATACTGCCAAATCAAGATTCCTTGCCAATATGTCTCATGAGATTCGAACTCCCATCAATACCATTATGGGTATGGATGAGATGATTCTTCGTGAGGATGCCAAGGATGTTCCGAAGTCGTATTTTATATCGGTTATCAATTATGCCCTTGATATAAGAAATGCATCGGAGTCTTTACTTGGACTAATTAATGACCTTCTTGATATATCCAAGATTGAATCGGGCAAGATGCATCTTGTCGAACAGGAATATGACGTACAGGAAATGTTCCGCTCAATCGTATCGATGATACGTGTAAGAAGTAATGAGAAGGAACTTACATTTGACGTTGTTATTGATGAGATATTACCTGCTAGATTATATGGTGATCCCGGCAAGATTAAGCAGATAGTTCTTAATCTTCTTACCAATGCCGTTAAGTATACAGATATCGGCGGATTCATATTAAACGTTACAATGGATTCAAGACATAACGATACCTGTGAACTCACATTTTCGGTTAAGGATACGGGAATCGGCGTTAAGCCCGAGGATATGGACAGACTCTTTACTGCATATGAGAGACTTGATGAGGAGAAGAACAGCGGAATACAGGGCACAGGTCTGGGCCTTGACATATCGAGAAGATTCGCCGAATTGATGGGTGGAAGTCTTACATGTGAGAGTACCTACGGAGAAGGTTCGGAATTCATACTTAAGGTCACCCAGAAGATTGTTGATCCGACACCTATCGGTGTGTTTATTGAACATGACGAGAGTGTCGCCAAGGGACCTTATGTACCTCAGTTTATAGCACCTGATGCAGATGTATTGGTTGTTGATGATAATCCCATGAACTTAAGCGTTATAAGAGGATTGCTTAAGGCTACAAGAGTGTTCGTTACAACGGCTTCAAGCGGTGAAGAATGCTTGGAGAAGATTAAGAATACCAAGTTTGATATAGTCCTTCTTGATCATATGATGCCCGGAATGGACGGTATTGAGACCTGCGCCAAGATTCGTGAGACTGATAAGGAACTGCCGGTGTATGCACTTACGGCCAATACGACCCTTGGCGAAGAATTCTATGTATCGAACGGATTCACTGGATATCTGTCTAAGCCGGTTGAGAGTCTGCTACTTGAGAAGACAATTATGAAGCATATTCCGGAGAATATGATGGAGAAGCCTTCTGTTGATGATGCAGTTGAGGATATCACGGAGATTCCCGAGAATCTTAAGTGGATTCATTCCGTTGAGGGAATCAATACGGATGAAGGTATCAAGAATTCGGGCGGCGTAAACAATTATCTGTTCTCGCTTAATATGTTCTATGACACTATTGATGATACTTATAAGGTTATTGAAGACTCATATAATGCGGACAATATTAGATTATATACGATCAAGGTACATGCACTTAAGAGTTCTGCCAGAATAATCGGTGCAACGGATCTGTCATCACTTGCAATGAACTTAGAGGATGCCGGAAATAAGAATGACAAGGCATTTATTGATGAGAATACACCTAAGCTACTTGTTATGTATGCAGGATTTAAGGATAAACTTGCGGGTCTTAAGGAAGAAGATGATAATTCGGATAAGCCTGAGATAGCACCTGATGAACTTAATGATGCATATGATGCTCTTAAAGAAGTTATACCGCAGATGGATTATGATGCGGTTGAAATGATACTTGATTCACTTAAAGAATACAGATTACCGTCTGATGATGCGGCTAAGATGTCCGAGCTTGCCAGACTTCTTAAAGGCTTTGATTGGGACGGAATGGAAGCTTTGATCTGTAAATGATAACGGAGGAATAAATTGCAATGACCAACAAGATGATTGTTATCGGGGAGAAAGAAACATTCATTGTGAGAGTGCTCGTTAAGAAGGCTAAGGATGCCGGAGCGGACTGTGAGTTCGTACCCTGGACCATCAATGAGATTAATAAGCACTTGGCGAATCTGCCGCTTATAGTGCTGTTTATGGATGATGATTCCAAACCGTCGAATGATGTACTTCATTTCCTTCAGGATAATATGAGAGAGAAAGATATACAGATGATGGTTATCGGTGAGGCTGCAGATGTGCAGTATGTCTGTGATCATTTCCCGGGGGAACTTATTAATGCGACATTTAATCGCCCGGTTGATAATGAAGTGTTCGCTGAGAAAGTAGCGGAATATCTTAAGCATGTTGAGTCAGGTGAATTCAAGAAGAGTATTCTTATAGTGGATGATGATCCCAATTATCTTTCGCTTGTAAGAGAGTGGCTTAAGGGAACTTATAAGGTTGCCATGGCCAATTCGGGATTGCAGGCTATTAAGTGGCTTGGCAAGAATAAGGTGGATCTGATTCTGCTTGACCATGAGATGCCTGTTACAAGCGGACCACAGGTGCTTGAGATGTTAAGAAGTGACGCCGAGACCTGTAATATTCCCGTAATGTTCCTTACGGGCAAGGGTGATAAGGAGAGTGTAATGGCTGTTGTGGCTCTTAAGCCTGAAGGCTATTTCCTTAAGAATATTTCCAAAGAAGAATTACTTGAGAAATTACAGGAGTACTTCATGCTTCATAAGTAAGTAACGGTAGGAGACCGGTTATAATGTTTGATTTTATCAGAACGCATCAACTGAATATAATGCTTGGTTTATCTGCCAGTTGTATGACTGTGACGTTTTTGGTGCTTGCAACCAGATTCCTTACTGCGCGCCGTAAAGCCATACTTATCCTTATGGAATCAAATGCAACGTTTCTGTTATTCTTTGACAGAATGGCATATGTATATTCGGGTAATACCGAACGTATCGGATATATAATGGTAAGACTCAGCAATTTTATTGTATTCTTCCTAACCATAGGTCTGCTGTTGGGATTTAATCTCTACATTATGGATTACCTGAGTGATGAGGGGAAGATGACATCTATGCCTAAGAGGCTGTTGCTTGTTAATGTAATAACCCTCATAGGATTCATGTTGGCGGTTATATCTCACTTTACCGGATTGTATTATTACTTTGATGCCAATAATGTATATCACAGGGGTAACGGATTCCTTATAGCATATATTATTCCCGTCGTATGTCCGATTATTCAGTACAGTGTAATCGTTAAATATCGTAAGTTGTTCAGGCCGCTTATATTCACGGCACTTTCTTTGTATTTGTTTGTTCCGCTGGGAATGGGAATACTTCAGATATTCACATACGGATTATCAATAGTCAATATGAGTATGGTTTTAGTATCACTCGGACTGTATTTGTTCACATATGTGGATGTTAATAACGAGGTTATTCATGCCCATGAACTTGAGATGGAAGGGTTCCGCGAAGAGAGGAAGAGCATGAAGCGACTCTTTGAGCAGACCGCGAAGGCATTTGTTACTGCAATTGAGAAGAAGCATCCGTTCTTAGTCGGCCGTTCCGAGAGAGTAGCAATACTTGCAAGAAACATTGCTAAGAACAGCGGCAAGTCTGATGAGATGTGTGATGAAGTGTATTATTCCGCACTTCTTAATGATGTTGGCCTTGTTGATATTCCCAATGAACTTATCGGTAAGGAAGATTCCGTGTCCGAGGAAGAAGATAAGCTTATTAAGTCTATGCCCGTAATAAGCAGTGAGATCCTCTCAGGTATTACCGTATATCCGTTCTTAAGTGAGAGTGTTAAGTATACCCATGAGAGATATGACGGAACGGGCTATCCGGAGGGACTTAAGGGTGATAGCATACCGGATATATCTAAGATCATTTCTGTTGCCGGTTCATATGATTATCTGACTAACCCTGTAGGAGGAAGAGGAGCTCTGCCGGAGCCTTTTGTCCGTGAAGAACTGATCAAAGAAGCAGGGGGAAGATTTGATCCTGAATATGCTAAGATCATGCTTCAAATGATGGATGCTGATACCAATGCCAAGCATGGTGAGACCCCGGATGAATTGGAGACTGAACTTAAATGCGGTTCGTACAGAGACAATGTAACGAACGGTATTCCGATATCTGAAAATGTTACAAGGATCAGGTTTAGGGCTGTTCCTTCGTCTGAGGGCAAATACGCATACAGTGCCCCATCCATAATTCTGTTTGATGCTTATGACAGAAGAGTTCATGACGATCCGAGAGCAATTCAGGCCTATCGCTATCTTGAATACGGTGAGTTGTGGTTTGACGGCCATAAGGTAGTCACGGGTGCGAGGACCATGCAGAGTGATGTTCATGATATGACGGTTGAAGGAGAATTATCAAATGCTGCCGGTGGTGAAGATGAACATATATATGAGATCATCGCATCCAGATATGAAGATCACTTAAGAATTGTCACAGATAGTGCTGCTTATACGGTTGATACCGTTGTTGCGCTTCCTGACAGAACCAAGGCCGTATATGTCGGAATAACGGGTGAGAACTGTGATATTACGGAGATTACCGTTGAGAAGACGGATAATATTACCAAAGAAGGTGATATTCCGAGAATTGCGGATGAGATTAATTTCATAGACAGAATAGAATCGGATATACCGAACGTTCAGATAGACAGACACCGTTCTGCCTCTACGGTGGGTATACCGGTTAAGGATAGGGTGAAGTTATATTTCCATACTATGAGCCTGCCATCGTCAAGCCTGGTATGGCATTGCCCTTATATTGTTCTGTATTATTCGGATGATGCAACTATCGGCGGTCCGAATTACAGAGAGTATTCGATGATCAAAGTCAACGGTGAGAGTGACGGATCCAATGAATATGCAGACAATGATTTTGTTATGAATAAGGGTGATGATTTCAGAGGTTGGGAAGAGTGGAGACGACTTAATAAAGAAGGTATGGAAACTGAGATCACTCTTGTCAGAAAGGGTAGTAAGGTTACGTTATTTACCACCAATTGTGGTATTTCGATTACAAATATTACTACAATCAAAGATGGTATGGATAAAGTGTATGTAGCGCTTACGGGCGATGAGATTGCACTTACCGATATAAGAATAAGATAAAGTAAGGAGATTTGATAATGGCAACAGTCAGACCTTTTGCGGCATATATGCCCGCGGTTGGATATGAGGATAAGATAGCGGCTCTTCCCTATGATGTATATAACAGGGCGGAAGCTAAGGAAGTGGTATCTAAGAATGAATACTCTTTCTTAAGGATTGACAGAGCAGAGACTAACTTCCCTGATGATGTGGATACATATGATGAGAGAGTCTATGCCAAGGCAGATGAACTTATACAGGAATTTATCTTACAGGGGCTGTTTGTTAAGCAGGATAAGCCCTGTTATTATGTGTATGAGCAGGTAATGGACGGAAGAGCGCAGACAGGTATTGTGGGATGTGCATCGGTTAAGGAATATGAGACCGGCATCATCAAGAAGCATGAGAATACGTTAGCTGCCAAGGAAGCAGATCGTATCAATCATATTGATAAGACTAATATGCAGACGGGACCGATATTCTTAGCCTTTAGAAGTAATCCGGATATAGACGGATTCTTGGAAGAAGTAAGAAAGCGCACACCTTACTATGACTTTGTATCTGAGGACGGTATAGGCCACAGAGTATGGGTGATTGATGATGATAATGAGATTAACAGGGTATGCTCATTCTTCGCAGACCTTGATGCGCTGTATATTGCCGATGGCCATCACAGATGTGCTTCCGCATGTCGTGTGGGCGGCAGAAGGCATGTGGATGGAGAAGACAAGGAATCCGATTACTTCATGAGCGTAATGTTTCCCGAGAACCGTCTTAAGATAATGGATTATAACAGAGTAATTAAGGATTTAAACGGATACAGTCCGGAAGAATTTGTACAGGAACTTACCCAGTATTATGATATAGAAGAAAGTGACACTCCTGTCAGCCCGTCCAAGAAAGGTGAATGCGGAATGTATCTTGAGGGTAGGTGGCATAAGCTTACACTTAAGGATGAGTGGAAGTCTGATGACCCCGTTGATGGACTGGATGTATCTCTTCTTCAGAAGTATGTTTTGGACGGATTGCTTGATATCCATGATCCCAAGACCGATAGCAGAATAGACTTCGTCGGCGGAATAAGAGGACTTGCAGAACTTGAGAGAAGGTGCAGTGTTGATTGTGTCCTCGCTTTCTCTATGTATCCTACGGATATATTGGAACTGTTTGCGGTCGCGGATGCGGGAAGATTGATGCCTCCTAAGAGCACGTGGTTTGAACCCAAATTGCGCAGCGGATTGTTCTTACATGATATTAGATAATTGTGATGCCTGATAGCTGACTTACGATATGTTCGGCGTGGAGGAATAAGATGAAGGATAAATTATATAAAATGATGAACTGGCCGGAGATAGAGGCTGTAGTATACGGAGAAGAGGGAAGACCTCAGACCATACTCGGAAGACATACAGTGTCATCCTATACTCTGTTCCAGACATTTCAGCCGGATGCCAAGTCGGTTGTTCTTGTGATCGAAGATGATAAGAACTTAAGTAAGACCAAGGAATACACAATGGAACTTGCCGATGAGGCGGGATTCTATGCAATAGCAATACTCGGTAAGATCAAGAATCGTTATCATTACACTGTTACTGATATGAAGGGCGCCAGACATGTGGTATATGATTCTTACGATCCGTCCATCTATGAATCCGTGATAGAACTTAAGAAGAGCGATCTTGATGATTTCTCTGACGGCGGGATGTATCATGCACATAAGATATTAGGTTCGCAGTCTGTTACATCAGGAGGCCATAAGGGCGTGTTATTCAGAGTATGGGCGCCTGAAGCCATCAGAGTATCCGTAACGGGAGATTTCAATAATTATAACGGCAAGAGTCATCCCATGATGAAGGATGATGACAGCGGAATATTCTCCCTCTTTATTCCGGGACTTACGGAGGGATGTGAGTATAATTATGAGCTTAGTGTAAGGGGCGGCAGAGTATATAATAAGTTGGATCCTTATGCAACGGTTAATAAGAACGGTAAGTCTGTGGTTGATTCCAAGAAGACATATAAGTGGACCGATGACGGATTCGCCGTAATGGATAAGAAGAAGGACAGACGTAAGACTCCCGTATCTGTATATGAGACGGAACTTAAGGAGTTCTCAGGTAAGACCGGTAAGATTACAGAGGCTTCTGCAACGAGCTTTGCCAAGGATGTTGCAGATAAGGGATATACATATATATTGCTTAAACTTGACGGAACAACTCTGTATACTACATGCAGAAATACACAGCCCAATGATATCAAGAGGCTTGTTAATGCCATGCACGGTGCCGGAGTAGGTGTACTTGCCAAATGGAATGTCAGCAGTTTCGATACGGACGATATGGGCCTTAAGGAATTCGACGGAACATATCTGTACGGACATCTGGATGAGCGTAAGAGGGTTAATGCTTGTAACGGCGGATTCTATTATAACTATTCAAGACCTGAAGTTAAGGCATATCTTATGTCTGCATTAAGATACTGGATGGAAGAGTTCCATATTGACGGAATTCACATGGAAGATCTCTCATCTATGTTATATCTTGATTACGGTAAGTATGAGGGTGAATGGTCTGCCAATGTATACGGTGGAAGAGAGAATCTGGATGCCATTGATTTTGTTAAGGCGATCAATGTGATGATACATAAGTATTTCCCTTCTTGTATCACAACGACCAAGGAAGTATCCGCTTATCCCGGAGTGACGGCATCTGTTGAAGATAACGGACTTGGATTTGATTATGTATGGAATAACGGCCTTACCGAAGATTATATTAAGTTTATTAAGTGTGAGCCTAATGCAAGAGATCTGCATCTTCTGACGGATAACATGTCATATGCATATGCTGAGAATTATATGCTCACCGTATCTTATGATGATGTGCTTGCAGCCAATGATTATGACAGATTAAGAGTTGAGAAGGGTGCCACATTATATGACTACATTCCCGTAGCGGATGAGAAGAAGGGCAGAGTGGCAAGAGCTACACTTGCATATTTATGGGCGCATCCCGGTAAGAAGTTGATCTGTGCAGGTCAGGGTGATGAAGCAGAGATTAAGCAACTTAATAAGTTCTATAAAGAACTTAATGCATTCAGCAGCCTGGATACGAATCCATACGGATTTGAGTGGATAAATGCGATGGATCGCGGCGACGGTGTGATCAGTTTCATACGTAAAGATGAATATCTTAATCATTCGATATTTGTTGTATGTAACTTCTCTGATAACGAATATGCCTCATATAAATTCGGAATGCCTTATGAGGGCAAATATAAGATGATATTTAACTCAGAGGATAAACGTTTCAGCGGTAGGAGTATGGTATCAAGTAAGCCCAAGGAGACCAAAGAAGAATTCTATGACGGTCGTCCCAACAGCTTAACGCTTAAGCTTGCTCCCATGAGCGTATATTATTACAGTTATACTCCTTATACGGAGGCTGAACTTCTTAAACAGGCACAGGTTAAGGTTGATAAATTCAAGGAGAAACTTGAGAAAGAAGCCAAAGAGAAGGCCAAAGAACTTAAGGGCAAATCTATTTAAGAATCTGCTTGTCTAAAGTGGCATAATGGATTATAATTGACTTCGTCGGTTCGCCGATGAGTGCCGATGTAGCTCAGTTGGTAGAGCACTTCACTCGTAATGAAGGGGTCAAGGGTTCGAGTCCCTCCATCGGCTTGGTATAAGAGATTGGATGTATTACATCTGATCTCTTTTTCTTTGTTCATTTTTTCTGTTTCACAGAATTTTCACACTTTGAACAAAAATCAAACACCAATTATGAGTATTATCATTCTTAACACACATGTGCAGAGCAGAATATGGTAAGGAGATAAGAAGGATGGAGATAAGATATCGGCATGAAGTTAAGCATATGATTTCGTATTCGGACATGTTGCAGATCAGGATGCGGATGATGGCGATAGCAAGACCTGACCCCCACGCCATAAATGGGAAATATCATATAAGAAGCCTTTATTTTGATAACATCACAGACAAGGCTTTAAGAGAGAAAATCGATGGTGTCAACAGAAGAGAAAAGTTCAGAATACGTTACTACAATCTAACACCGGATATGATACATCTTGAGAAAAAGAGTAAGTTTAACGGTTTGGGGACCAAGTACAGTGCTTCACTTAATAAGCAACAGGCACAGGCGATAGTGGAGGACGACATCGGATGGATGGCGGATTATGATAATAATCTGATTCGTGAATTATATCTTAAAATGCAGTATCAGGGACTTAAGCCTAAGACAATAGTCGATTATATGAGAGAACCTTTCGTATATGAAGCGGGAAATGTGAGGGTGACTTTGGATTATGATATTCGAACAGGGCTTAACCACACAGACTTCCTTAATCCCGAATGTCTAATGATTCCGGCGGCAGATGCGCCGATCATTATGGAAGTTAAATGGGATGATTATCTCCCGGGAATAATTAAAGACGCAGTTCAAATAAAGAATGCAAGAGCGGGTGCATTTTCTAAATATGCACAATGCAGGATATACGGTTAAATACAAAAAGAATCAGCAAAAGGAGGAACAGAGATGACTTTCAGTGATATTTTTAAATCAAGTTTTATAGAGAATGTAACAAGTGTATCGGCACTTGATATGGTGCTTGCTTTGGTTCTAAGCTTCGCAATAGGATTATTCATATTCTTTGTGTATAAGAAGACCTATGCCGGAGTGATGTACTCATCAAGTTTCGGCGTTACCCTTATTGCGCTTACGATGATATCAAGCTTCGTGATATTGGCAGTAACCAGTAATGTTGTTCTTTCACTTGGTATGGTCGGTGCATTATCAATCGTAAGATTCAGAACAGCCATTAAAGAACCTCTTGATATTGCTTATCTGTTCTGGTCAATCGCAGCTGGAATTGTTCTGGCTGCCGGACTTATTCCGCTTGCTGTATTCGGAAGCATAGGCATTGGTTTAATGCTCATACTATTCGTTAATCATAAGAGCACCACGAATCCGTATATTGTTGTTCTTAGGTGTGATGGACATGAGAGTGAGACTAAGGCATATGATTATCTAAAGTCAAATACCAGGAAATGTATAACAAAGTCTAAGACGGCAAGAAAAGGCGAAACAGAGATTAACTATGAGATAAGACTAAGTGAAGACAATACAGATTTTATTAATGAGTTGGCAGATATAGACGGTGTTTACAGCGCGGTGCTTGTAAGCTATAACGGGAATTATATGGGCTAGGAGGTTATATATGTCGGGCAATAAGAAGATAGATATAATATGCATTATTTCAATCGTTATAGCTGCAGTAGTAGCAGTACTGTTTATCAATGGTAAGAAACTCGGTATTAAAGCAGAAGTTGATGAAGATGCAGAGAATTATGAAGGCACGGAATACTTCACGGCCAATGATCTAAATGGTTCTGTAAATACGGAATCGGCGGTCCTTATAACACTTAATAAGGATGATGCCAAGATTAAGGGAAATGGTGCTTACGTGCTTGATGGTGATGTCATGATCACCGGCGGAGGCAAGTATCTTATATCGGGAGAACTGGAGGGTGGAAGCATAATTGTAGATGCGGAGTCCTCATCTAAGGTATGGCTTGTACTTCAAGGAGTAAATATTGATGGCGGAGATGATGCAGCTATAAGAGTGGAAGAAGCGGATAAGGTCTTTGTAACTTTGGGCAAAGACAGTGTCAATACACTTACTTCAGATAAAGAATACTCAAATGATGCAACGGATAATAACAGAAACGGTGTTATATTTGCACGGGATGATCTTACTATCAACGGAAGCGGAGAACTAAATATTACAGCAAATTATAAATTCGGTATTGATGCCAATGATTCGCTCCATATAACAGGCGGAATAATTAATATAGATGCAGCTTCGGATGCGATACATGTCAATGATGAACTGAACCTCATGGGGGTTGATCTTACAATAGATTGCGGAGATGACGGACTTCACAGTGACAGCACAATTAATATTCTGGGCGGAAAGATACGCATTAACAGTTGCTATGAAGGCGTAGAAGCATTGATCATCAATATGGAAGATGGCGATGTAGTCATACATCCTGAAGATGACGGATTTAATTCTAATGGCGGAAGCGATGATGGATTCGGATTCGGAGGCGGAAATATGCCGCAGATGCCTGATGGAATGGATCCGCCTGCTATGCAGAACGGCGAGAGGCCGGAATTGCCTGACGGAATGCAGCCGCCTGATATGCAGAACGGCGAGAGGCCGGAACCGCCTGATGGGATGCAGCCGCCTGATATGCAGAACGGCGAGAGGCCGGAACCGCCTGATGGAATGCAGCCGTCTGATATGCAGAACGGAGAGAGACCGCAGAAACCAAGTGAAACAGAACTGGCAGACGGGGCTAAAGGAAATGATTTATCGAAGGAGGATAAATCAGCAGAGGAAGAAGAGGATGTTGAGGCATATGTAAGCATAAGCGGCGGAAGTCTCACAATTGTCAACTCGACAGCCAGGGATGCTGACGGTATAGACTCTAACGGAGACATCTATATAAGCGGTGGCGTTATAAGGATAAGTATGCGAGGTGATGGCAATAACTGTGCTCTTGATTACGGAAGTGAAAGCGGAGGCAAACTTGTTGTTACAGGCGGAGATATAATAGGGTGCGGTAGTTCATCCATGGCAGAAGGATTCTCCGAAGAGTCAACACAGTGCTCGAAACTTATGGTACTTGATACAACACTAGCCGAAGGGCAGACCCTAACCGTAGAGGATACAGAAGGAAATATAATAATGACATATGAAGATATACCTTGCGGTTTCAATTGCGTGAGCTTGAGTAGCGATAAGCTTAAGAGCGGCGAGACATATACGGTCAAAGCAGGTGATACGAAACAGGAAATAACATTTTGATACACGCTTTACATAACTCGGAAATATGCGATATTTCCGAGTTTTTTCTTGTGTGGGTGGTTGGATTATGATATTATCAAATTTAGATTTTATTTAATTTGGAATAATATGCGGAGGTGAACCATGGCAGGGCTGTGGGGTGGAAGATTCACTAAGGAAACAGATGATGAAGTATTCGCATTCAACGAATCATTGTCATTTGATTACCGATTACTTAATAAGGATATAGAAGGCAGCATTGCACATGCAGTTATGCTTGAGAAACAGCATATTCTTACCCTTACGGAGAAGGATGATATCGTCAGAGGCTTGACACAGATCAAGGCTGATGTAGAGTCAGGCGCTCTTGATTTTACCGGAGGGTATGAAGATGTGCATTCATTCGTCGAAGCGAAGCTTACCGAGCGCATAGGAGAGGCCGGTAAGAAACTGCATACAGGCAGAAGCCGTAACGATCAGGTGGCTCTGGATATGAAGTTATATGTCAGAGATGAGATCGTTGAGATAGATGATAGGCTGCTTGAACTTCAGAAGACATTAATAGATATAATCGAGAACAATCTTGATACATATATGCCCGGATTTACACATATGCAGAAGGCTCAGCCGGTGACTGTAGCTCATCATATGAGTGCATATATGGAGATGTTTATAAGGGACAGAGACAGGCTTAAGGACATATATAAGAGAATGAATTACTCGCCGCTTGGAAGCGGAGCCTTGGCCGGTACCACATATACACTTGACAGGGAATATGTGGCAAGCATGTTAGGATTCGAGGGAGCCACACGTAACTCGATGGATTCGGTATCAGACAGGGATTACGTAATCGAGCTTATGTCGGCATTATCGACAATTATGATGCACTTAAGCAGATTCTCTGAAGAGATAATCACATGGAATTCCAATGAGTACAGATTCATCGAGATAGATGATGCATATTCAACCGGAAGCAGTATCATGCCTCAGAAGAAGAATCCTGATATTGCGGAACTTGTCAGAGGTAAGACAGGAAGAGTATACGGAGCGTTAACTTCTATCTTAACAGTCATGAAGGGAATCCCCCTTGCATACAATAAGGATATGCAGGAAGACAAGGAGATGACCTTCGATGCGATAGATACCGTGAAGGACTGCATACATCTGTTTAACGGAATGCTTGCAACCATTAAGTTTAATAAAGATGTAATGGCAGTAAGCGCAATGAAGGGCTTCACTAATGCAACGGATGCGGCTGATTATCTTGTTAAGAAGGGTGTGCCTTTCAGAGATGCACACGGGATCATCGGAAGACTTGTTCTGTACTGCATAGATAATGATAAGGCGATTGAGGATTGCTCAATCGAAGAACTGCAGAATATAAGCGATGTATTCGGGTCGGACATATATGATGAAGTAAGTCTTAGGACATGCGTTGATAAGAGGCTTACAAAGGGCGGACCTTCTCCGGCACGAATTAAAGAGAATATCACATTCTATAAGGAATACATTGATAACAGTGCACGACTTGATCAGATGGTAAGCATACCTAAGAAGTGATATTTGGTAATTGGCATTTTATTTAAATAATATATATACGAGGAGACAATGAAAATGAGCGAGAAATTAAGAGTAGGTATTTTAGGCGGAACGGGAATGGTCGGACAGAGATTCATCTCGTTACTTGAGAATCATCCGTGGTTTGAGGTAACGACGATAGCAGCAAGCCCCAGAAGTGCCGGTAAGACATATGAGGAGGCTGTAGGAGATCGTTGGAAAATGGATACTCCGATGCCTGAAGCAGTTAAGAAGATCGTGGTAATGAATGTCAATGAAGTTGAAGCGGTATCTAAGGAAGTGGATTTCGTATTCTCGGCTGTTGATATGACCAAGGATGAGATAAGAGCAATAGAAGAGGAGTACGCTAAGACAGAGACTCCTGTTGTATCGAACAATTCGGCTCACAGATGGACTCCTGACGTTCCTATGGTAGTTCCGGAGATCAATCCTGAGCATATGAAGGTTATAGAGTTCCAGAAAAAGAGGCTTGGAACAACAAGAGGATTCATCGCAGTTAAGCCCAACTGTTCTGTACAGAGTTATGTGCCTGCACTTACTGCTTGGAAGGAATTTGAGCCCTATGAGGTAGTGGCTACAACTTATCAGGCAATCTCAGGCGCAGGTAAGACATTTAAGGATTGGCCCGAGATGGTAGGTAATGTAATTCCTTATATCGGCGGTGAAGAAGAGAAGTCTGAGATGGAGCCCTTAAGAATCTGGGGAGAGATTAAGGACGGTCAGATTAAGCCTGCAGAGAGCCCTGTGATCACATGCCAGTGTATCAGAGTGCCTGTACTTAACGGTCATACTGCGGCTGTATTTGTTAAATTCAGAAAGAAGCCTACGAAGGAGCAGCTTATTGCCAAGCTCAGAGAGTATAAGGGTGTGCCTCAGGAACTTAATCTTCCCAGTGCACCCAAGCAGTTCATCCAGTATCTTGAAGAGGATAACAGACCTCAGGTTACGCTGGATGTTGATTTTGAGCACGGCATGGGCGTAAGTATCGGACGTATTAGAGAAGATAAGGTGTATGACTATAAGTTCGTAGGCCTGTCACATAACACGGTCAGAGGTGCCGCGGGTGGAGCGGTTCTGTGTGCAGAACTTCTTAAGGCACAGGGATATATACAGAAGAAGTAGTATTGGGTAGTTTTATCAAGGAGAGTATAGCAAATGCTTATCGGCAGAGATTCGGAGATTAATGTATTAAACGAATACGTAAGACGAAGCGGTAACCAGGTCATGGTTATGTACGGCTTAAACGGTGTGGGAAAGACAACACTTGCCAGAGAGTTTCTTGCGGATTCGGGAGATTATATTTTATTTGACTGTAAGCAGGTATATGAGAGAGAACAACTCTATCAGTGGAGCAATATAGACAAATTGCCGCTGCAGCTGCCTGAATATCCGGAATACAGCGATTTATTCGGCGCAATAGCCGAGCACTTCGCTGACAGCGAGAATAAGAATATTCTTGTATTTGATGAATTCCAGTATCTGCTTAAGTATTCCAACGATTTCACCAATAATCTGTTTGATTTCTTATCAACTGCGGATAAGCCTTATTTCGTGATACTTATAAGCTCATCAATTGAATGGGTGGAGAACAGCATGGTCGGCAAGATCGGCCCCAGAGCAAGAGGCATAACCGGATTCTTTAAGGTTAAGGAATTATGCTTTGCCGATTTCAGAACATACTTCACCAAGTTTAAGTATGATGAGTGTGTTACGGGTTATGCGATCCTTGGCGGAATACCCAAGTTATGGAAGTACTTCGATAAGAATAAGAGTTTTAAGGATAATATTATTCATAATATTCTTGATGTTAACGCACCTCTTCTTACATACGGTGAAGATTTCGTTGCGGGAGAACTTCGTGAGACAAGTGTATATAATACGATCCTGTGGGCACTTGCCAATGGCAAGAATAAGCTTAACGATCTGTTTGCACACACTCAGTTCTCAAGAGCGAAGATATCCGTATATATCAAGAACCTTATGGAACTAGGATTTGTAAGCAAGGAGTTCTCAGTTGATACCGAAGGAAGAGAGAATACACAGAAGGGTGTGTATGATATCTGCTGCAATTACGTGGATTTCTCATATAAGTTCCTCTTCCCTTATAAGAATGAGCTCACATACAAGGATCCTACCGAATTCTATAACGAGCATATTCGCCCTAATCTTAAGAAATATACGGCTAAGTATTTCCCTGCAATATGCAAGGAATATCTTGATACACAGAATTCATTTAACAATCTTCCCATTAAGTATGACAGAATGGGTTCATGGCTCGGTAAGGCTGGTACGATTGACTTCGTATGCAGAGATGCCGGCGAGCATACCCTCATAGCTCTGTGTAACTGGGAGAAGCCCATGATGAGATTTGATGATTACGAATGGCTTATGTATTGTGCCAAGCAGGCCAAGATTAAGCCTGATTACGTATATCTGTTCTCGGCGGGCGGATTCGATGACGGTTTACATTTCGCCGTAAGCAGCAAGAAAAATATCAAACTCATAACCTTGGACGAACTGTAAGTGGGTAAGAAACTGATAATCACCGAGAAGCCGAGTGTCGCAAGACAATTCGCCGAAGCTCTCGGAGAGAGAATGACCAACAAAAACGGATATATGGAATCCGACGGTTATGTGATCACATGGTGTGTGGGCCATCTGGTGACTATGTGTTATCCGGATGCATACGACCCGGCTCTTAAGAAATGGTCGCTTGATACCATACCTTTCGTTCCGACCGAATACAAGTATCAGATAATCGATAATGTCCGTAAACAATTTGATATAGTCAAATCACTTTTTCATAGAGATGACATTGATGTCATATATAATGCCGGAGACTCCGGACGCGAAGGTGAATATATACAGAGGCTCGTGCGCCAGGAAGCCGGATATAATCCACGAATTATATGGAAGAGAGTGTGGATAGATTCACAGACCGAGGATGAGATTAGGCGCGGAATCAATGAAGCCAAGGATATGTCGGAATATGACAATCTCTCGGATGCGGCGTATCTAAGAGCCAAAGAAGATTACTTGATGGGTATCAATTTCTCCCGTGTGTTAACACTTAAGTATTCTTATGCGGTTAAGAATTTCTTGGGAACCGACAAGTGTGTTATCTCTGTCGGAAGAGTCATGACCTGTGTGCAGGGAATGGTTGTTAAGAGAGAACGCGAGATAAGGGATTTTACCAAGACTCCCTTCTATAAGCTTATTGCAACCTTCATACATGACGGTGTCGAATACAGCGGTGAGTGGAGAATTAGTGAGACAAGCGCATTTGCCGCACATCCGGCTCTGTATAAGACGGTGGGATTTAACGATAAGGCAATTGCCGATGAATTATGCGGTAAGTTAAATGCATGCAATACGGCGCAGGTGATTGAAGTAGAGCGTAAGAAGAATGTTAAGAAACCTCCGCTTCTATATAACCTTGCAGAACTGCAGAATGACTGTTCCAAGCTATTTAAGATAAGTCCTGATGAGACCCTTAAGATAGCCCAGGAACTGTATGAGAAGAAACTGACAACTTATCCCAGAACCGATGCGCGAGTATTATCAAGTGCGGTCGCGGGTGAGATAATCAAGAACCTTAATGGTCTTAAGAATATTGGCTCGATGAAAGCATATGTGGAGCATATCATTGAGACCAAGGAATATGAGAAACTTAAGAAATCAAGGTTTGTAGATGATAAACAGATAACCGATCACTATGCGATTATACCGACAGGTGAAGGGCTTAATACATACGGAAGCTTATCGGAAGGTGCCAAGAAGGTATATGAGATCATAGTAAGAAGATTCTTAAGCATATTCTATCCCGGTGCCACATATCAGAAGGTTACACTTAAGACCAAGATTGATACGGAAGTCTTCGTATCGGGCTATAAGACCTTAATAGATGAAGGGTATCTTAAGGTGATGAAGTATTCATTTGCAGATGCCGCTAAGGGTAAAGCAGGGGCAACTGAGAATACTGCTAATCCCGAGGCTGAACAGGGCCCGTCCGATAAGGAAGATGTTGAGCAGGAAGCGGATGATACGCTTAAGGAACTGCTAAGCACAATTAAGAAGAACACTGAAGTTATACATAAGGGTACGGAGATCAAAGAGGGTGAGACCACTCCTCCCAAGAGATACAATTCCGGAAGCATAATTCTGGCGATGGAAAATGCCGGACAGCTTATTGAAGATGAGGAATTAAGAGAGCAGATTAAGGGAAGCGGAATAGGCACATCGGCTACCCGAGCTGAGATTCTTAAGAAACTTGTCAATAATGGGTATCTTGCGCTTAATAAGAAGACACAGATCATCACGCCTACATTGCTTGGTGAGATCATATACGAAGTTGTGGACGGTTCAATTAAGGCATTACTTGATCCCAAACTAACAGCAAGTTGGGAGAAGGGTCTTACAGGAGTAGCCGGCGGAACCGTAAGCCGTGATGAATATACGGTTAAACTTAATGACTTCGTTGTAAGAAGAACGGATTATGTCAAGAAGCTTAATCCCGCAAGTGCCGCAATGAGGCAGTCATTTGACAAAGTAAGAGGATATTATAAATGAGTGATATAAAGGTAAATGATCTCTATAACTTGGATGAGACCATTGCAAGAGATATATTTGATGGTGTAACATACCCGTGGGAAGCACTTGCTCTTATCAAAGAATTCATTGTAAAATTGGGAAATACACTCGATCCTGACGTTTATGAGAAGCGCGGTGATGACATATGGGTAGCTAAGAGTGCCAAAGTATTTGATAGTGCATATATAGGCGGCCCGTGTATAATAGATGAAGAAGCCGAAGTCAGACATTGCGCCTTCATAAGGGGCTCGGCGATCGTGGGCAAGGGTGCCGTGGTCGGTAACTCTACGGAACTTAAGAACGTTATTCTTTTTAATAAGGTTCAGGTGCCCCATTATAACTATGTCGGAGACAGTATATTAGGTTATAAGGCACATATGGGCGCAGGTTCGATTACATCCAATGTCAAGAGCGATAAGATGCTTGTAAATGTGCATACAACTGAGGGCGATATCAAGACCGGACTTAAGAAGTTCGGAGCGATGCTTGGAGATGAAGTTGAGGTAGGATGTAATTCGGTACTCAATCCCGGAACAGTGATCGGAAGAAACAGTAATGTATATCCGACAAGTTGCGTCAGGGGTGTTATTCCGGCCTTACATATTTGGAAAGATAACGGAAGCATCACGGCCAAGGTTAGTGAACGTTAGGTTATCGTACTGATGGAGAACGTTATGGATTATTTGGAAGACGAATTATACAAAGAAGAAGAGCAGATCAAGACTGTCATTAACAGCGAGATTGATGATGTTATTCATGGAATTCTGGTAGTCAATCTGGATAATTATAATGCGATCAGAGAGCAGATAGGACAGGAAAGGATCGATCGTGTTCTTGAGTTGATCGGTGATAAATTCCGTCAGATTTTCAGAGGAAGCGATATAGTTGTTAAGCTAAGATACGATGAGTATATCATTTTAACACGTAATGCCAAGGAGTTGGGTAATGTGGAATTCCTTGCCATGAAGGTGCTTGAGTCCGTGGGTAGCATGGAGCCTGTTGATGGAATGAACATCAGCTGCGGTGTGGGAGTGTCGATTTATCCCCTTCACGGAATCAATTATGCGGAGCTTAAGAACAAGGCTTATCGCGCCTTATACAGGGCCAAGGCCAAGGGACCGGGTAATATGAGGCTTCATGATGCCGCCCTTACTAAGATACTGTATCATGACTATGTATTTGACAGAAAGTCATATGAGAAATGTAAGTCATTAAATCTGTATGATCTTACGGTTAATAAGACTTTGCTTCAGATATGTTCCAATCTTCTGATCGATGATAAGGATGCACTGGGCGCCATGAATTCAATTCTTGAGATCGGATGTAAATATCTGGGATTTTCAAGAGTGTATTTCTATGCTCCCGGTAAGTTAGATCCTGTGACTCGCAAGAAATTAACCTATGCAAATGCGGGATTTGAATATGCTGCCGAAAGCGAAGTAATGAAAGCGCTTCGCGAAGATATGCAGATAAGGATATCCGAAAGATACAGTTCGCTGACGCTTATTGACTCAGATGATGAGAGGGTTGATGAAGAAGTCAGACTTACTCTTAAGGATAAGGATATCAATCAGCTCCTGTATTTCCCGCTTGCCGGCAAAGGAGATATATTCAGAGGCGCGTTCATATTTGAGAACATGTCGGTTGATAAGATTAAAATGACCGAAGAAGAGATAAGCAGCATCGATGAGCAGATGAACTCGATCAAGTCGTATTTCTTCAGTTCATTCTCGAAGAGATTTGCTAAGGAAAATATGGCAAAACTTGAGATGTTTGAGAATATTCCGGCCAAAATATATATAATCAATTCAGAGACCAATGAGATTGAATTTGCCAATCAAAAGGCTAAAGAAGGCATAGAAGGCGGACATATCGGAGAACTGTGTTATTCCACCTTCTGCAGACAGTCATCGCCTTGCGCGAACTGTCCCTTAAAGACAATGGATCCTGATGATGAACATGCCAACGGATCATTGTCATATTATAATTTCGCCAACAGAGAATGGTGCTATAATCTGTATTCGTGGTTCGGTGTATATGAGAACAGAGGCAGGGCGGTAATGATATCCGTAGATGTGGACAGTTTCGTCAATGATCTTGATCAATTAGACAGACTGGCCGGCGGAACAAAGCTTGAGGATCTCTAAGACGGTTAGTGCCTTAAGACATTTGTTCATTATAAAGTGACTGAGTGAGTAATTCACTGGTTATATATTATCTTTATTGAAAGGAGTTAACACATGATCTATTCAAAAGAAGTTGAAGAAATGTGTCCGGTTGCGCAGGGCGTCAACCACGGATGCGCTCCTATCCCCGAGGAAGCTAAGTGGGTAAAGGCTAAGGAGGTTAAGGATATCTCCGGATTTACACACGGTGTCGGCTGGTGCGCACCTCAGCAGGGAGCATGTAAATTGTCCCTCAACATTAAGGAAGGTATTATACAGGAGGCTTTGGTAGAGACTATCGGTTGCTCAGGAATGACTCATTCAGCAGCTATGGCAGCTGAGATTCTTCCCGGCAGAACTGTTCTTGAGGCACTTAATACAGACCTTGTTTGTGATGCCATCAATACAGCTATGAGAGAGTTATTCTTACAGATCGTATACGGACGTTCACAGTCTGCATTCTCTGAGGATGGACTTCCTGTTGGTGCAGGTCTTGAGGACCTTGGTAAGGGACTTCGTTCACAGGTTGGTACAATGTACGGTACTCTTAAGAAGGGTCCCAGATACCTTGAGATGGCTGAGGGCTATGTAACAGGTATCGCACTTGACAAAGATGACCAGATAATCGGTTATCAGTTCGTAAGTCTCGGTAAGATGACTGACTTCATCAAGAAGGGCGATGATCCCAACACTGCATGGGAGAAGGCTAAGGGCCAGTATGGTCGCGTAGACGAAGCAGTTAAGATAATCGATCCGAGAAAGGAATAGGATAGGAGGATAATACAATGGCATTATTTGAATCATATGAAAGACGTATTGATAAGATCAATTCGGTATTAAACAGCTATGGTATCTCCTCTATCGAAGAAGCAGAGAAGATAACCAAGGACGCAGGCCTTAACGTATATGACATGATCAAGGGAATCCAGCCTATATGCTTCGAGAATGCATGCTGGGCATATACAGTAGGTGCTGCTATTGCAATCAAGAAGAATTGCCGTAAGGCTTCAGAGGCAGCTGCAGCTATAGGTGAGGGACTTCAGGCTTTCTGTATCCCCGGATCTGTTGCAGATACACGTAAGGTTGGTCTTGGCCACGGTAACTTAGGTAAGATGCTTCTTGAGGAAGAGACAGAGTGTTTCGCATTCCTTGCAGGTCACGAGTCATTCGCGGCTGCAGAGGGCGCTATAGGTATCGCAGAGAAGGCTAATAAGGTTCGTCAGAAGCCTCTTAGAGTTATTCTTAACGGTCTTGGTAAGGACGCTGCACAGATCATCTCTCGTATCAACGGATTCACATTCGTAGAGACAGAGTACGATCCTTACACAAACACAGTTAAGGAAGTTAACAGAATCGCTTATTCTGAGGGCTTAAGAGCTAAGGTTAACTGCTACGGTGCAAACGATGTTTGCGAAGGTGTTGCAATCATGCATAAGGAAGGCGTAGACGTATCTATCACAGGTAACTCTACTAACCCTACAAGATTCCAGCATCCTGTTGCAGGTACATACAAGAAAGAATGTATCGAGCAGGGTAAGAAGTACTTCTCAGTAGCATCCAGTTCCCGCTCACGTTGAGATGATGGGACTTATCGGCGCAGGTAACAACCCTATGGTTGGTATGACAGTTTCTGTTGCCGTATCAGTAGAAGAGGCTGCTACAGCAGGCAAGTTCTAAGATATAAATATCTTACGGGTATGTATTAAGGGTTATAAAGGACCGGGATTTAATCTCGGTCCTTTTTGTATGTATGATGTTGAGAAAAGTGCCGAAATGTGTTAGATTTAAGGTTGATTGTAAAAGGAGAGTAAGTATATGAACAACAATGATTCTAAGCATAATATTAATTCTGACATTCGTAAGAATCATGGCCTTAGATCGGCCGTTTTATCAGTCGCAATTGTAGTCGCATCCTGTGTTATGATGGCCGGCTGCGGTAAGGGGACCAAGGAACTCGATAAGTATTATGAGAACATGAATAATTTCACGAACAACATCGGCATAATCAAGGAGCGTATGGAATCCATCGATACCGCTTCTGAGAATGCATCAAGCGATGTACTGGCATGTCTTGATCAACTGGAGGAACAGTTTAAATTATTATCAGAGATAGAAGTTCCCAAACAATTCTCAAGTAATGAGCAGTTGGCTGATGATGCATATTCTTATATGCAACAGGCAGTGTCAATGTATCATGAATTCTATGATGATCCCGAGAGTGATTACTCGGTATTTGAAGCTGCAAGTGAGAATTATTCAAGGGCAATGAAAAGAGTCGGATATATTTCGTCAATACTTAAGGGCGAAGTACCCGAAGGTGATGGCGTTGACGTAACGGAAGAAGAGGCTACGGATTTTGATCCGGTTACGGATGATTCTGTGGATGAGGAACAATAGTTAATCACTCCAATAAGGACAAATATATGGCCGGATATTATAACGGGCAGAACAAGAAGAAAGAAATAGATAAAGACAAGACAGCCATAGCGCTTGAGTATAATCCCAATGAATCGGAAGCACCCAAGGTCATTGCTACGGGTAAGGGACTTCTTGCTGAGAAGATCATCGCTGAGGCTAAGAATGCGGATGTTCCCGTGCATAAGGACAGTAAGCTTGCGGGTACGTTGTCTAAATTAGAGATCGGAGAGATGATTCCTCCGGAACTCTACGAAGCGGTAGCTGAGATACTTGTATTCGTGGATGCGATGGAGAAGATCCAAGCCAAGGGAGGTTTGTAAGAACGCAAGCGTTCTTACCGGGAATTGGAATATGAAGGAATTTAGAGAATTACTTAAAGAAAACAGAATGCTGTACTTGGACGGAGCCATGGGTACCAATCTGCAGAAGCGTGGCCTTCCCCAGGGAGTGTGTCCCGAGAAGTGGCTTACAGAGAATCAGGATATTCTGTATAAACTTCAGAAAGAATATGTGGATGCAGGTACGGATATTCTGTATGTCCCTACATTTACGGCAAACAGAATCAAACTCGCCGAGTTCGGACTTGAGAATGAACTTGATGAGATTAATAAGACACTGGTTAAGGTGTCAAGATCTGTTGCAGATTCAGTAGACAGAGATGTATATATATCCGCTGATCTAAGTATGACCGGACTTCAGCTTAAGCCCATGGGACCTCTTGATTTTGAGGAACTTGTGGATGTATATAAGCAGCAAGTTAAGGCAATATGCGAAGCGGGCGTTGACCTTATTACTATAGAGACCATGATGAGTCTTAATGAGACCAGGGCTGCCGTGATTGCATCCAAGGAAGCGTGCGATCTGCCGATATTTGCAACGCTTACATTTAATGAAGACGGCAGAACATTATACGGTACGGATCCCGAGACGGCTGCAATAGTGCTTGAAAGCCTTGGCATAGATGCGATCGGTGCCAACTGTTCCACCGGACCTAAAGATATGGTCGATATAATAAGGACCATGTCAGAGTCCTGTCATTTACCCATAATAGCCAAGCCAAATGCCGGAATCCCGAGACTTGATGAATCCGGTGCTACCGTATATGACAATACACCCGATAACTTTGCAGAAGAGATGAAGCTTCTTATAGATGTGGGTGCAACTATTGTCGGCGGATGTTGCGGAACGGATCCCGATTATATCGGTGCGCTTGTTAATAAGAATTATTCTCCCGTTACTATGGACAGAACGGGGCTTGATGATCTGTATAAGCTTACAAGTGAGAGAAGGACTCTTAAGTTTAGTCTTGATGATTCTTTCATGGTTATAGGTGAGCGTATCAATCCTACCGGTAAGAAGGCTCTTCAGGAAGATCTAAGAAACGGTATCACCGATAAGATTGCTGAATTTGCAGAGCAACAGGAAGAGAACGGTGCAAACATCTTAGATGTCAATCTCGGTATGGACGGAATAGATGAGAAGGCCATGATGATAAGAGTAGTGGATGAACTGCAGGGCGTGACCAATCTGCCCTTATGTATTGATTCTTCTCATGTGGATGTTATAGAGGCAGCCCTTAGGAGATATCCGGGTCGTGCACTCATCAATTCGATATCTTATGAATCCAAGAAGATAGATGCACTTCTTCCGATCGCGAAGAAGTACGGAGCGGCCTTTATCTTACTGCCGTTATCCGATGAGGGATTGCCAAAGAGCCTTGGTGAGAAGATTGATATCATAGGCAAGGTGAGCGAACGAGCTCATAAGATGGGATTTACCAAGCGGGATATCGTTGTCGACGGACTTGTCAATACTGTCGGAGCCAATCCATTAGGCGGTGTTGAGACATTAGAGACGTTCAGATACTGTAAGCAAAACGGCTATGCAACGACTTGCGGACTAAGTAATATATCCTTCGGGCTTCCGGAAAGAAGTTATATCAATGCGGCCTTTCTTGCGATGGCAATAGAGGCCGGCGCAACAATGGCTATAGCCAATCCTAATCAGGTGATGCTTATGAACATAGCATACGCCTGCAATATCCTTAAGGCCCGTCCGGGTGCAGATCTTAAGTACATAGAGAGAATAGATGAACTTAAGGAAGCAGGACTTCTTACCGCAGCACCAACCGTGGGTCAGGCCGCTGCCGCTACGGGCAAAGGAGGAGCAACTGCATCTTCAGGAACTCCCCTGGCAGATGCAAGCCCCAGAGATGAACTTAAGAATGCGGTGCTTAAGGGTAAGAAGAATACGGTACAGGCTACTGTCTTAAAGTGCCTTGATGCCGGAGAACAGCCTCAGAGCCTGCTTAGCGAAGTGCTTATAGCTGCCATCAATGAAGTGGGTGATCTCTTCGAACAGGGCAAGTACTTCCTGCCGCAGCTTATCAACTCTGCTGAGACAATGAAGACTGCCATTGAGGTACTTGAACCGCTTCTTGCAGCTGATGCAGATGATTCAGAGAAGCATACGGTTGTGATAGCAACTGTTGCGGGAGATATCCACGATATAGGCAAGAATCTTGTATCCCTCATGCTTAAGAACTACGGATTTAATGTCATAGACTTAGGTAAGGATGTGGACAGAGATCTTATCATCAATACGGCTATTAAGGAGAATGCCGAGATAATCGCTTTATCCGCACTTATGACCACAACAATGCGTGAGATGGATGAAGTGGTCAAGGCAACTAAAGCCGCAGGATGCAATGCCAAGATAATAATCGGCGGAGCCGTAACTACACAGGAATATGCTGATGAGATTGGGGCTGACGGATATTCAACGGATGCCGCTGACTGTGTTAAGACGTGTAAGCGTTTATTGGGTATATTATGATATAATCATACATTATGGAGGGACGTTAAGATGGCTGAAGAGAACAAACTTATGAACAATAACGACAATTACAGTTCGGTAAGCGTTGAGAAGAATGAGGAACTACAGACCGATCTTCTGGGTGAACTTAAGAAGATGCAGAAGAAGACGCTTATGTATACAAGAATTACCTCGATTCTTATGCTAGTCTTTGTTATTGCAGTACTGTGTGTCGTCCCGTCATTACTTAAGACTCTTGAAGCCGTCCGAGTCACGCTTGACGGCGTCAATGAAGCCGTCGTCGAAGCTAATTCGGCTATAGGTCAGGCAGAGGATACAATGAAGGATCTGTCCGATTTCGTTGAAACCGCAGGAACGGACCTTAACGATGTGGTACAGTCCATACAGAAGGTAGACTTTGATTCACTTAACAATGCTATTAAGAACCTTGATGCGACTGTCAAACCCTTCGCTGATTTCTTCAGTAAGTTTTAGATATATAAGGACAGAATAATGTCCGGGAAGTGAGATTTAATTATGAATGGCGCAGATATAATGGTTAAATGCCTTGAGGCAGAAGGAGTTAAGGATATATTCGGTTATCCCGGTGTTGCTATCGCTCCTTTCTATAACAGTGTACTAGACTCCGATATCCGCAGTATCTTGGTTCGTACCGAACAGAGTGCGGCCCATGCGGCAAGCGGATATACAAGAGCTTTTAATAATGAACTGCCCGGTGTGTGTGCGGTTACGTCAGGCCCCGGTGCAACGAATCTTATCACCGGTATTGCTACGGCTTTTGCTGACAGCATTCCGCTTATATGCATCACCGGTCAGGTTAAGAGAGAACTTATCGGAACCGATGCTTTCCAGGAAGCAGATATTACAGGAGCCTGCGAAAGCTTTGTTAAGTATTCTTATCTTATAAGAGATCCCGAGGATATTCCGAGAGTATTTAAGGAAGCGTTCCATGTGGCTTCTACGGGACGTAAGGGCCCTGTGCTTATCGATGTTCCCATCGACGTACAGCAGGCTACGGTTAAGAACTTTAAGTATCCCGAATCCGTTGAGATGCGTACCTATAAGCCTACGGTCAAGGGTAATGCCGTACAGATGAAGAAGGTCATACACGAGCTTGAGAAGGCTAAGAGACCGGTTCTCTGTGCAGGTGGCGGTGTACTGTTAAGTAAAGGTAAGTATGAGGTATTAAGCTTTATAGAGAAGCATAATATCCCCGTTGTTACGACAATGATGGGTATAAGCGTGGTTCCCACGGAGCATAAGTTGTGCTACGGAATGGTGGGTAATAATGGTAAGCCTTATGCCAATCGCGCTATGAATGAGGCAGACCTTCTAATCATGGTAGGTGCGTCAGTTGCGGACAGATCCGTTACACAGCCGGACCTTGTAACTAAGGGTAAGGTGGTTGTTCATATCGATGTTGATCCTGCCGAGATCGGTAAAAACGCAAGCTCTAACATACCGCTTGTGGGAGATGCCAGAGCTATATTTGACGAACTTCTTAGTATGGAATACGAAGCTGATTATTCGGAATGGATCAAAACTCTTGACGGATATAAGAAGACAATGGCAATTAAACGTAATCCCAATCCTAAGTATGTGGATCCGGCAGTATTTATAGGTAAGTTGTCTCATGCGATGGATAAGGATGCAATCTATATAGCAGACGTGGGTCAGAATCAGATATGGAGCTGTGACAATGTATGTATACGTGACGGTAAGTTCATGACTACCGGTGGAATGGGTACCATGGGTTATTCAATTCCTGCTGCCATCGGAGCCAAGCTTCGTCGCCCTGAAAGACAGGTTGTTGCCGTATGCGGTGACGGTGCTTTCCAGATGAGCATGTGTGAATTCGCAACTGCAAGACAACATGACATTCCTGTCAAGGTTGTGGTACTTACAAATAATTATCTTGGAATGGTCCGCGAGTATCAGCATTATACATATCATGACAAGTATTCGGTGGTTGACTTATCAGGCAATCCGGATCTTGATAAATTATCCGAAGCATACGGAATGAAGTATGTAAGGCTTGAGAACATGAAGAATGCCGATAAGGCGATAGATGAATTCCTTAAGTCCAAGGAATCCTGCATCTTAGAAGCAATTATCGATCCGATGGATCTGGTTAAATAGGAGGGAATATGAAGAGAATATATTCCGTATTGGTAGAGAACAGATCGGGCGTACTGATGAAGGTAGCCGGATTATTCTCAAGAAGAAACTTTAATATTGATTCACTGGCTGTCGGTGAGACGGAAGATCCGGGCGTATCGAGAATGACTATCGTAAGCTCGGGCGATGAGAGAACGATTGAACAGATCGAGAAGCAACTTAACAAAAAGCTCGACGTCATCAAGGTCAAAACCTTTGAAGAGAATAAGGGTATTAACAGAGAGATGATGCTTATTAAGGTTAAGTACAATAAGAATAACAGACGGGATATCATGGAGAACTGTGAGATAATGGGCGCATCAATTGTTGATATGTCTGATTCTCTCATGGTCATACAGATATGCGATACTCCGGAAAGAACTGCAATGTTCATTAAGATGCTTAAGGGAATAAGTATACTTGAAGTGGCACGTACGGGAACCTTATCGCTTACGAAGTGTTCGGAAGGAATCTAAAGACAGGAGAGATATACAATGATCAATGTGATTATGCATGGCTGTAACGGCCGTATGGGACAGATGATAACATCTGTTGTAAATGACGATGAGAATATAAAGATAGTTGCCGGAGTTGATAAGTTCGGCGGACAGAAGAATGATTATCCGGTATTTGAGGATATTCGTAACTGCGATATTAAGGCGGATGTTGTGATCGATTTCACCAATTCAGAGGCGGTGGACGGACTGCTTGAATACTGCAAGGAGAAGTCGCTTCCCTGTGTACTGTGCACAACAGGATTATCTGACAAGCAGCTGTCTGATGTTAATGAGGCATCCAAGGTTATTCCCATATTAAGATCCGGCAATATGTCCCTTGGTATCAATACCCTTATGAAAGTGCTTAAGGAGATAAGCCCCGCGCTTAAGGAAGCCGGATTTGATATCGAGATAGTCGAGAAGCATCATAGGATGAAGGTTGATGCACCCAGCGGCACGGCGATCGGACTTGCGGATGCAATCAATGAGAGTCTTGATAAGAAATGTGAATATGTATATGACAGAACCGGCAGACGTATGCAGCGCCCCGCGGATGAGATCGGTATCTCGGCTGTCAGAGGCGGCTCTATCGTAGGTGACCATGACGTTATATTCGCAGGACTTGATGAAGTCATAACATTGTCACATACGGCGTATTCAAGAAGCATATTCGCCAAGGGTGCCGTGACAGCAGCTAAGTTCCTTGCCGGAAAGCCTGCAGGTATGTATGACATGAGCGATTGCTTATAGATGTGCTAATGTGTTGACAGTAGTGATTGATATTGATAGAATAGAGATTGTGCAAATTTAGGCGCAATCTTTATTTTTGGAGCAGATATGAGCAGTGGAATGAAGAAGAAAGTATTTCAGTTACTGGTTGAGAATACTTCCGGTGTACTTAACAGAATATCAGGATTGTTCGCCAGACGCGGATATAATATTGAGTCTATTACTGCCGGTGTAACGGCTGATCCGAGAGTTACAAGGATAACCGTTGTGGCTGCCGGTGATGATGAGATACTTGATCAGATCGAGAAGCAGTTAGGTAAGCTTGTGGATGTATGCGATATCAGAGAGCTTAAGCCTGAGAACAGCGTATATCGTGAACTTGCTCTTATCAAGATTAAGGTCGGCCCCAAGGATCGTTCGGATGTAAGCTCTCTTGCGGATGTGTTCGGCGCGGATATAATCGATGTATCCAAGGAAGGACTTATCGTAGAGATGACGGGTAAGCAGAGCAAGATAGATGCTTTCCTTGAACTACTGGATGGATATGAGATACTTGAACTTGCACGTACCGGTATTGCGGGTCTGCGCAGAGGAACGGATGACATCGTATATCCGAAGCTTGATTAAGGTGATAAAAGCTATAAGCTATAATCATATAAATAATGACGCACTATTATGGAGGAGTTAGAAAATGGCTAACAAGATTTATTATCAGCAGGATTGCAATCTGCAGGCACTCGATGGTAAGACCATCGCAGTTATAGGATACGGCAGCCAGGGACATGCACATGCCCTTAATGCCAAGGAGTCAGGATGCAACGTTATCATCGGTCTTTACGAGGGCTCTAAGAGCTGGAAGAAGGCTGAGGCACAGGGCTTTCAGGTATATACGGCAGCTGAGGCTGCTAAGAAGGCAGATATTATCATGATACTTATCAATGATGAGCTTCAGGCTGATATGTATAAGAAGGATATCGAGCCCAACCTTGAGGCAGGCAACATGCTTATGTTCGCACACGGCTTCAATATTCATTTCGGATGTATCACACCTCCTAAGGATGTCGATGTTACAATGATCGCTCCTAAGGGCCCCGGACACACTGTAAGAAGTGAGTACCAGGCAGGTAAGGGTGTTCCTTGTCTTGTAGCTGTTCATCAGGATGCTACAGGTAAGGCACTTGAAAAGGCTTTGGCGTATGCACTCGCTATCGGCGGAGCAAGAGCAGGTGTGCTTGAGACAACATTCCGTACAGAGACTGAGACAGATCTCTTCGGTGAGCAGGCAGTTCTCTGCGGCGGTGTATGTGCACTTATGCAGGCAGGCTTCGAGACATTGGTTGAGGCAGGTTATGACCCCAGAAATGCATACTTCGAGTGCATCCATGAGATGAAGCTTATCGTAGATCTTATCTACCAGTCAGGCTTCGCAGGAATGAGATACTCTATATCAAATACCGCTGAGTACGGCGATTATATTACAGGACCCAAGATCATTACAGATGATACCAAGAAGGCAATGAAGCAGATCTTAGCAGACATCCAGAGCGGTGCATTCGCTAAGGACTTCCTGCTTGATATGTCACCCGCAGGTAAGCAGGTTCACTTCAAGGCTATGAGAAAGCTTGCGAGCGAGCATCCCGCTGAGAAGGTCGGTGAGGAAGTTCGTAAGCTCTACAGCTGGAACAATGAGGATGACAAGCTTATCAATAACTAGGTTGCAGAATTTACTTTAGTAACATTACCACGTGGCGGGTATAAATATATATTGTAACGCAGACACGCTTTCGCTAAGATTCCACCGTAACGGCACCTAAGTGCCGACGGTTCCATATTGTCTGCTTGTACAATACATATTCATGCCCGCCACTGTTGTTTTGTAAAGGGAAAACAATGTACGCGTATTTTATTGGAAGAGTTGCACAGATAGGCAGTGACAGTATTGTACTGGAGACGAACGGGATCGGGTATAACATTATCATGTCCGGAAGAGATATCAGTGAGTTGATACCCGGAGATGAACTTAAGGTATATACGTATACGAGTGTTCGTGAGGATGCTATATGGCTGTACGGATTCTTGGATGCTCAGTCTCTTGCATTTTTTAAATTGCTCCTTACTGTAAGCGGTGTGGGACCTAAAGGAGCAATGGGAGTGTTATCCGGTGCAAGTGTTGAGGATATTGAGGTTGCGATAATCGCGCAGGATTCCAAGATGCTTAGTAAGCTGCCGGGAATAGGAGCTAAGACTGCGGCCAGGATCATCCTTGATCTTAAGGACAAGGTGAGTACTAATGATGTACTTGCCGGTGTAGTTAGCGATGGAGGTAAGACTAAGAGTGGGGCGAACGTTGCCACAGGGGTTAAAGCAGAGGCGACGGAAGTGCTTACAGCCCTGGGCTACAGTGCATCCGAAGCGATGAAAGCAATTAACAAAGTAGAAATTAATGAAGATTTAAGCGCAGAAGACCTGGTGACAATGGCGTTGCGAGAGTTGTAGAAACATTGCACCGGTGTAATACACTGCGTGGAATGTGAGGAAATATGAAAAGCGTAAAAAGGGAATATATTAAGAAAATCCTGTTGATCGCCGTTCCGATCATGTTGTCGAATCTGATATCGGAACTGCAGATGATGATCGACAGGATATTTATCGGAAGACTCTCGATTGAGAGCATGAGTGCCGTGGGTAATGCGTCCACTCCGATGTGGACTACGATGAGTGTTATATTTGCACTTACTACCGGATCCACGATACTTGTAAGTCAGGCGTACGGCGCCAATGAGACAGACAGAGCCAAGACTCTGCTGTCGGCTTTATTTAAATATAATAATGTATTCGGTGTCGGACTGTTCCTATTCTGGCTTTTGTGTCCGAGATTTGCATTCGGAATAACAGGAGTTGATGCAAGCATCATAGATATGAGTATCGAATATGCGATGATATTCTCGCCGGTATTCATATTCACAGGTATCGGAGCATCCATAAGCTGTCTGCTTGAAGTCAGCCAGAAGACCAAGATAATGATATGGTACGGTGTATCGAGGTCGCTTATCAATGTAGTACTTGATTATGCGATGATATTCGGACACTTCGGGTTCCCTGCAATGGGAGTAAAGGGTGCGGCCATTGCTACAACAATAGCTGAATTTGTCGGAGATTTGATAGTTCTTATATATGTGCTTAGAGATAAGGAACTTGTGCTTAAGCCGACATTTGGTCAGATACTTAAGGCTAAGGTTGCCCCGTATTTGGAATCCATCAAGATGGGAGCACCTGCAGCATGCGAAGATTTCGCATGGAATCTGGGCAATCTGTATCTGTTGATAATGCTTAATAAGGTATCAATTGAGGCTGCAGGAATACATGCCATTGTGTTCGGTGTTGAGCTTATCGCGGTAGTATTGGTTGGTTCGATAGGTACGGCAACACTAACATTATCCGGATTTGAGACAGGTAAGAAGAATACGGCAGGCGTATGGGAAGTTGTTATGAGTTCCTCATTCTTATGTGTGTGCATATCTGCCGTGAATCTGCTGCTCTTTATCTTATTCCCGAGACAGATCCTTGGGATGTTCACAACGGATGAGACAGTACTTGCAATAGCACCGATGTATCTTCTTATTGTGGGAATCGACTTGTTCCCCAAGGGCGGCAATATCATCTTCGGTTCGGGTATCAAGGGATACGGCGAGCCTTCGTGGATGCTTAAGACACAATTGTTCGGAACAGCATTTATTATCGGATTGAGTTCGTTTATGGTAATGGTGCTGCATATGGGAATACTTGAGATATTTGAACTTGTTGTTGCGGATGAAGCGATAAGATTCGTATTTAACAGCAGCAAATTATGGCGAATACGTAAGCAGAACATGAAAAAGAGTGTTGATCTGATGCAGATAATGCAATAAAAAAGGAGATTGAGTATATGAAATATCTGGTTGTAGGAGCAGGCGGAACAGGCGGTTCCATCGGCGCATATATGGCAAGGGAAGGCATGGATGTAACGATCATCGCGCGTGGTGAACATCTTAAGGCGATGAGAGACAAAGGCCTTAAGGTAATCAGACCAAATGATGAGTTCGTTGCAGGTCCTGTCAAAGCATTTAATATGGATGAATACAATGAAACTCCCGATGTCATATTCGTATGTGTTAAGGGGTATTCAATAGATGAGATAATACCATTCCTGACACGAGTGTCAGGAAAACATACAATTATAATTCCGATACTTAATATATTCAGTACGGGAAGATATCTTGCAGACAAGATCCCGGGAGTGCTTGTGACGGACGGATGTATATATGTTGCGGCACAGATCGATCATCCGGGATGCATACGTATGAACGGAGATATCCTTAGAGTTGTATTCGGAGTAAGGGATAAGGCAGATTACAGATCCGAACTTGAGATTGTTGCAGAAGATCTTAAGCATTGTGGTATAGACGGAGTATTATCTGATAACATCACACGTGATGCACTTGTTAAATTCTCATATGTATCTGCAGCCGGAGCATGCGGACTGTATTATAACGTGGCTGCGGGAGATATCAAGAAACCCGGTGAATGCAGAGACTGCTTTGTTAATCTTGTTAAGGAGGTTGAGCAGCTCGGTACTGCAATGGGTATTAAGTTTGAAGAGGATCTGGCAGAACGTAACCTTAAGATCCTTAATGATCTTGCAGATGATACTACAACATCCATGCAGCGTGATGTATATGCAGACCGTAAATCAGAAATAGACGGCCTTATATATGAAGTTGTAAGGCTTGGCAAGCAGTACGGAATATCACTTCCAGAATATGAGAAAATTGCAAATGAGATGAAGGCAAGAAACCTTGTTTAGCCTGTCGTATGGAGGGAGTTACATGAAGAAAAGAGCACTTTTTATAGGAGGAACAGGAACCATCAGTACCGCTGTTGTTAAGAGACTTGTTAATGAACTTAACTGGGAAGTATGGGTGTTAAATCGTGGTAACAGGTCGAGTGTATTACCTGAAGGCGTTAAGCAGATAGCGGCGGATATTAATGATGAAAAGGCTGTGCTTGATAAGTTAGGTGATGCGACATTTGATGCCGTATGTGAGTTCATAGGATTTACTGCTGATCAGGTTAAGAGAGATGTAAGGCTGTTTGAAGGTAAGACCAAGCAGTATATCTATATTAGTTCTGCTTCCGCATATCATAAGCCGACCGCAAGATATACCATTACCGAGGGAACGGCACTAGCTAATCCTTATTGGCAATACTCAAGAGATAAGATTGAATGCGAAGAATATCTTATGCAGAAGTACAGAGAAGACGCCTTCCCGGTGACTATTGTAAGACCGAGTCATACTTATGATGAGCGAAATGTTCCCCTTGGTGTTCACGGTAAGAACGGCTTCTATCAGGTGATTAAGAGAATGCAGGAGGGCAAGCCCGTAATCATCCAGGGTGACGGTTCCAGCCTATGGACTCTTACATGGAATGCTGATTTTGCCATAGGATTTACAGGCCTTATGGGTAACAGAGCGGCAATAGGTGAAGCATTCCAGATAACATCGGATGAGACTCTTACATGGGATCAGATATACCAGACCATAGCTGATGCACTTGGCGTTAAGCTTAATGCTTATCATGTGGCAACGGATTATCTGATTGCCGTGGGTGATAAATACGGATATGATTTCACCGGATCTCTTAAGGGTGATAAATCCGTATCCGTGGTATTTGATAATACCAAGCTTAAAAGAGCGGTTCCTGATATGGCCACAAATGTCAGATTCGATATGGGTGTGCGTATTGCTCTTGATTATATACTCACGCATCCCGATGAATGTCAGAAGGAAGATCCTGAATTCGATGCATGGTGTGACAGAGTTATAGAATCGCTTGAGAAGGCGAAAGAAAACGTATAAATATCATATAGATTATAAGAAACGGCGACTTGGACAGTTCGCCCCGGGCGTAAGGCACTCGGAGGACGAATGAGTAAGTCGCTGTTTTCTTATTCGGATATCTTTAATCCATTACATTTGTTGCACAAATGTGGTAATATATATGTATTGTCAGTCAATTCAACTAGTTTTATGAGGAGGTAGAAGAACTGATGAAGGGAAATAAAAGAAAATCTCTCAAGAAATCTCTGCTAAGTACAATAATTCTTATTGTGGCGATCGTAATAGTGATCATCACGCAGATAAGTATCAAGCTTGCGTCGGATAATATTCAGTCCTTGACGAATAACATCCTTGCAAGAGAATCTGCAACCTATGCGAATGAGATTCAGAGCTGGTGGAGCAACATAGGAGAGAGAGTAGAACAGACGGCTGATATTCTTCGTAATACACCGGAGTTATCATATGATGAAGCGCTTGCGATGCTTCTTAAACTGACCGAACTTGATCCTGATTCTCAGGATATATATATGGCGTATGGTGATACCGGTAAGTTCTTGGACGGTTCCGGATGGATTCCGGATGATACATTTGTATTTACGGACAGACCGTGGTATCAGGGCGCTCTCGCTGCAGGCGGTCAGATATATTCTTCTGAGCCTTATGTGGATGCATCTACAGGTAAGACCTGTTTGGCTTGTGCCATAATGATCAAGGATAATGTGGTATTAAGCAGCGATATCAATTTCGATAAGGTTGCCGAGAAAGTGGCGTCGTTTGATTCTTTATCTCCGGATGCCAAGTACTACATAATCAACAAAGAATCCAAAGACATACTAATCAGTAATATAACAGAGAGTGTGGGACAGACACTTGCGGATACTACAGATCCCGTTGCCGCAGGTCTTGCACCGATATTTGATTCTCTTAATATGAGCGCTGAGGCAGGTGGAGATAAGGTTGTTAATTCCAAGACTTCAACGGGAACCTATATGTATACGGCAACAGATATTGAAGGTACTTCATGGGCTGTAGTTTGCGCCGTTCCTACATCTCTTTTAAGCAATATGATATTGCGCGTTATGTTCGTGACGTTTGTAAGTGCCATAATACTTATCGCAATCATTTCGATACTTATATATATTATCATCAGCAAGGCTATCAACCCTGTTACAACCGTTACGGAGCGTATCACTGATATCAGTAAGGGTGACTTTACTGTTAAGATCGTTCCTGAGGGCAATAACGAGATCACTACTCTGTCAGAGAGCCTTAATGAATACATAGAGAAGATGAGGAATACACTTAACAGCCTCTCAAGTATTTCAGGTGCGATGAACAGCAGGGCAGGAGAGTGTTTCGATATTTCGCATATTCTCTCTGATGCCAACAGCAACCAGGGTGAGTCTATTGAGAAACTCAATACTACCCTTAGCGATATGAATATCTCCATTGAAGAGATCGCACATGCAGCTACAGAACTTGCGGGTACATCAAGCCAGTTGGCCCAGAATGCAGAAGATGTAAGAGTATTATGTGATGAGACCCTTGAAGCTTCTTCTAAGGGAAGAGATGAGATGGAGAGCATGACAAGAAATGTCACCACACTTGATGAGACCATAGGTGAACTTACGGCTCTTATCAGAGAAACGGCCAAGTCCATCGAAGAGATCACGGGTATCACCGATACAATCAATGCTCTGTCAGAGCAGACCAATCTTCTGTCGCTTAATGCTTCGATAGAGGCTGCAAGAGCAGGTGAGATGGGTAAGGGATTTGCAGTCGTTGCTTCCGAGGTCGGTGTTCTGGCTAATCAGTCATCTGAAGCAACCGATACAATCAGAAGACTTGTTGAGGGTATCACCAAGAATATTACCGATATCAACCACAAGGCTGAGATATGTGTTAAGGATATGGAAACATGTATGACCGGTGTGGCTGAGGCCAATGAGTCATTTGATAAGATCTACAGTGATGTTGCCAAGGCTACGGACGGTATCTCTGAGATTGCAAGCGGTATCGAGAAGATCAATGATGTCGCTACCAATAATGCGGCTATTACGCAGGAGCAGGCTTCAAGTATTAATGAAGTTCTTGGTCTTAGCAGTGAGATTGTATCAGAGAGCAACAAGCTTCGCACGGAGACTGAGAATATCACCAATATCTCTGAAAACCTTAATAAGTATTCCGATGAGATCAATTCAGATCTTTCGCAGTATACGGTTTAGGGCTTATTTAACAAGGTACAGACACTTAAGAAAGGAGTTCCGCTTGGAACTCCTTTCTTGCGGCACAAATGCCAAACTTTCTGTGGCTTACATGCCAAAGCGATTGTCAAAGAAGAGGGCTTGTTGTATAGTATATAAGATGATTAGATTGTACGGAGGATATGAGTAATGGGAATGACAATGACACAGAAGATCCTGGCTGCGCATGCGAATCTTGCAAGCGTTGAGGCAGGACAGTTGATAGAGGCTAAGCTTGATTTGGTGCTTGGTAATGACATTACTTCGCCTGTGGCTATTCATGAGATGGACAAGATGAAGGTAAACGGAGTGTTTGACAAAGACAAGATCGCACTCGTTCCTGACCATTTCGTGCCTAATAAGGATATTAAGTCTGCAGAGCATTGTAAGTGCGTCAGAGAGTTTGCCAAGAAGAACGATATCACCAATTATTTCGAAGTGGGCCAGATGGGTATTGAGCATGCGCTATTACCTGAGAAAGGCTTGACTGTAGCCGGTGATGTGATCATCGGTGCCGATTCGCATACATGTACATACGGTGCAGTTGGTGCATTCTCAACAGGTGTGGGAAGCACTGATATGGCTGCAGGTATGGCTACGGGTATGGCATGGTTTAAGGTACCTTCGGCTATTAAGTTCGTACTTAAGAATAAGCCTGCCAAGTGGGTAAGCGGTAAGGATATTATCCTTCATATCATTGGCAAGATCGGCGTGGACGGTGCGCTGTATAAGTCTATGGAATTTACCGGAGACGGAATACAGTATCTTACCATGGACGATAGATTTACGATTGCCAATATGGCTATTGAAGCAGGCGGTAAGAACGGTATATTCCCGGTTGATGATCTCTGCCTTGAATACATTAAGGAACACAGCAACAGACAGCCTGTTATATACGAGGCTGATGCTGATGCTATATATGATGAAGTTATAGAGATAGACCTCTCTGCACTTCGCCCTACTGTTGCTTATCCTCATCTGCCAGAGAATACCAAGACAATCGATGAGGCAGTTAAGGATGATCTTGCAATAGATCAGGTGGTTATCGGTTCTTGTACAAACGGTCGTATGGATGACCTTAGAATCGCGGCTTCAATACTTAAGGGTAAGAAGGTTGCTGAGGGAATGAGACTTATCGTTATCCCTGGCACACAGAAGATATATCTGGATGCAATGGAAGAAGGACTTATCCGTACATTCATAGAAGCGGGCGGTGTTGTATCAACACCCACATGCGGACCTTGTCTTGGCGGATATATGGGTATCCTTGCTGAGAATGAGAGATGTGTCTCAACAACTAACCGTAACTTCGTAGGACGTATGGGACATATAAGCAGTGAGATATATCTGGCGTCTCCCGCAGTAGCTGCGGCAAGTGCCATTGCAGGTAAGATAGCAGACCCCGAGACAGTATAGAAAACAGGAGATTAATATATGAATAACGCACACGGTAAGGTGATCAAATACGGAGATAATGTTGATACGGACGTTATAATACCCGCAAGGTATCTTAACAGTTCGGATCCTAAGGAACTTGCTACACATTGTATGGAGGACCTTGATAAGGATTTCTTAAGCAAGTTAGAGCCCGGTGATATTATGGTGGCTGAGAAGAACTTCGGCTGCGGCTCATCAAGAGAGCATGCACCCATTGCCATTAAGGCATGCGGTATAAGCTGTGTAATAGCTGAGACTTTCGCCAGAATATTCTACAGAAATGCGATCAATATCGGCCTTCCTATCATAGAATGTCCCGAGGCTGTTGCTGGAATAAATGACGGCGATGAGGTAACTGTTGATTTCGACAGCGGTATCATCACCAATGTGACCAAGGGTACATCATTTAAGGGACAGCCCTTCCCTGAATTCATGCAGAAGATCATTGATGCAGAGGGCCTTGTTAATTATATCAACGCCAAGTAAGAGAGCTGTTACAGACCAAGGAGTTTATTGCCTCAGGTAATGTCAGTTGCTCATTAAGACCATGGAACGTAAGATACTTAATACATCGGTTCAGGCCGATGATGTCAAAAACGAGAATATATTAAGACCTCAGTTTCTTAAGGACTATATAGGCCAGGAGAAGATCAAGGAGTCGATGAAGATCTACATAGATGCGGCATCGAAGCGAGGTGAAAGCCTTGATCACGTGCTTCTGTACGGACCTCCCGGACTTGGTAAGACTACACTTGCCTGCATATTGGCCAATGAGATGAGTGTAAATATCAAGATCACATCAGGTCCTGCAATAGAGAAACCGGGTGAACTTGCGGCCATATTAAGTAAGCTAAGAGACGGCGATATATTGTTTATCGATGAGATACACAGACTTAACAGACAGGTTGAGGAAGTGTTATATCCGGCGATGGAAGACTATGCCATAGATGTTGTTACGGGTGTTGGACCGGATGCGAGAAGCTACAGACTTAAGCTTGCGCATTTTACATTGATTGGTGCAACCACAAGAGCCGGAATGCTTACGGCACCGCTTCGTGATAGGTTCGGAATGATCCATAAGCTGGAGTTCTATAATCCTAAGGAACTTAAGACCATTATCGTTAATTCGGCTGACAGGCTCGGTATCGATATCGATGATAAGGGCGCATATGAGATGGCAAGGAGAAGCCGCGGGACGCCGCGTATTGCCAACAGACTTCTTAAAAGAGTCAGGGATTACGCTCAGGTTAAATACGACGGAGTTATAACTGAGGATGTTGCATCCGAAGTACTCAATATCTTAGAAGTTGATTCTCTCGGACTTGATAAGACAGACAGAAATATTCTTACAACAATCATAGATAAATTCTCGGGCGGTCCGGTAGGTCTTGATACATTGGCTGCCACGATCGGAGAAGATTCGGGAACCATAGAGGATGTGTATGAACCTTTCCTGCTTATGAACGGCTTCCTTAACAGAACACCCAAGGGAAGATGCGTTACGGAAGAGGCTTATAGGCATCTGGGCATAGTACAATAAGGCTTGCATTTATATATTGTTGTGGGTATAATGTATGTTGTGCCGACAGAATAGTTCAGACACAAGATGTTGTGCGCATGTGTGTGAGTGGAGAGTGGGAGTAAAACTATGGCATTGAAGAGTGATGTTGAAGTTATAATCGGCGGCAAGGTATATACGATAAGCGGTCAGGAGAGCGAAGAATATATACAGAAGGTAGCCTCATATATTAACGGCAAGTTCAATGAATTCGCACAGGTTGAGGGATTCAGACGGGCTAATTTCGAGAATCAGAATATTCTGATGCAGCTTAATATTGCGGATGATTATTTCAAGGAGTTAGCCAAGACCGAGGCCATGAAGGATGAGATGGCTGCCAAGGAGAAGGAATTATATGATCTTAAGCACGATCTTGTAAATGCACAGATGAAGCTTGAGAATATGGATAAGAGCACTAAGATCTTAAGAGATGAGATCAATGAGAAGGATAAGAAGATAATAAGACTTGAGACTGAACTTAAGGGCCTTAAGAAGTCATAATATATTGTTGTTAATCAAATAATTCTAACGGAGGGAATCATATGGATTCCCTCTTTGTATAGTGAGGAAACATTGGGGATGACTGAACTTCTATCACCTGCGGGAAATATGGAATGCCTTAAGGCTGCGGTTATTGCCGGAGCTGATGCCGTGTATCTTGCGGGCCGTAGATTCGGAGCCAGGGCAAGTGCGGAGAATTTCTCGGATGAAGAACTGATAAGCGCGCTTGATTACGCTCATACATACAACAGACGTATATATTTAACCCTCAACACCTTGATCAAAGAGAGGGAATGGAAGGATATATACAACTATGTTAAGCCTCTGTATAAGGCAGGTCTTGACGGAATCATCATCCAGGATATTGGACTTATCACATATTTACAAGAAAGATTTCCGGGACTGCCTCTTCATGCCAGCACACAGATGACTGTTACGCATACTCACAGTGCTAAGCTTCTTAAATCAATGGGCATATGTCGCGTGGTTACGGCCAGAGAGTTAAGTCTTAAGGAAATAGAAGCGATCAAGAATAATACAGGCCTGGAGTTAGAGGTATTTATTCACGGTGCGATGTGTTATTCCTATTCGGGCGCCTGTTTGTTCAGCTCGTTCTTAGGCGGTCGAAGCGGCAACAGAGGCAGATGTGCCGGCCCTTGCAGGCTTCCATATAACGGTTCGGATTATCCCCTCAGCCTTACAGATATGTGTCTTGCTGAGGATATACCTGCACTTATTGATGCGGGGATTGATTCATTCAAGATAGAAGGAAGACTTAAGAGTCCTGAATATGTCACGGGTGTCACAAAGTTATACAGACGTTTGATCGATGAATATGTTACCACGGGCAAAAAAACGACAACTGAGGTTATTAACGATGAATTAAGCGGACTTTACCTTCGGGGCGGACATTCTTCAAGTTATCTCTATGTTCATAACAGTGCTGATATGGTATCCATGGGAAGCCCTTCGTATATAGGACCTGATGCGAATACCGAGGATAAGCTTAAGAAGTGGAGGGATGAAGCGGATATAAGAATGTCCATAAGGGCTAAAGCTCTATTTCACGTGAAACAACCGTCATCACTTACACTTATATATGACAATAATGTCAGTGTAACGGTAACCGGAGATGTGGTGGAAGAGGCCACGGGAAGGCCTGCAACTGCGGAAGATACGGAGTCAAGAATCCGTAAGACCGGTGGAACTCCTTATGTGATCACCGAGTGTGATATCGATATGGATGATAATTGCTTCCTTCCTGTCGTAGCATTAAATGAACTCAGAAGAAGAGCGATAGATGAACTTACTAAGGTTAGACTTACACCATATTTAAGGACTGCGGATGCTTTAATGCCTGGTGATGAAGATTTACCCGAATCAGAGAATATTTCGGATGTTTCAGGCAAATGTTCGGATTGTAACGCCGGAGTGACTGCATCCAAGGTTGCTGTTGATGTATCCGTTATGAGCGCAGAGCAGTTATATGCCGTATTAGGCGCCGATGTTACACCTGAGAGAATCTATATTCCTTATGATCTTATATATAGCGGTAAATTAACTTCGGATGAACTGATTAAAGCGATAAGTCACAGCACATGTGTTAACATATATATGACTCTGCCCAGAATATACAGAAGCAGATCCGATGAATATATGGAGTCGTTCTTTGGATTTATCGAAGATAAGAAGAATGTCAGAGACTGCAATATAGAAGGTATATTGATCAAGAACCTTGAGCAACTTAACTGTATTAAGGGAAGAGGAATAAGCAATCTTAATCTTGTAACAGACCACAGCATATATGTATGGAATAAGCATGCGCTTAATACTGTATTGCATTATTCCGATGAAGTGACGCTGCCCCTTGAGTGCAGCCTGTATGAGGTTAAGGATGAGATTATGGGAACTGAAGCCCATAAGCTTAATATGGTTGTCTATGGCAGAATACCGCTTATGGTAAGCGCTAATTGTTTGCTTAAGACATACGGAAAGTGCAATAACTCCGCAAACGGATTCATAACTCCGCTTAAGGACAGATACGGCAAGAAAGAGCCTGTGTATGCCAATTGTATACACTGTTTCAATGAAATATATAATGCCGTATACACTTCGTATCATAAGAAGTTGCATGAGATTAAAGAAATGGGAATAGGCAGATTAAGAATAGATCTGACTGATGAGAGAGCTGATGCGGCAAGGACCGTATTGGAATTCTATAAAGGGGAAGGAAGCAATATGCCCGATGGAGAATACACAGCCGGACATATGGAAAAGGGAGCCATCTGATGTTATACGCTTATACTGAATTGTCCAAATATATAATGCTTGCATTTATGGTGTTATATGTTCTTGAATGCGTCCTGTATGAAGCCAAAGGTGAGAAGGATCATAAATGCGGCGGAATATTTATAAGACAGGGAATATTCATCTTATTGATTCAGGCAATAGGTTATTCAACTCTGTGTCTTAAGACGGGTAAGCTTGATTATGCTTTCTTCGGGCTTTTTGTGCAGGTAGTCATATTCGGCTGCATCGTCTTATCCAATACGATATATCCCAATATAAACAAAGCGCTTATTAACAATATGGCGCTGTTATTAAGCATAGGATTCATTATTCTAAGCCGACTTGATTTCGATAAGGCGATCAAGCAGTTCGCTATAGTGGCGCTCTCTCTTATCATCGGAATGTTTGTACCCTTTATCATCAGAAAGATTCCGGGACTTAAGGACATAAGTTATGTATATGCGGGAATCGGCCTGATACTGTTACTTACGGTTCTTATCTTAGGACAGGCTACCCATGGAAGTAAGATAAGTTATACAATCGGTGGAATAACATTCCAACCTTCGGAACTTGTTAAGATCCTCTATGTATTCTGTATAGCGGCTATGCTTGGCAAGGCCAAGAGCTTTGTAGATATATGTGTGGCAACAGCCGTTGCGGCAACTCATGTTCTTATTCTTGTCTTCTCAAGAGATTTAGGAAGTGCACTTATATTCTTCATAACTTATATATGTGTGCTGTTTATTGCAACCAGAAGCTATATCTTCTTAGGAGCCGGATTGCTAACTGGGGTAGCGGGTGCATTATTATCTTATAAGGTATTCAGACATGTCCAGGTAAGAATCCAGGCATTCAGAGATCCCTTCACAACAATTGATAATCAGGGATATCAGATATCTCAGTCATTATTTGCATTGGGACACGGTAATTTCTTCGGTACGGGACTAAGCAAAGGCATACCGGGAGATATTCCCTTCGTTGAATCCGACTTCATCTTCTCGGCTGTAGCCGAAGAGATGGGTACCGTATTTGCAGTTTGCATGCTGCTTGTATGCTTATCAAGCTTCATCATAATGATGCGTACGTGCATGAATGCGGAGGGAAGATTTGCCAGATTATTGGCAGGCGGATTCGGCGTTCTGTATATATTCCAGGTGTTCTTAACCGTCGGCGGCGGTATTAAGTTCATTCCTTTAACCGGAGTTACGCTTCCTTTTGTAAGCTATGGAGGAACCAGTGTACTTGCAAGCGTGATCATATTCTACGCAGTTGAAAGTGTGATCATTAAACATCGTGAAAATGAATACAAGGAATATATGGCCGCGCGTAAACATGTTGCAGGCAGAGACTATGATTACGAAGAAGACGATGAAGCCTATGAGCCGGCCGTACGTAAGGCACGAACCGTAGAGACATGGATAACGGTAGGAACGTTCTTGGCTGCATATCTTGCTATGATCATATATCTGTGCATATATGTGGGTACACATGAACAGGTTCTTATTACCAACTCATATAACTCAAGGCAGAAGCTTCTTGCTGCAGAGAATATCAGAGGAACCATTTATGACAGAGGCGGCAAGGTATTGGCACAGACTGTTAAGAATGAACAGGGCAAAGAAGTAAGACAATATCCTTACGGCAATCTTTTCGCACATTCCGTCGGATTCTCAACTAAGGGTAAGTCCGGCATAGAAGCCGCGGAGAACTACTATCTGCTTAACTCCAACATACCTTTCTCTGAGAAAGTGGAGAATGATATGGCGGGTAAGAAGAATCCCGGTAACGATGTATATACTTCGCTTGATTACAATCTTCAGAAGGTTGCATCCGATTCGATCGGCGTATGCAAAGGAGCAGTGATCGTATCGGAGGTTAAGACCGGAAGAATACTTGCCATGGTCAGCAAGCCTGATTTTGATCCCAATACAGTTGCGGATAACTGGAGCCGATATACTGCCAATACCTCGGGCGATTCGGTGTTGCTTAACCGTGCTACTCAGGGATTATATGCACCGGGTTCGACATTTAAGATTGCAACCACGCTTGAATACATAAGAGAGAATCCCGATACATTTGCAGATTACACATATGATTGCAGCGGAAGATTCAAACGGGATGATATAAGCATTAACTGTTATCACGGTTCGGTTCACGGTCATGAAGACCTTAAGGCTTCCTTTGCCAAGTCCTGTAACTCGTCCTTTGCCAATATAGGACTTAGCCTTAACAGAGGCGAATACGGCAAGACCCTTAATAAACTCATGTTTAATCAGAAACTGCCTGTTGAACTTAACTATACGGTAAGCAATCTTGATGTGAATAAAGATACTACCGATGCGGAGATGGCGCAGATATCCATCGGACAGGGACCTGTGGGAATCACTCCGATTCAGCTTCATATGATCACGAATGCCATTGCTAACAAAGGAAAGGTCATGAAGCCATATATGATAGACAGGGTAATCGATGCCCACGGCAATATCCTTAAACAGAACGAACCTGAGGAGTATAAGGAACTTATGTCTGAGGATGAAGCCGCAACCTTGACGGAACTTATGACGGCTGTTGTGACCGACGGAACCGGCCGCAAACTTAAGTCTGAATACTATCAGGCTGCGGGTAAGACGGGGTCTGCCGAATTCGGTGGAGGAGCGGATGACTCCCATGCGTGGTTTACCGGATTTGCCCCTGCGGATGATCCCAAAATATCCGTGACCATCATTGTTGAGAGCATCGGTTCGGGCGGTGAGTACGCGGTGCCCATAGCCAAGAGAATTATTGACGCATATTTTGGAGTATATTAAAATAGTTATATGATGCGTTTTCATAAGGAAATGTATGTCGCACCGTCTGTCAAGAACGTTTTAAAGACCAGATGGAAGCTTCGTACGGGAAGAGGAAGCTTAAATATATATGTGATCGTGCTTAATCACGACAGCAAGAAGATTGAGTACTTCCACAATGGGATGCTTAAGCAGAAGATTCTGCATAACAGAGACCTGTATATCGTGGGCTTGGCGCGCAGTGGTCAAGAGTGCATGGAACTTATAGAACGCATGATGCAGGATGCATACGAAGCAACCGGTGAATATGACATATATAAGTACATGAAGGATTAATATGGCGCTGTTTCTGACAATACTTAAGATAATCGGCATAGTCCTGTTAAGCATTTTGGCGCTTGCACTTCTGATGATATTCATAATCCTGTTTGTGCCTGTCAGATACAGGATTAAGGGAAGATATGATGAGGAAGTATATTTAAGGGCAAGAATGTCGTATCTGTTGCAACTTTTCGCACTTACAGCGACATATACGGATAAGCTTAAGGTCATACTAAGGATCATAATCATACCGGTTAAGCTGTTTCCTAAGAAGAATAAGCCTAATAAGAGCGAATCGACAGAGCCTGAATCTGATAATGGTAAAACGAGCGCAACTGAGACTAAGGCCGGCGAAGGCAGTGAGTCGACCGGGGCGAACAGTGAAGGCCATAAATCAGATAATAAAGAGAAGCTTAATAAGTTTAAAGAATATATTGACTTACTTAATGAACCCGAGACCCTTGCCGCATGGGATGTTTGCAAGTATAGGCTTAGCAAGTTGATCAAGGCTGTAGTGCCTAAGGATATTGATATAAGAGTAAGGTACGGTTTGGATGATCCGTTCATTACATCGGTCATAATGGCCTTTTACAATGTTTTCTATGCATATATAGGTCCGGGACTTAGTATAGAGCCTGTCTATACCGGTAAGGCAATGGAAGTATACGGAACTGTCAGAGGCAGAATAATGGCGGCTCCGGTGCTGTGGCAGGCGCTTATGGTATTGCTTAATAAGGATTGCAGAAGATTTATCAAGAGATTTAAGAAGTTAAGGAAGTAATAGGAGAATTGTGAGATGAGCAACTTCAGTACTACAATGGAGACACTACTTAAGAACGTGGACAGCGTATTGTCTACCAAGACCGTGGTTGGTGAAGCCAAGCAGGTGGGAGATACCGTTATCATCCCTCTTGTGGATGTATCTTTCGGTATAGCTGCAGGCGGTAACAGCGGAGATCGCAAGAACGGTGCCGGCGGCGGATTGACAGGTAAGATGACACCTTCTGCAGTACTTGTTATTAAGGATGGTCATACCAAACTTGTGAATATTAAGAATCAGGATACTCTTACCAAGATCGTGGATCTGGTGCCTGATATACTTGATAAGATATCGACTAAGAAGGCTGATATGCCTGATGCCGATGAAGCAACCGATATTGCATTTCCTGAGAGGAAGAAAGAGGAATAATCAGGGCCGCTTATACGGAGCATAGATTATGGATATGACGATTGAGGATGTTGCTCCTGTCGATGAATATGATGAAGTATATTCAGATTATTCCGAAGATGAGAGTAATTCAACCGGCGAAGAGAACGAAGGCTATGTATCCGTCACTTATGAGCAGATGCTTCAGATAAGGGAAGAACTTCTGGCTCAGTATGACAGGATACAGGAAGAGAAGGCCAAGCAGGAAGAGTTGCTTAATAAGGTTCGGGAAGAGAAGGCAGAACAACAGAAAGTATACGAAAAGTTCATATCGGAGAAGACCGCCTTTAATGAAGATATGAAGGCGCTTAATGCCAAGGTATTATCGGAGAGGAAACGTCTTAAAGAAGAGACTATGTTCTTTGATAAGAAGATGCAGATATTACAGAACGGTTTCATGCAGCTGGACCTTGACAGAAAGCGGCTTGAGAGAGAGCGTGCCGAATTTGAGACTGTAAAGGAATCTAAGTCCGTCGGGGGCGGTTCGGGACATAGGGTCGGAGGAGTATTTAATGCCTCGCAGTTTTTCATAGGTGTGAACAGTACACTTACTGCGCGTAAGAGATATAAGGACTTGCTTAAGATATTCCATCCGGATAATCTGTGCGGAGATGAGACGATAGTTAAAGCGATCAATGACGAGTATGAGAAGTTAAGGCTTGAACTGGATTAGCAGATAATGAGGGACATCATATGAGTGATAAGGTTAAGATTAAGATAGCTTTCTTTGATGCAAAGGATTACGATATAGCTTCATTTGAAGAAGCGCTCGGTGATAAGAATTTTAAGATTAAATTCTTTGATACCAAACTTAATACGGATACGGCCAAACTGGCCAAGGGTTATGATGTTGTGTGCGTATTTGTTAATGATACCGTTGATGAGAAGGTTATAGCATCGCTTGTTAAGAAGGGCGTTAAGCTTATCGCGTTAAGATGTGCCGGATTTAATAATGTGGATGTGCGTTATGCCAAGGATAAGATAGGCGTTGTCAGAGTGCCGGCTTATTCTCCTTATGCGGTAGCTGAGCATGCAATGGCCCTGCTTCTTACATCTGTCAGAAGGATTCATAAGTCATATATAAGGACTAAGGACTTTAACTTCAGTTTAAACGGCCTTATGGGATTTGACCTTCACGGCAAGACAGTGGGTGTTGTCGGAACAGGTAAGATAGGAAGAGTATTTATTGATATATGCAGGGGATTCGGAATGAATGTCATAGCTTATGATAAGTTCCCTGCTAAGGATTCCGATATTGAATATGTAGATATCAAGGAGATATGGAAGAGAAGCGATATAATCTCGTTCCATTGTCCCCTTACGGATGAGACCTATCATATGGTTGATTCTAAGAGCATTAAGAATATGAAGAAGGGCGTTGTGCTTATCAATACTTCAAGAGGAGCGCTTATCGATGCGGATGCTCTGCTTGAAGGAATCAGAAGCAGACATGTGGGTGCGGCCTGCCTTGATGTATATGAAGAAGAGGCTGATGTATTCTTCGAAGACAGATCCGGTCACATATTCGAGGATGATACGCTTGCAAGGCTTATCTCAATGCCAAATGTCATAGTGACTTCGCATCAGGCTTTCCTTACCAAGGAGGCGCTGACTAATATAGCACATACGACTCTTGACAATATATCCGAGTATTTGAGTACGGGTAAGTGTGCCAACGAGGTCAATGTCTGATATTTATTATAAATTTTGCTTGCATTAAGCGAAATTTAATGATAGACTAACGATGTTGCGTATTTTTACGAATAATAACCTATTGTTATGCTAGGAGGTGTTATAGATGGCTAAGTGTGATATTTGCGGTAAGGGCGTACATTTTGGTAATATGGTAAGCCACTCTCACAGAAGATCTAACCATATCTGGAAGTCTAACGTAAGAAGCGTTAAGGTTAAGGTAGACGGTGGTGCCAAGAGAATGCACGTATGTACCAATTGCCTTAAGTCAGGTGCAGTAGAGAGAGCATAATTGTCTCCTGCAGTTGCAATGTATGTTAATATATGAAATATAAGAGTTCCGAGAGGAACTCTTTTTTTCTTTTCTTTTTAATTATTTAATTGTATAATGTATCAGAATGCGATTAGACATCAAGGAGGGATGCTGATGAAGAGTTCTACAATGGATACTCATATGGGTAACATCACTATTGATAAAGAAGTAATCGGGCAGTATGCCGGCGGAGTCGCCATGGAATGTTTCGGCATAGTAGGTATGGCCGGAATCAACATGAAGGACGGCATAGTTAAACTGCTTAAACTTGAGAATGCCGGAAGAGGCATACAGGTTACGATGGAAGACAATAAGTTAACGCTTGATTTCCACGTAATTGTTGCGTACGGCGTAAGTATACTGGCTGTTACGAACAACTTAATAGACAGTGTTAAATATAAAATCGAAGAATTCACAGGTATTCCGGTCGAGAAGATTAATATCTTCGTCGAAGGCGTCCGTGTGATTGACTAGGAGGACCAAACAGTGCCTAATACAATAGATGCAGTGATTCTTCGTAAGATGTTCCTTGCAGGCGCGAAGAATCTTGAAGCTAAGAAGGAATGGATCAATGAATTAAACGTATTCCCCGTACCCGACGGAGATACCGGAACCAACATGACAATGACTATCATGTCAGCTGCCAAAGAGGTATCCGCTCTTCCTGAGAATGCGGAGATGGCTGTTATGGCCAAGGCCATATCAAGCGGATCGCTTCGCGGAGCAAGAGGTAATTCGGGAGTTATATTATCACAGTTATTAAGAGGCTTCACGAAGGTGATGAAGGAGAATGATGTTTTGGACATCCCTCTTGTTGTTGATGCTTGTGATAAGGCGGTTGAAAGTGCTTACAAGGCTGTTATGAAGCCTAAGGAAGGAACGATCTTAACTGTTGCTAAGGGTATTTGTGATAAGTCACATGAGTTGCTTGATAACGGCTGCGACAATATGCAGGCATTTATCGAGGAACTTATTAAAGAGGGCGATATAGTTCTTGCTCATACACCTGATCTGTTGCCTGTGCTTAAGCAGGCAGGTGTTGTGGATTCCGGCGGACAGGGTCTTATGGAAGTAATCCGCGGTGCTTATGATGCATTCATGGGTAAGGAGATTGATTATTCAATCAATACAGGAGCAGCCACACCGGGTTCTTCTAAGCCTAACGTGGAAGTCGATGATGTCATGAGCGATGAGGACATCAAGTTCGGTTATTGTACCGAGTTCATCATTATGCTCAATAAGACATTTAATGTTAAGCATGAGATGGATTTCAAGGCTTTCCTTGAATCAATCGGTGATTCGATAGTTCTAGTGGCTGATGATGAGATAGTTAAGGTTCATGTTCATACCAACGACCCCGGTATGGCAATACAGCGTGCTCTTAAATACGGCGCACTGTCTAACATGAAGATCGATAATATGCGTCTTGAGCATCAGGAGAAGTTATTCAAGGCATCTGAGAAGGCTGCAGCCGGAGTTAATGACGGCACAGGTCTTGATGAAGATGTGGAAGTGACGATTGAAGCTTGCGGTGATGCCAAGCAGGGTAAGAAGGCAGAGACTGAGCCTTCAGGTCCCCGTAAGGATGTGGGCTTTATAGCCGTATCTGTGGGTGCAGGTCTGGATGAAGTATTTAACAGCTTAGGCGTTGATATGATCATATCAGGCGGTCAGACGATGAATCCCAGTACGGAGGATTTCGTCAATGCAGCTGCCAAGGTTAATGCTGATACGATATTCATATTCCCCAATAATAAGAACATTGTTATGGCAGCTAACCAGGCTACATTCTTGGTAGAAGATAAGAAACTTGTGGTAATACCTACCAAGACAATTCCTCAGGGAATCACGGCTATAATCAACTATGTTCCCGATATGAGCGTTGAAGAGAATGAGGCTCATATGAACGAGGAGATTGCTAATGTTAAGACCGGTGAAGTAACATACGCCGTTCGTGATACCACAATAGATGATAAGAACATCAAACAGGGCGATTATATGGGTATCGGTGATGCCGGTATTCTTGCTAACGGCAAGGATATGGACGAAGTTATTATGTCGATGATCGAGCAGATGACTGATGAAGATGCCGAACTTATTAGTATCTACTACGGTGAGGATATCGAGGAAGATAAGGCTAATGAACTTACAGAACTTGTCTCTGAGAAGTATCCTGACATTGATGTGGAACTTCAGCCCGGCGGACAGCCGATCTATTACTACATCGTCTCAGTTGAATAGACATATTAATGATTACGGCCGATGCTGTTGCATCGGCCTTTTTTAAAACCATGAATCTTAGTACATCTGTAACAGAGCTTAAAGGAGTCGGAGAGAAGACCGTTAAGCTGCTTGAGAAATTGAATATACGAACGGTAGGAGATCTTGTATATGATCTGCCGAGAGGTTTCATGGAACTGTCAGAGCCTGTGCTTCCCTCTATAGACAATGTGGGCGGGCTTATATCTGTGCGTGGTGTTATTGTCAAAGGCTCGGTGCATGTTATTAAGAAGTCCAGGGTAATGACATTTGCGAAGGTGAAACTTAATGATTCTGTTACCTTGTCAATTATGTACTTTAATGCACCCTATATGAAGAAGACCTTAGAGGCTATGGATGGTGAGAGGGTATTCTACGGATTTCTTTCGGATGCAAGAGGTCTTACAATTACGCAACCCGCGGTATTTATGCCTGATGATTATAATCAGATGCTTAAGGTGATGCAGCCTGTGTATTCACTTACCAAAGGCATATCCAATAATCAGATTAAGAAGCTTATCAAGACCGCATTTGATAATGTAATACTTCCTGATGAATATTTGACGGATGAAGAACTGTCCGAATATGATATGCCGGATATGTATAATGCGCTTTTGGACCTTCATTTTCCGGGGGATATGGAGAGCCATAAGAGGGCAAGAAGGCGTGTTGCTTTCCATGAATTCCTGACTTTCTTCATAGATACTCATGATGATACGACAATCACGCGCTCTTTTGATAAACTTATGATCCCTGTGTCGGATACGGGAAGGTTACTTGAGGCTCTTCCCTATGAACTGACCGGCGCTCAGAAGCGTACATGGAAAGAGATAGAAGATGATATGTGCAGCGGTGTATGCATGAATCGCATGGTCCAGGGTGATGTGGGAAGCGGTAAGACAATCGTTGCATTCCTGGCATTATTGCTTAATGCAGCCAATGGTCATCAGGGTTGCATGATGGCGCCGACTGAGGTATTAGCCACGCAGCATTATGAGAATCTGTGTAAGCTTGTTGATAAGTATAAGTTAAGTATTAAGCCAAGACTGCTAATCGGTGCGGTTACAGGCAAGAAGCGTAAGGAATGCCTTGAGGCGATTGAATCGGGTGAGGCCAATGTAATAATCGGAACCCAGGCGCTTATAACAGACAAGGTTACATATAAGGATTTGACGCTTGTAATCACAGATGAACAACACAGATTCGGAGTAAAGCAGAGAGAAGCACTTGCGGATAAGGGCGCAGGCGGAGTTCATGTACTTGTGATGAGTGCAACACCCATACCGAGATCTTTGGCCATGACTCTATATGCGGGGATAAAGATATCCGTTATAGATGAACTTCCTGCAGGACGTAAGAAGATACTTAACAGTGTCGTATGTAAGGACTACAGGCCTGCGGCATATAAGTTCATAGCTAAAGAAGTGGCGGCAGGTCATCAGGCCTATGTGATTTGTCCGATGATAGATGCGGGAGAAGGCCTTGATCTTGAGAATGTCATTGACTATTCCACGACACTTAGAAGTGTTCTTCCACCGGAGATCAGAGTGGATTATCTTCACGGCAGGATGAGCCTTAATGAGAAGAGCAGACTCATGGATGAATTCGCAGCCGGCAATATTGATGTATTGGTATCAACGACTGTAATAGAGGTGGGAATAGACGTGCCCAATGCTACGGTCATGATGATAGAGAATGCAGACAGATTCGGCCTTGCAGCCTTGCATCAGATAAGGGGACGAGTCGGACGAGGTGATGCACAGAGTTATTGTATATTCATCAATTCCGGTAAGAGTGAGGAATCCAAGGAAAGACTCGATGTAGTAGGCAAGAGTAATGACGGTTTCTATATCGCAAGTGAAGATCTGCGACTTCGCGGTCCGGGAGAGATAACCGGAATCAGACAGAGCGGAGAGTTCGGATTTAAATTCGCCAGTATATATGATGATCATCTGATCCTTGAAAAGGTAAGAGAATTTGCGGATGATCTGTATGACAGAAGAGATGACGGAAGGCTTGAAGAGATTGTTCACTCCATAGAGGATTATTCCATGGGAAGTATTGCACTTAACCTGATGCGGACTGTGTAGTTACGACTTAAATGACATTGTATACAGGACGTCGGAATGGTTGACTAATTTACCGATAAAAAGTAAAATATCGTTGTATGCGCTTATGCGTCTGCACTTAATAAAAGGAATGTAAAGAGGAATTCGAAATATGAGTAAGATTGCCGTTGTAACGGACAGTAATAGCGGTATTACGCAGGATGATGCCAAGGAGTTGGGAGTATATGTACTTCCCATGCCTTTTACCATAGGGGAAGAAGACTATTTCGAGGGAATCAACCTTACCCAGGAAGGCTTCTATGAGAAACTTAAAAACGGCGAAGATATCATGACATCCCAGCCTTCACCGGATGCGGTCACAAGGTTATGGGATGAACTGCTTAAAGATTATGATCAGGTCGTTCATATCCCCATGAGTTCGGGCCTGTCAGGCTCTTGTCAGACTGCACTTATGCTTGCCGAAGATTATGACGGCAAGGTAGAGGTAGTCAATAATCAGCGTATATCCGTTACGCAGAGACAGTCATGCATCGATGCACTGAGGCTTGCATCAGGTGGTTCTTCCGCTGCAGCCATTAAGTCAGTGCTTGAAGAAGATAAATTCAATTCAAGCATATATATCATGCTTGATACCCTTTTCTATCTTAAAAAAGGAGGCCGTATCACGCCTGCTGCCGCAGCACTTGGTACTCTGCTTCGTCTTAAGCCCGTATTACAGATACAGGGTGAGAAACTTGATGCCTTCGCTAAGGCAAGAACCACATCGCAGGGTAAGAATATCATGATCGAAGCAATTCGCAATGATATGGAGAAGCGCTTCGGCGGTAGCGATCCGACCATATGCAATCTTCAGATAGCCTATACTTATGATAAGGACTCGGCAGAGAACTTCAAGGCAGAAGTCGAAGCAGCCTTCCCGGGATTTAAGGTTCATATGGATCCTTTGTCATTAAGTGTAGCCTGCCACATCGGCCCCGGCGCGTTAGCTGTTGCTTGTACCAAGAAGCTTAAGTATTAAAGAGGGCATAGAATATTACAAAGAATTATTGCGGCTGACAGTTCGCCCTGGGCATATGTAAATCCGGAGAAAGATAGAGTCAGTCGCTTATATTTTGCATAAAAATAAGTATAATAGGATAGAATCTAAAAAAGAGGAGATTATTATGTTAAAAAAGATAAGAAATGTTGCGATTGCGGTATTAGCGATACTTGGAGTGCTGTTTGTCATATTGATGCTGCTTCCGGATGATGAGGAAGGTTCGGGCGAGGCAGAGTATGTTGCGGAAGAAGAGGCTGTAAGTGAGGATGCATCGGCTGAAGAGGTAGATCAAGCCGCAGAAGTATCAACCGCCGATGCAGTTGAGGAAGAATCTGCAACAGAAGAAAATGAGCCGAATGAAGGGGAGCCTGAAGCAGATTCACAGGCGAATGCGGATAGCGGAAATATGGTGACTGTGAACATTCCGGCATCGGAGATTTCGGATAAGACACTTAAGTTTAAGTCGCTTACTCTTGATAATAAGGCAGTTACGCAGGATATATTTAAGGACTATGATCTGACAGTGGTGCATATGTGGGGTACTTACTGCATGCCTTGCATTAAAGAAATGGGCGACTATGCGAAATTCTATAATGATCTGCCGGATAATATCAATATGGTCGCAATTGTTGTTGATGTATATGACGGTATAGATAATAATCTGTCATCCGCCAACAATATACTTGGTGATGCCGGCGCCGAATTTGTCAATATAAGGACGAGCGATTCTCTCTATGATCTTATGAAGTCGATTCAATACGTTCCTTCTTCGGTGATTGTTGATAAGGAGGGACATATTGTGGGTCAGATCATGGACGGAGCTTCCTTTGAGCAAACCAGAAGCAAGTTAAACGAATATATTAAGTAATTTGTGCGGTTATAAAGGATATATGAGAAACAGGTTGATCATACGAATGATTGTTGTTATAGCGGCTTTGGCTATGATAGCGGTAGGGATTAATGCGGGCGGATTTAAAGATGTGCTTGGCAGAGCCGTTATTGTCTGCTTGGAGTGCGTCGGTATAGGATGATGGAGAAGTTCTCTAAGAGATATTTTGACATAAAGAGAAGATTTATTCAGTTGATCACGGCTGTCCTTTATAATTGTAATCTGAAGGGATTTGCTGACGGCAGAATATTTAAAGGGGAGAGTAAGGGACTGTGCGTTCCGGGACTTAATTGCTATTCATGTCCCGGCGCTGTGGCAGCCTGCCCTCTTGGAGGTCTGCAAGGAGCGCTTCGTGATTCTTCTTTCAAATTGGTCTGGTATGTGATCGGAACACTTCTGTTATTCGGGATAATGCTCGGAAGAGTGATATGCGGATTCTTATGTCCCTTTGGGTTTATCCAGGAATTGATCTATAAGATCCACGTACCTAAGATTAAGAAAAACAAAGTGACAAAGGCTTTGTCGTATTTAAAGTATGTAATTCTGCTGGTTTTCGTTATTGTCATTCCGGTTATTATGAATGTGCCCGGATTCTGTAAATATATTTGTCCTGCCGGTACATTGGAGGCCGGTATTCCTTTGGTTATTAAGGATGAACATTTACGCGGAATGATTGGTGCTTTGTTTAACTGGAAAGTAATTGTATTATGCGTGTGTGTTCTTGCATGCATGTTCTGTTTCAGATCATTCTGCAGGTTTATCTGCCCGCTGGGTGCGTTCTATTCTTTCTTTAATCCCGTAGCGTTCTTCGGAATAAATGTGGATGAAACTAAGTGTACCGGATGTAAGGCATGCATTAGCAAGTGCCTTATGGATACAAATAAAGTGGGAGACCATGAATGCATACATTGTGGTGCATGTAAGGATGTATGCCCCGAGGGTGCGATTAAATATAAGTTCAGATTAAAAGGGTGAATTATGAAGAAAACTAATTTGAAGAAATATATCAAGTTGGCCGTGACATTACTTATGACATTGGCAATCATGATGCTTGCAGGATGTGACGATGAGGATCTGTATGATGAGGAGTATACATCGACGGATGAAGAAGTAAGTAGCAGTCAGTTTTCCGCTCCCAAGCCATCATCTGCCATAGATGCAGTGTCGATTGGAACGGATGATAAGACGGCAACGGTTATGATATATATGAACGGCTCGGATCTTGAATCTGAAGCGGGGGAAGCAACGACAGATATTGCCGAGATGTTAAGCTCAGGCATAGGTAACAATGTCAATGTAATCATTCAGACAATGGGAACACGCCAGTGGCAGGATTACGGTATATCTTCTAAGACTGCGCAGACGTATAAGATAGATAAGGGCGAGCTTGTACTTATAAGGGACGGGCTTGGCCAGCTTGATTGTACGGTGTCGGATACGATGTCTGAGTTTATTAATTATTGCAAACATGATTATCCTGCAGACAGATATCTGTTCTTATTCTGGGATCACGGCGGCGGACCGGTATACGGATTCGGATATGATGAGTGGAAGAATGACAATACGGGCTTAACGATTGCTGAGATGTCTAAGGCTTTCGCGGATAATTCGGATATAAGATTTGATATTATCGGTATGGATTGTTGCATCATGGCCAGCATGGAGACTTGTTATGCTCTGGCGCCTTATTGTAAGTATGCACTTCTGTCAGAGGATTTCGAATCGGGACTTGGTTGGAGCTATACCGGATGGATGAGAGCCTTTGAGGAAAACCCCGGAATGTCCACCCCGCTGCTTGGTAAGTTTATCATTGATGATATCATCAGTGTTAATGAGAATGAGTTCGGCGGTGATTCTTCGTGCATGGGATTATTTAATGTTTCTACTGCTAATAATCTGTTTGCTGCATGGAAGAAATTTGCATATAAGAATGAAGCGGCATTGCTTGGAACCAATTACAGTCGCGAGCATAAGGCCAAATCAGCAGGAAGAGGCTTCTGGGATCTCTGGGGCATGGATTACAGTGATGTCACATTATCGGATTACTATATCAGTGATATGCTGGCTTTGATAGAGAGTATCGACGGTGAGAGCGAAGAAGCCAAGGAACTTAAGTCTGCACTTAAGGCATCTGTTGCTTATTACGGCCATACTTCGGACAAAAACGAGCTGACGGGACTTGCTGTTTCGCTTCCATATGGCGATTATGATTTCTACGAACAGTTGGCGGATGTATACGGCGATATCGGATTTGATGATGAGTATATCAATTGGCTCGGCGGTTTCGTATCGGCGGACTATGGCGATGATGATTATTATGATTTCGGTATATTCGAAGATATATGGAACGGCTGGGGCGAATATGAGGATGAATACGGTTGTAATCTAAGTAACGAGGGCGGTTCGTGTGAGTACGGATATGATTATGATGAATACTCGGATGATGAATATAATGATGAGTATTCGGATGAATGGATATACGACTACGAGGAAGATATCTGGTACATGTATGAAGACGATGTGTTGTATCTCTATGATGAAGAAACGGATACGTTGTTATACTATGATGAGTACGAAGATGAGATATACTACTATGATGATGACGCTGAGGACTGGTATTTATACGAAGAGTAATGGCGCTTAGATGAATTAGTATATAGATCCAGGAATTTTACGGAAGTAATTGGGAAAATGGCCGATACTTCCGTAATTTTTATATCCGTAGCTGTCGGACAAGGAAAATAACGCGGAAGTAACGCCCCAAGTGGCCGATAGTTCTTTGAAAACAACAAATTGTTGTGTCGACAATTGACGAAAGCACAAAATATGGTAAAATAAATAAGATATTGTGAGAAAGTGTGCAATTAGGAGTGAATATGGCAGCAAATGTCAATAAAACGAACAGTGATACATATGATGCGTCCAATATTACAGTCCTTGAAGGACTGGAGGCCGTAAGAGTACGTCCAGGAATGTATATCGGATCCGTATCTACCAAGGGACTTAATCATCTTATATACGAGATAGTGGACAATTCCGTCGATGAACATCTTGCAGGCTACTGCAGCGAGATTCATGTAACCCTTGAAGCCGATGGATCTGCAACGGTTGAGGATAACGGAAGAGGTATTCCGATTGAGATGCATGAGAAAGGAATGAGCGCCGAGCGATTGGTGTTTACTACACTTCATGCAGGCGGTAAGTTCGATGACTCTGCATATAAGACAAGCGGAGGACTTCACGGTGTAGGTAGTTCGGTTGTTAATGCGCTCTCTAACAGATTGTCCGTTCGTGTTAAGAAGAATGGACATATCTATGAGGATTCTTATGAGAGAGGTGTTCCCACCACCGAACTTATTAAGGGATTGCTTCCCGAAGTGGGCAAGACCAAAGAGACCGGTACAAGGATCAATTTCTTACCCGATGATACTATCTTTGATAAGACCTGGTTTAAAGAAGAGGATGTAAAGAGCAGACTTCATGAGACTGCATATCTTAATCCCGGTCTTACTATAATATTTGAGGATAAGCGCAAGGCTGAACTTGAATATGTCAGATTCCATGAGCCCGACGGACTTGTGGGATTCATTCAGGATATGAACAGGACCAAAGAGGTTATTCATGAGCCCATATTCTTAAGCGGTGAGTCTGAAGGAATATCGGTTGAAGTGGCATTCCAGTATGTCAATGAATTCCATGAGAATGTCCTTGGATTCTGTAACAATATTTATAACTCAGAGGGTGGTACACACCTTACGGGATTTAAGACGACATTTACCACCGTTATGAATAACTATGCCCGTCAGATCGGTATTCTTAAGGATAAGGATGCCAACTTCACGGGTACCGATGTGCGTAATGGTATGACGGCTATCATATCAATTAAACATCCGGATCCGAGATTTGAAGGTCAGACCAAGACTAAGCTTGATAATCAGGATGCAGCCAAGGTTGTGGGTAAGGTAACGGGCGATGAAATGGTACATTTCTTTGACCGTAATCTTGAGACTTTAAAGGCAGTCTTAGGTTGTGCCGAGAAGGCAGCAAAGATCCGCAAAAGCGAAGAGAAAGCCAAGACAAATATGCTATCAAAGCCTAAGTACAGCTTTGATTCTAACGGTAAGTTAAGCAACTGTGAGTCAAGAGAACCTGAGAAATGTGAGATATTCATAGTCGAGGGAGATTCGGCCGGAGGCTCGGCCAAGACCGCAAGGGACAGAATGTATCAGGCAATACTTCCCATAAGAGGTAAGATCCTTAATGTGGAGAAGGCATCTATCGATAAGGTGCTTGCAAATGCCGAGATCAAGACCATGATAAATGCCTTCGGTTGCGGATTCTCGGAAGGCTACGGCAATGACTTCGATATCACCAAACTAAGATACAATAAGATAATCATCATGGCCGATGCCGATGTTGACGGTGAGCATATCAGCACATTGTTACTTACGTTGTTCTACAGATTCATGCCGGAGCTTATATATGAGGGACATGTATATCTTGCCATGCCTCCGCTTTATAAGGCTATTCCCGCCAAGGGTGAAGAAGAGTATCTCTATGATGATGCAGCGCTTGATAAATACCGCAAGAATCATAAGGGTGCATTTACATTACAGAGATATAAGGGTCTTGGTGAGATGGATGCAGAACAGTTATGGGAGACAACGCTTGATCCTGCAAGACGTAAGCTTAGGCTTGTTGAGATAGAGGATGCGAGAATGGCATCCGATGTAACGGAACTTCTTATGGGTAATGATGTTGCGCCTCGTAAGACGTTTATTTATGAGCATGCCAAAGATGCTTTGCTTGATATATAGGTTATAACAGATAGGAATTAAGATGGCCGGTAAGAAGATCACACAGGTAATTGAAGAAGATATAATCAAGACCGAATACTCGGAGATAATGCAGAAGTCATTCATTGATTATGCCATGAGTGTCATAATCGCAAGAGCACTTCCGGATGTCAGAGACGGTCTTAAACCCGTACAGAGACGTACTCTGTATGATATGTATGAGCTGGGTGTAAGGTATGATAAGCCTTATCGTAAGAGTGCGCGTATTGTCGGCGATACGATGGGTAAGTATCATCCCCACGGTGACAGTTCAATATATGACGCACTTGTCAATATGAGTCAGGACTTTAAGAAAGGCCTGCCCCTTGTGGACGGACACGGTAACTTCGGTAATATCGAGGGTGACGGTGCCGCTGCGATGCGATATACGGAGGCAAGACTTCAGAAGATCACACAGGATGGCCTGCTTGCTGACCTTGATAAGGATGTGGTGGACTTCGGACCTAACTTTGATGAGACTGAGAAGGAACCCACCGTACTGCCTTGTCGTTTCCCTAACCTTCTTGTTAATGGTACCGAGGGTATTGCCGTTGGTATGGCGACTTCGATTCCGCCTCACAACTTGGGCGAAGTGATCGATGCCATGAAGGCATATATGAAGGATGAGACAATCTCGACTCGTGCTTTAATGAAGTACTGTAAGGGCCCTGATTTCCCCACCGGCGGTATTATCTCCAATAAGGATGAGCTTCTTGCAATCTATGAGACCGGTATGGGCAAGGTTAAGATCAGAGGTAAGGTTGAGACCGAGAACGGCAAAAACGGCCGTACTAACGTTGTGATCACAGAGATTCCTTTCACGATGATCGGGGCGAACATTACTAAGTTCTTACAGGATGTTGCTTCGCTTGCTGATTCCAAGAAGGCTCCCGATGTTGTGGATATATCCAATCAGTCATCTAAGGAAGGCATCAGGATCGTAATCGAACTTAAGAAGGATGCCAATGTAGATAATTTCATTAATCTTCTGTATAAGAAGACAAGACTTGAAGATACTTTCGGATTCAATATGCTTGCTATTGCAGGCGGTCGTCCCGAGACCATGGGACTTAAGAGGGTCCTTAAGGAATGTGTGGACTTCCAGTATGAACTTGCAACACGTAAGTATACCAATCTTTTACATAAAGAGCAGGAGAAGAAGGAGATACAGGAAGGCCTCATCAAAGCCTGCAATGTAATCGATCTTATAATAGAGATCCTTCGCGGAAGTAAAGACAGAGCTATGGCCAAGGCTTGCCTTATAGAGGGTAAGACTGAGGGGATTAACTTTAAGTCCAAGGAATCCAAGGTAATGGCGGCGACCCTTATGTTTACTGAGCCTCAGGCCAATGCGATCCTTGATATGCGTCTGTATAAATTGATCGGCTTAGAGATCGATGCACTTATTAAGGAGCATGAAGACACAGTTGCCAATATTTTCCGCTATGAAGATATACTTGACCGTAAGGATTCCATGGCTCAGGTCATTATGAATGACTTAGATGCGATCAAGAAGGAATTCTCACGTCCCAGACGTACGGTGATCGATAATCTGGAAGAGGCCGTGGTTGAAGAGATCAAGGTTCCTGAGATGGATGTGATGTTTACGATGGATCGTTTCGGATATGCCAAGATCATCGATGTCAGCACATATGAACGTAACAGGGAAGCATGCGAAGAGGAATTTAAGTATATCTGTAAGTGTAAGAATACGGGTAAGATATGCTTATTCACCAATACAGGTAATCTGCATACATTTAAGACGGCAGAGCTTCCCATGGGCAAGCTTAGAGATAAGGGCGTGCCCATTGACAATGTCAGCAATTATGATTCATCGCAGGAGAATATTATAGCCGTTGCGAGTCAGTCTGAACTTAACTTATACAGAATGCTGTTTGTGACCAAGTTGTCTATGTGTAAGTTAGTCGACGGCGGTGAATTCGATGTGGCCAAGAGAACGGTTGCAGCGACCAAACTTCTTGATGATGATGAGGTCGTATCAGTACTTCCTCTTACTAATCAGAAGTATATTACGATGATCACGAATAATTCGATGTATATAAGATTTGAGCTTGCGGAGATACCTGAGAAGAAGAAGGTAGCCGTAGGTGTGAGATGTATGAAACTCGGTAACGGTGACTATGTTGATTCTGTATATTATACGAGAGAATTTGACGATAAGATGATGGATAACGACGGTAAGAAGATTGAGATCAATACTCTTAAGTTATCCAAGCGTGACGGTAAGGGAACCAAACTTAAATAATCGGGGTAAGTTATATGAGAGTGATTGCAGGAACTGCAAGGTCCATGCCATTATATGCACCTAAGGGTGACGGAACAAGACCTACGACGGACAGAATTAAAGAGACATTATTTAATACCATGCAGGCTTATGTTCCGGATGCGGTGTTTGTGGACTTATTCGCCGGAAGCGGAGCGGTAGGCATAGAAGCGCTTAGCAGAGGCGCCAAGAAAGCGTACTTTGTTGATAATAACAGGGAAGCACTGGATTGCATCCGTAAGAATCTGGAATTCACCAAGCTTAACGATAAGGCTACAGTGATAGGTCGAAATGCGCTTGATGCGCTGTATGAAATAAACGAGCCTGCGGATATAATATTTATCGACCCGCCCTATCAAATGGGTATTGAATCTGATATAATGAGAGAGATAAGTAAGCGCAAGATCGTTCATGAAGACAGCCTTATTGTGATCGAGGCGGATATCAATACAGATCTTAGCGAGATAGAGAATATGGGCTACAACATATACAAAGAGAAGTTGTATAAGACCAATAAGCACATATTCTACAAATGTGAAGCAAACACAGAAAGTGATAACACATGAAGAAAGCAATTTATCCGGGAAGCTTTGACCCACTTACATTAGGACATTTGGATATCATCAAAAGAGCGGCGGATATATTCGATGAATTGACTGTCGGCGTGCTTGATAACCACGCAAAAACACCATTGTTTTCGGTAGAGGAACGTGTTAATATACTTAAGGAAGCAACTAAGGATATTTCCAATGTAAGAGTCGAGTCTTTCAGCGGATTGTTGGTTGATTATGCGAAGCAGAACGGATACCATGTTTCCGTAAGAGGCTTGCGCGCCATAACGGATTTTGAGTATGAATTGCAGATAGCTCAGACCAATAAGATGTTAAGCGCAGGGGCTTTAGATACGATGTTCCTTACATCGGATGTTGAATACTCATATTTAAGTTCATCGGGAGTTAAGGAGATAGCAAGCTTCGGCGGCGATATATCTCATTGTGTTCCCGCATTTGAAATAGATATGATATATGCCAAATACAACAATAAGTAGTTTGATTGATATACTTCACAGTCAGTACAGAATAATCTTAAACGACGGAGAGGGAGATAATGGCCAGTAAAATCGAACAAATGATAGACGATATCGAAGAGTATATTGACAGCTGTAAGTTTAAGCCTTTCAGCAATTCTCAGATAATCGTCAGCAAGGAAGAGTTGGATATTCTTTTATCTGATCTGCGTAAGGCAACGCCTCCGGAGATCAAGATGTATCAGAAGATTATCAGCAATAAAGAGCAGATTCTTGAAGAAGCCAAGATTAATGCTCAGAAGCTTATTGAGAAGACCAAGGCAGAGACAAGTGAACTTGTCAGCCAGCATGAGATTATGCTTCGCGCATATGAGCAGGCGGATGAAGTTGTTAATGATGCTATAGCAAGGGCTCAGGAGATCATGGACAATGCTACGATTGAAGCCAATGAGCTTAAGACTTCTGCCATGGCATATACTGATTCTTTACTTGCACAGGTTGAAGATGTTGTCGGCCATTATATGAGCCTTACAAATAATAAATATGATGAGATGATGGATTCTCTTGCTGAGTGTTATGATGTTGTTCGCTCTAACAGAGCAGAACTTATTCATACGGCAGTTGATGATTCCGGTCTTGATGTGGAGAATCTTCTTAATGAGAGTTCTCAGGCAGCTGAGGCTGCAAGCACAAGAATCGCATCAGCAGGTTCAAGAACGGTTAACAGAGATAATGAAACTGAACATTATGCAACTGAGAACATCAGATCCGTAACAGAGCCTGCACAGGCTAATGCACAGCCTGCAGCCGAGGACAGACCTATAGCCGGAATGGCTCCTGCTCCTGAAGGCTCAGAGGATGAAGAGATTCTTAATCTTGATCTTATCTGATGATATGGTAGTCCGCGCAATACGGATGATGGCGAATTATATATATGATTAATTGTCAGAAGGACTGTTATTGCAGCCCTTCTTTCATATGTAAGCGGGAATTATATGGGAGTAGTAGTTGTAATTGACCCCGGACACGGGGGAGAGAATTTAGGCGGATTTACGGATGAGTTTGTTGAGAAAGAACTAACGATCAAAGTCGCTAAATATATGCAGGAAAGGCTGCGCCAATATGACGGAGTTGAGGTATATCTTACTCATGAGAATACCTCCGATCCTGATCTTGGACGTGAGGAGAGAGCTAAGATTGCCAAGTCCTATAATGCCGATTTCCTGTATTCAATACATTTTAATATGTCATCTGACCATACCTTATACGGATGCGAAGTATGGACTTCGGCATTCGGAGAGTATTATAAGAAGGGTCAGGAATTTGCCGGGATAGAGATGGAAGGCCTTAAAAGCTTGGGCTTCTATGACAGAGGTATTAAGACAAGGCTTGGCAAGAACGGAGATGATTACTACGGTATTATTCTTAATGCCAAGAAGGAAGGCATACCGGCTGTAATAATCGAACACTGTCATATGGATGAAGACAGGGATGCGGATTATTTAAGGTCTCACGGTGAGGATGCATATAAGACTTTCGGTTATACGGATGCGGATGCTGTAGCCAAGTATTTCCATTTATCTTCATCAACTCTCGGGGTTGATTACAGTAATTATACATATAATTCGGTACCGCTACCTACTGCCGTGATGGGTCCGGATCTTACACCTGCGGATGAATGCTATGTTGAACTTATAAGTACCGATGATGAAGCAGGTACGGCCAAGATCAAGATCACGGCCAAAGATGCTGAGTCTAAGATGTTATACTACAGACTCTCATATGACGGTGGTGTCACTTTTGGTAAGACATTTCCCTGGAGTACCGATAAAGAGGCGAAGGTTCCCGTTGATGATGACAGTATCGAAGTCGATGTAGATCTTGCTGCCAAGTCAGAGAGAGACCTTGTTGTCAAAGTATATAACAGACTTGACCGTAAAGCTGACAGTAATGTGATAACTCTACCGGCCAAGAAAGAAGCGGTAGAGGAATCCATGGAGGAAGTGTATGTAGATGAGACGGGATTGTCAGTGACTGATGGTTCCGGCGATCTATCTGAGGGAGAATTTGCATTAGATTCGGATGATTATTCAAACAATGAGAATTATACTGAAGTAAATATTGATACAACTGCAAGGAATGCTGATGATAATAATGGCGGAATGGGAGTTTTTGTTCTTGCCATTGGAATAATGGTTGCCGCCATTGCTACAATCGGATACGGTGTATTCTTGTATGACCGTAAGCAGAAGGCAAGAAGAGAACGTAACAGAAGAAGAAAACAAAACGGGAAATATTAGGAAGGAAAACAATGGATTTCTTATATAAGAAACACCCTAAGGGTACATATGAATATGCGGATCATAAGAAGATTATGGATATAATCGTTATGATCATTATGTTTGCACTTGCAGGCGGATTGTATGTAATCGGATTGATAAGTACGGGAAGTAATAAGAACTTACTCACTATTGTTGCGGTATTAGGACTTCTTCCCGCATCCAAGATGGTTGTAAGCGTTATTATGAGTCTGCGTGTCCGTAAGTGTGATGAGCAACTTAAGAATAAGATTGATGAACATACAGGTGATCTTAGGGGTATGTATAATATGTATTTTACCTCTTATGATAAGAATTTCTTATTATCCCATCTTGTGATATACGGCAAGAGCATAGTTGGTTTGGCTGCAGGTGATTCATTTGATGATAAGGCATTTACCGAGCATATGAGCGAACTAAGCCGCAAAGAAGGTATTAAGGATTGTTTTGTTAAAGTATTTACGGATCAGGACAAATATCTTAATCGTTTGGATGAAATAAATGAATTAAGTGATGAGGATAAGTCGGCATACGGTGCATTATATAATCTTGTATGTAATGTGACTATATAGATTTAGGTAGAAAGATGTACAGAAAACTTGCTTTAAGCGATGATATACTCATGCAGGTTGATAAGCCTGCAAGATATATCGGAGGCGAGATCAACAGCATAATTAAGAATCCGGATGAAGTGGATATCAGATTTGCGATGTGCTTTCCCGATGTATATGAGATCGGAATGAGTCATTTGGGAATGCAGATACTCTACGGAATGTTCAACGGATTTACAGATGTTTGGTGTGAGAGAGTATTCTCTCCATGGACAGACCTTGATAATATTATGAGGGATAGGAATATTCCGCTTTTTACTTTGGAAAGTCAGACGCCTGTTAAAGACATGGATTTCCTTGGCATAACCATACAGTATGAGATGTGTTATACCAATATATTGCAGGTGCTTGATCTGTCAGGCATTCCGCTTAGAGCAGCTGACAGGGGAAAAAATGACCCGATTGTGATCGGTGGCGGTCCGTGCACATATAATCCCGAACCGATCGCTGATTTCTTCGATATATTCTATATCGGTGAGGGCGAAACAAGATACAGGGAACTTCTTGATCTGTATAAGGAATATAAGGCTAAAGGATGGAGCAGATATGAATTCCTGCATAAGGCATCTATGCTAGGCGGAATGTATGTGCCAATGTTATATGATGTTGCTTATAATGATGACGGAACCATTGCTTCATTTACACCCAAAGAATCAGATGTACCGGATCATATCAATAAAGAGATAGTAAATGAACTGTCTGATACATACTATATCGAAGCTCCGATTGTTCCTTTCATCAAAGTCACACAGGACAGAGTCGTTCTGGAGATTCAGAGAGGATGTATAAGAGGATGCAGATTCTGCCAGGCAGGAATGCTTTATCGTCCTGTAAGAGAACGTGATGTTGACTGGCTTAAGCAACGTGCGATGATGTTGCTTAACAATACCGGTCAGGAAGAGATATCTCTAAGTTCTTTAAGCTCAAGCGATTATTCCAAACTTGAAGAACTTGTGGATTTCCTTATAGAAGAATGTAATGACAGAAGTGTCAATATTTCACTTCCTTCACTTAGAATAGATAATTTCTCGGTTGATGCCATGAGCAAGGTGCAGGATGTTAAGAAGACTTCTATCACATTTGCACCCGAGGCAGGCTCTCAGCATATGAGAGATGTTATCAATAAAGGTATAACGGAGGAGCATATTCTGCGTGGTGCAAGGCTTGCATTTGAAGCGGGATGGACAAGGATCAAATTATATTTCATGCTTGGATTGCCCGGGGAGAATACGGAAGATATTGAACAGATAGCCGTATTGTCAGATAAGATCGCAAGAGAATTCTTCGATGCCGTTCCTAAGGATAAGAGAGTTAACGGTCCGGTGCAGATAGTGACGAGTACATCCTTCTTCGTACCCAAGCCTTTCACGCCTTTCCAATGGGCACCTCAGGATACCAAAGAAAACTTTAGGGAGAAAGCATATATACTAAGGCAGGCCGTTATGGCACAGCTTAATCAGAAGCGTATTAAGTATAACTGGCATGAGACGGATGTCAGTGTACTTGAAGGCATACTTGCAAGAGGTGACCGTAAGTTATCTGATGCTATAGAATTGGCTTATAAGAAGGGGTGCCTCTTCGATGCATGGAGCGATACCTACAGAGATGATCTGTGGATGGAGAGCTTTGCAGAATGCGATATCGATATTGCATTCTATACGACCAGAGTCAGAGATATAGATGAGATATTCCCCTGGGATTTCTTATTCTGCGGAGTTGATAAGGAGTATCTTAAGAAAGAGTGGTTGCGTAGTAAGGAAGCTATTGTTACGCCCAATTGCGCCGTTAAATGTAACGGTTGCGGAGCTGCGCGTTACGGCACAGGAATTTGCGTTAAAACAAGGTAGTATATGAGTGATAGGATTAAGGTTCGCATTAAGTTTAGCAAGCATGGGCCTGTGAAGTTTGTGGGTCATCTGGATTTCATGCGATATTTTCAGAAGTGCATAAGACGAGCGAAGATCGATATTGCATACTCGGAAGGATTCTCTCCTCACCAGATTATGAGTTTTGCCACTGCGCTTGGCGTGGGAGTTGAGACTGATGGAGATTATCTTGATATTGAGGTTAATTCTCTAACGTCCGTAGAGGATATGATGGAAGCACTTAATAAGACTATGGCAGAGGGCGTGAGAGTTGAGAATGTAATCATTCTTCCGGAAGGGACACCTAATGCCATGAGTTCGGTTGCGGCTGCTGAATACAGGCTTATACCCAAGGAGGGCGGTAAGTATCCTGATAAAGTGCTTGCGGCTGCCAATAAGGTCTTAAGTGCAGAGAGTATCGTTATACGTAAAGAGAATAAGAAAGCCAAGAAGAAGGGTCGAGCTGTAGAAGGCGTTAATGACTATATTGAGACGGATGTCAAAGATCGTATATATAAGGCTCAAATATCCGAGAATGAATTTAACTGTCTTGTGGATGCATCCAGTGCCGGTAATGTACGTCCGATGTCATTGCTTGAACTTATTTATAATGAGGCCGGTGTTACACTTGATCCGATAAGCATTCAGATCATTCGATGTGATCTGTATACATCAGTTGGCGATAAACTTATGCCGCTTGACGGATACGGCGCTTAAGAGGGCAAAATATGAACAACAATGTTGTGTTATTCACCAAATATAAGAAGAAGGTCTTGTGCCTGTATATAGAAGAAGGTATTCCTAAGGACCTTAAGTTATTTGACGATGAAGAACTCGGAATAAGAAGCGTCTATATCGGCAAAGTTAAGAATATCGTTAAGAATATCGGTGCGGCGTTTGTTGAGATAGCGCCTAAGCAGAACTGCTTCCTTAAACTTGAGGAGCTTGAGAAATATCATGTTCTTAACAGAGAAAGAACTGCACCTGATCTTAAACAGGGTGATGAACTCTTAGTACAGATAGTCAAAGGTGCCGTTAAAGATAAGGCGCCTGTTTGTACTGGCAAAATCAAACTGCCCAAAGATGAGCTTAATCGTGTTCTTGAGATAGCTCCGACCAGGACTGTTCACAGTGTGTTGTATAGCGGAAGACCTAAGTATCTTTCTTTTTTGCAAGGTGTGGACATAAAGAATATTGACAGGATCGTATGCGTTGATGACACGGTTTATCAGGATGTTGATGCCTATATAGACGGTTTGAATGGTGTAAACGGATTTAGTGAAGAGGATGTTGCCCGAATTCGCGGGAACATAGGCATATATTCAGATAATGAATACCCGGTCAATAAGTTATATAAGATTGATTCGATTATAGCTGAATTAACGTGTCATAAACTGTGGCTTAAAAGCGGCGCCAACGTTGTGATTGATTATACCGAAGCAATGACGGTGATAGATGTTAATTCGGCCAAATCGATTGCAGATAAGCATCCGGACCATATATTGAGGATTAATACGGAAGCAGCTAATGAGATATTCAGACAGATTAAGCTTCGAAATATCTCCGGTATGATACTTATTGATTTTATCAATGACGATAACGACGGAACGGATAAGCTTATTGAACATGTCAAGAGCCTGTGTGGAAAAGGTACGGAAGACTGCAATTACGTGGATATAACCGGACTTGGAATAATTGAACTAACACGCAAGAAGACAGGTCGTCCGATATATGAATTATTGTAGTCTTTTATAATTGACAAATACTATAGAGGTAGTGTAGAATACACATAAATCACGAATTGTATCATTGTATACAATACAAAGGAGGAGATTATATGAAGAAGGTATTAGCTTTGGTATTAGGCTTAACAATGATGGCTGCTATGCTTACAGGATGTGGTAAGAGTGCTGCAAGCCAGAAGTGGATCGTATCAACAGATACAGTATTTAAGCCTTTTGAGTATACCAATGACAAGAACGAATTCGTAGGTATTGACGTAGATCTCTTAGCTGCAATCGCTGAGGATCAGGGTTTTGAGTATGAGCTTCAGTCTCTTGGTTGGGACGCAGCTGTTGCTGCAGTTCAGGCAGGTCAGGCAGATGCAATCATCGCAGGTGCTACGATCAAGCAGGAGAGAATTGACAACGGTTGGATATTCTCAGACGGATATTTCGATGCAACTCAGACATTTGTTGTTAAGGGTGACAGCGATATTGCAAGCTTCGAAGATCTTGCAGGTAAGAACGTAGCTGTTAAGAACGGTACAGCAGGTGCTGATTTCGCTAACTCACTTAAGGATCAGTACGGATTTACAGTATCTGTATTCGAGGATTCCCCTACAATGTATCAGGATGTTATTCTTGGTAACTCAGCAGCTTGTGTAGAGGATACACCTATCATGGCTTGCTCTATTAAGGAGGGCGGTCTTGATCTTAAGATCCCTGCAGGTATGGAGTCAGAGGGTGCACCTTACGGAATGGCTATCATGGATGAGTCTGACAGAGAACTCCTTGATATGTTCAACAAGGGTCTTGCAAACATTAAGGCTAACGGTAAGTATCAGGAGATCATTGATAAGTACCTTAAGTAATTTGATGTAAGATATGCTTAATATAAGGCAGGTTCTTAACGGAACCTGCCTTTTTATGTTGGAATAACGGGATATTTATGGTATACTACAAAGGTTGAATTTAATGGAAAGAGGGAGTTAAATGATTCAGGTAGTACAGAATTACGGATTGATGATTGTTGCGGCTTTGGGACAGACGCTTTTGCTATGTCTTCTGTCACTGTGTATTGCGATGATCATAGGACTTATAGTGGCTCTGTTTAATGTGTCTCATAACAGGGCACTTAATTTTGTGGGTACGGTATTTGTTGATGCAATAAGAGGCGTTCCGCTTATCGTATTGGCATACTTCATATACTTCGGTGTTCCCGCGGGAATGAAGGCAATGGGTGCTGTGGATTTCAGACTCACAGCTCTTCAGGCAGGTACAGCAGCTCTGTCCATGAACTGTGGCGCTTATATGGCTGAGATCATCAGAGCCGGAATACAGAGCGTAGACCGAGGCCAGATGGAAGCATCAAGGTCCCTTGGTTTATCCTACGGACAGAGTATGAGATTGATTGTATTGCCTCAGGCAATCAAGACTATGATTCCCTCGATTATTAATCAATACATCATTACTCTTAAGGATACATCGATCCTGTCGGTTATCGGATTTCCGGAACTTACCAATGTGGGTAAGACGATTATGGGTAATACATTCAGACCGCTTGAGGCCTGGGCCGTGATCGCAATAGTGTACCTTGTGGTAATCGTATCGCTTAGTAAGGGTTCTCATGCGATGGAACGTAAGCTTAATGTTGGAAGATAATTAATTCGGATAATTTTATTCATATATTGGAGGAATAGAAGTGATTAAAGAAAACGGCAAGGTAATGGTTCATGTAGAGAACCTTAAGAAGAGTTTTGATAAGCTCGAAGTGCTTAAGGATATAAGCATCGATATTAAGGAAGGTGAAGTTGTTGTATTACTCGGACCTTCGGGAAGCGGTAAGTCAACTTTCTTAAGATGTATTAACAGACTCGAAGAAGCAACAAGCGGTAAGATTGTTGTAGATGAAATGGATATTACAGACAAGCATACCGATATCAATAAGGCAAGAGAAGATATCGGAATGGTTTTCCAGCATTTTAATCTGTTTAACAATAAGAACGTTATAGATAATATAATGCTTGCACCTGTTGAACTTAAGAAGATGAGCAAGGAAGATGCCAAGGCTAAGGCTATGGCATTGCTTGACAGAGTCGGATTATCCGATAAGGCAGATGCTTATCCTTCACAGTTATCCGGCGGTCAGAAGCAGCGTGTGGCCATTGCCAGAGCCTTGGCAATGAATCCCAATGTTATCTTATTCGATGAGCCTACTTCAGCTCTTGATCCTGAGATGGTAGGTGAAGTATTGGATGTTATGAAGGAACTTGCCGAAGGCGGAATGACAATGATCGTTGTTACGCATGAGATAGGGTTTGCCAGAGAAGTTGCAGACAGAATTGTATTTGTGGATGGCGGATATATTGTTGAACAGGGAACTCCCGATGAAGTGATCAATAATCCTAAGGAGAAGAGAACCATAGATTTCCTTAATAAGGTATTGTAGATTTAATTATACGCTATTTACTATGCGGGGTAAGAGTATGAAGAATGTAATCACTATAAGCAGAGAATACGGGGCCGGCGGAAGCACTATAGGTCATATGGTTGCTGACAGACTCGGCATTGATTATCTTGATAAGGCGCTTATTCTCGGTACGGCATCAGAAGCCCAGGTAAGTGTTAACAGCGTCCTTAAATTGGATGAGGTTGTGCCGACTAATTTCGGATTTGCTCAGAGTTTATTTGATTTCTATAATAAGCCTCTTAATGAGAAGTTATTTGCGGCTCAGTCGGAAGTGATTAAGAGATTCGGTGAGAAGGGCAATTGTGTTATAGTCGGACGTAATGCCAATTCCATTCTTAAAGAATTCGATAATACATTGCATATATTTATCTGTGCCAATATGAAGAGCAGAGTTGCAAGAATGCTTAAGAAAGAAATGTATGCAGGTACATCCGAAGCCAAGATGAGAGATATTATTGAGGCGGTTGATAAGAGAAGACGTAAGTATTGCGATTATTATACCAATACGGTATTCGGCGATGCCAGATACTATGATGTATGTCTGGATTCTTCGAGACTTGGAGAAGAGGCCTGCGTTGATATAATATGTGAGTTGGCTAAGAGGTAGTCAGAGAGATATTCGTATTTTATTAATAATATGATAATTACAAAAGCGATGTCATTATGACATCGCTTTTGCTGTGAATGTATTCGGATAAGGGAACAATCAATATACAAACTCGGTAGAGTAGTAGGGAACAATCAAAGAAGTTCCTGCATATATCTTATCCTCACTCAGTCGATTGATGCTCATGATCTCATCTATGTGCGACTGAATATCATCATAATGAAACTCATAATCCGATGCGATGGAAGTAAGCGTATCGCCGGGCATAACGGTGATGGAGGTATAATACTTATAATAATGAACTGCATTATTATCTTCAGCATGGGAGAGGATACCTGCCATCCCGATAAGAGTCAGAGTGCTTACTATAATAGCGGATAAAATGCATATTCTTCTGAATATAAGCTGACGTCTTCTGTGATTGACATATCGTCTGCTTCCGCCTGTCTTATAGAATCTGCTCATAGCCATACCCAACCTTTCGTAAAAAAACATACATAACTGTGTTCGAAACGCTTGTTCGACCTTATGAGATGATTATAACGAACACAATTTCGAATGTCAACACTTTTTTCGAACAAAAATTTGGAAATTTTGTTTGAAAATTTTGTTCGGGTATGTTATTATCTTATCAGAAGCTTATTACACGGCTTATCAAGGAGGTTACTATGGCAGGACAGAAGATTTCGGCTAAGCAACAGCAGATATTGGATTTTATTAAAGATGAGATACTTAAGAAGGGATATCCGCCTACGGTCAGAGATATATGTGAAGCGGTTAATCTTAAGTCTACTTCATCGGTTTTCTCTCATCTTGAGACTCTTGAGAAGAGAGGTTATATAAGAAGAGATCCGGCTAAGCCCAGGACGATTGAGATCATTGATGACAGCTTCAATATGGTCAGGACCGAGATGGCTTCCCTTCCGGTTATCGGAACAGTGGCTGCGGGAGAGCCTATTTTGGCTGAGCAGAATATAAGCAGTTATTTCCCGGTTCCTGCTGATATGGTTCCTTCCGGAGAACCGAGCTTTGTTCTTAAGGTTAAGGGGGATTCGATGATCAATGTCGGTATTTATTCCGGGGATCAGATATTTGTTCAGTGTTGCAATACCGCACGTAACGGAGATACGGTCGTTGCTCTTGTAGATGACTCGGCTACAGTTAAGACCTTCTATAAGGAGCAGGGCCATATAAGATTGCAGCCTGAGAATGATACGATGGATCCCATCATTCTTGACGATTGCCAGATATTAGGTAAGGTATTCGGAGTCTTCAGATTATATCATTAATCAATAATTACAGAATTTCTTATATACAAACAGCCGAACGGTAGATGTTCCGTACGGCTGTTTTTGCATTTATTATTATCTAAGAATTCGTGTATTTGAGTATTTAATTTACTTTTTGTTATTCTTCCCTGAGTCTGACAGCCTTGGCTGCTTTACGCTTATGTTCATCCTTCATGGCGGCGTAGTGTTTACGTGTTGTATTGACATCTTTATGGCCAAGTACATCGGCTACAAGATATATGTCTCCGGTCTCCTGATAGAGATTGGTTCCGAATGTGGAACGGAGTTTATGAGGAGTTATCTTCTTAACTCCCGTGACATTTGATGCATATTTCTTGACAAGAATCTCAACAGATCTGACGGTTATTCGCCTGTTCTGAAGGGATAAGAAGAATGCATCTTCGTGTCCTTCAAGCGGTATAACATGAAGTCTTTCTTCTTTATACTGCATCAAAGCATCATATACTTCATCACCGAAGTAGACTACATCCTCATATCCGCCCTTACGGCGAACCTTGAGTCTGTTATTATTAAAGTCTATATCATTGATATCAAGTCCCACACATTCAGATACTCTTATTCCCGTACCGAGCAGAAGAGTAAGTATTGCCGTGTCACGGATGACAGTCTTGGAGTGATAATTAAGTTGCTTCTTGGTTAAATTGGTTCCGGCTTCAACCTGATCAAGCAATTCCACGACTTCATCCGGCTCAAGCCTTATGATTTCTTTCTCATGAAGCTTGGGCATCGGGACCAATGAGGCGGGATTGGTCTCTATAAGTTCGTTCTTGAAATAGAAGTTATAGAAACTGCGAAGGGATGCAAGCTTACGGGATTTGCCTCTTTCTTCGTTGAATACTTCTTCGTCTTCGCTGTTTCTGTATAATGAAAGATATTCAAGATATTCTTCTATATCTTCGCGCTTAATATCATCAAGAATTGTCATGGGAAGTTCTTTGATGGAATATTTCTGACAAAGCGAGTTGTTCTTCATCATATATTCAAAGAATACCCGCAGATCATAAGCATAAGCAATCTTGGTACGCGATGATATGGTATCGTTGGTTCCTCGAAAGAACATCTTACAGAAAGCGGGAAGTGAATCAAGCAGTTCACGAAGCTTCTCTATATTCTCTTTATTGACTTTGTCGTGATAATTAAGATTATTCTTATAAGCCATTATGAATCCTTATATATATTAGTAGTGTGCACCGTCAGATTTATACCAACCGTTAATATGGCTGTCTACAACAGCAGTGAACATTCGATTCTTAACTCGAGGATTATCTTTGATTATGCTCTGTAATAATTCGTGTGCATATTCACGCTTGGTATTGCCGTCTGCAGGGCAGGGACTCTTAACTACAGGCACTTCGTATTTATTTACAAAACCTTTGACATCGGCTTCGTGCACATATATTAAAGGCCTTATTACGGTAATTCCCATACGGTCCAAGTAGGTGACCGGTGCGAAACAGTGGAACCTTCCTTCATACATAAGAGATAATAACATTGTCTCGACAACATCGTCTCTGTGATGTGCATAGGCAACTTTGTTGTATCCCAGTTCCTTAATCGCTTCGTTAAGGGAACCTTTACGCATCTTGGCACAAAGAGAACAGGGATTGGATTCCTTACGTTCGTTAAATACAATCTGAGCTATATCTGTATGAACCACATGATAGGTGACATTAAGTTCATCGCATAGTTTCTGAATTCCCGAAAGGTCAAGATTGTCAAATCCAAGATCAACGGTGACCGCGATTATATCAAAATGCTTCGGGTAGAATTGTTTAAGACCGTTAAGAGCATATAATAAAGCAAGTGAATCTTTGCCTCCGGATATTCCGATGGCAATCTTATCGCCTTCTTCTATCATATTATAATCATCGATTGCTCTGCGGGTATAACTGTATAATTTCTGTAATTTCATAATTACTTACCGACATTTATATTGACTTATCCAATGATTAATTCTACCACATATTCATGGATTTATGATATACTATTACATTATGAGCAAGAAGAATAAAAAGACTGTTAAATTATATACAACCAAGTATTTTAAATGGGGGTTAACAGCATTCATTGTGTTGATGCTTGCAAGCCTTTCAGTATATTTTATCTTTCATTTCACTGATTTTAAGGGAGGATGGAATAAGTTTATTAAGGTGTTTGCACCTATAATAGACGGACTTGTGATTGCTTATATTCTTAATCCCATTGCAAGATTCTTCGAGGTTAAGTGCCTTGAGAACAACTATCTTAAACACGGTATTACGGTTGGTAAGAGGGAGAAGAAGAGATTTCGCGTTATATCTATTACAGTAACGTTGCTTATTGTATTTGCGCTTATTTATGCATTCTTCAGTTCTGTATTGCCGCAGTTGATATCGTCTGTTGAGACACTTATCAATAATTTCCCGACATACTACAATAATGTTGTGAACTATGTTAATGCGCTTCCGGATAAGTATCCGATTCTTAATGACGAGGATGTTGTTGCGTACTTTGATGAGTATTCGGCTGATCTTGCGAAATATGTAACCGGAAGTATTTTCCCTAATGTCAAGGATATCATTACTTCGCTTTCGGGCAGTGTTATAAGTGCGGTTGGAGCAATAGTTAATCTGCTTGTGGGACTTATTATTGCTGTTTACCTGTTATCAGGCAAAGAGAAGTATATCGGAATGGTTAAGAAGATCCTGTATTCTGTTATGGACAGAGAGAAAGCCAATAACCTGATGACCGATTTGAGATTTATTGATAAGACATTCGGTGGATTCTTAATCGGTAAGATTGTTGATTCCATCATCATCGGAATCTTATGCTTCATAGGATTAAGTGTTCTTAAGGTTCCTTTTGCAGTACTTATAAGTGTTATAGTCGGTGTAACCAACATCATACCTTTCTTCGGACCATATCTTGGCGCGATTCCTGCTGCATTTATATTATTGCTCATAGATCCCAAGAAGTGCCTGGTATTCCTTATATTTATACTTATACTGCAACAGCTTGACGGCAATATCATCGGACCTGCGATCTTAGGTAATTCAATCGGAGTATCAAGCTTCTGGATTGTTGTATCAATCCTTGTGTTCGGAGGATTCTTCGGCGTATTCGGAATGCTTGTGGGTGTACCGTGCTTCGCTTGCGCATATGCATTCATAAGACGCAGAGTCAATAACAGGCTTAAGAGAAAAGGAATGTCGATTGCGACTTTCGATTATGCCAAGACTGCATATGTTGATGAGGAGAATTCTCTTGTATTCCTTGGCTCCGGCCTCTCGGACGGTAATCAGAACAGCAGATATATTGAACTTAATCCTTCTGTAGAAAACGGCGGAGCAGAGAAGAAGTCCTTCGTACTTAAGTTGGGTGATTGGTTTAGATTTGCGGGATGTAAGATCAAGGATTATGTGCTTAGTCTTGTTGATAGGATATCCAAGAAGAAATAAGAAGTTTTATTATAAATATAATATTTTTATAATTGAGGATTCGGTCATTAGATCGAATCCTCAATTGCTTCATTGGTATTATCGGCTACAACCTGATTAAAAGCATCTATGGCAGCCTGTTCAACGGCATCATCATAGCCGACTAACGCGGCAAAGGGTGCAAACTGTGCAGCTCTGTCGCTCACAGCCATCTTCTGATGTACTTCGGATACATGGTGAGGGTGATTAATAATCTTATTGTATTCGGACTTATCTATTGTGACTATCATGCCTTGTGTCCTCCTATCTGATTATTACGTTCAATGGTCATGGCGCCTTCCTGAAGGTCGGTGCCTTTGATAACGGCGTTCTTGCCGAAACGTTTCTTAAGCTCTAAGGTGGCTTTCTGTAATGCCTTCTCCTTATTAAGCTTCATATCTTCGGCGGCTCTGTCGGCCTCAAGCGCCTCATAATCCGTGAACAGATCAAGCTGTTCATAAGTATTGGACTTCGGAGCATCCTCTTCAAATACGGTATTATTGGCCGTAATATTAACTCTTCGAACGGTGAGTATGGGATCTGTGATACTCTCAAACAGATTAACCGCAGCTTCACATATAAGCCTTGTAGAAGCGGTGTATCTTGGTAAAGATGCGGTTCCGTGGGCGGCCTTGGGCGCCGGTCTGCCGTAATAATCAACGGTGATCTCGTCCTTGTACCTGCACTTAACATCGGGATCGTCAAGAGATGATCCGTCATATCCGATATACAGGGTTATGCTGTCGGCAACAAGTCCTTTATCAACCAGATCGAGAGAGAGAGTATCAGCCATCTCGCGAACAATGATGGCGGCTTCTTCGTGCTCATACGGGCGCATGAGTACCTGCCCCGAACCGGTGGATGAGGCCTTGGGCTTATACGACTTGATCTGTTCGATGGTGCAGGGTTCATACCCCCAGGCGTGGTCTATAAGCAGTTCGGCATTGACTCCGAACAATCTGTATAACAGTTCTTCATCTCGCTCAGAACATACAGCTATATCACCCATGGTATACATACCGTATTCGGATAACCGCCTGACAGTCCCTCTGCCGACTCGCCAGAAATCCGTAAGGGGAGTATGTGTCCAGAGATTGTGTCTGTATGACATCTCATCAAGTTCGGCGATACGTACGCCGTTGACATCGGCAGGAATGTGCTTGGCCCATATGTCCATGGCAATCTTGGCAAGAAACATATTGGTGCCTATGCCGGCAGTAGCAGTTATACCTACCTTCTTATATATATCCTTAAGAATCTTGGAGACAAGTTCCTTGGGTGATAACTTGTACGTGGAAAGATAGTGAGTCATATCGATGAAAACTTCATCACAGGAATAGACATGTATATCTTCGTGAGAGAAATACTTAAGATACACCTTATATATATCCGTGCTGTACTGCATATATAAGGACATCCTGGGTGGTGCAATGACAAACGAAAGCTCAAGGGTGGGATCTTCATTAAGCTTATCCAAATCGGCAGAACTTCCGGTAAATTCGGTTATTCCTGCAGACTTAAGTCGTGCTGCATTGATATGTTCGACCGTCTGCTTGACCTCAAATAACCTTATCCTTCCGGGAATGCCGTAAGTCTTAAGGGCCGGAGAGACAGCAAGACAGATGGTCTTATCCGTACGCGTGGGATCGGCAACAACAAGATTGGTCTTAAAAGGATCCAATTCCCGCTCATGACACTCAACCGACGCATAGAATGACTTA
>CACYWQ010000012.1 GCA_902778165.1 uncultured Lachnospiraceae bacterium
TTATTGATCTCAATAAAAAAAGAGCAATGAGATCCTTCCAAAAACTCATGTATAAGAAATATGTTCCCTATGCGGCTCTTGTTGAAGAAAAGTTATCAAAAGGGCAGTGGGGCAACACTTGGCGCATCAGGATCAATCCGGATAATACGGAAGAAGGGGTCCGATTTGATCTTGTAGGATGCCCTCTTGCAGATTATGCCAAGGCAAACGGATATATGGATCTTTTGCCCTATATGTGCGCAACGGATCATGTGATCCCGGGACTTATACATGCCAAGCTTATCCGCACACATACCTGCGCGCTGGGAAGTGACTCGTGCGATTATTGGTATGTCGGTGATGAGAGCGAGACAGCAAAGAACTTTAAAGGAGGACTGGTCTAAAGATACGGCGAAAAACAGGAAGAAGAAATATGGGAAAAAGTTTAGGAACAATATATTGAATATCTCCCCGATCTTCCGGATTACGGTGGTAAGAAAAACGGCCATGCTATGTGATTGATAAAAGTCAATCGCCATAATTTTTCATCAGGAGAATTAGCGATCAGGTTCGCGGTACGAAACGGAGAGATAAATGGGACTGATTGAACTGCTGCTTTTAGGTATAGGTCTTTCCGTGGATGCCTTTGATTGCATATTAAACGGATATACGGTATAATGTATATACATTCAGGAGGTGATTGTATGGAACAGGTAGCGATAAGAGCTTGGGGAAATAGCCAGGGAATACGCATCCCTAAAGATATTTTGGAACAAATGCAATTAAAGATTTCAGATGTTCTGGATTTAGAAGTTAAAGATGATACCATTGTGCTTAGAAAACAGTTTGTTCATAAATCTTTTGAGGAACGGCTTGCTGAATACAATGGTGAAATAACAGTCTGTGATTTTGACTGGGGTGAGCCTGTGGGGAGAGAGATTCTATGAAAGAATTTTATCAAGGGGATATTATTAAGATAACCGACTTTAAGAAGCAAATATTTGTTATAGTCAGTAAGAATGCTTTTATAAAGGCAACAGGTATATTTCATATATGTCCTGTGATTTCGGGAATTCAGGCGGGCCCTTTACATATTCCGGTGAACGGGAAAAAGGGAGAGTCTGGAACTGTCATATGCGAGCAGATAAAGGTAATAGATCCACAAGCAAGAGGGTGCAATAGGGTAGATTCTCTCGCGTATGAGGATATTTTAAATGTATCTGACGCTGTACAGGGCATTTTCGAGTATGATTGATTTACTTTTGAATTAGTGCCATTATAGTTAGTGATAGATAACCAAGTTAAAAAAAAGACTCCGCTCAGGTAGCGGAGTAAATAAATAACAATAAGTTAGCTTCGGCTAACTCAAGACATCAGGCAGCAGGCAGAAAACTGGCAGATCGCGTAGGGAGATAAAGGCTTCAAAATGCTTGACGCATGTACGGTAACATGATACAATTCGTTCAATGTATCCCATGAGGGAGTAGCAAGCGCGCAGCGTAGCAAGTCAACATACTGGCCTGTCGGCCTGGCTTGTTTTAAATTGCGAGACTCATGTATAGTTAATATCGGAAAGCTATGCATGGTCAATAATGGATGAGAATGATCCCGGGTATGGTTTTCCATATCCGGGATTTTTGGTATAAGGGAGATGTATCAATGGGATTATTTGAATTACTGTTGTTGTCAGTAGGTCTGGCGATGGATGCTTTTGCCGTGTCCATATGTAAAGGCCTGGCATCCGGTAAAGTCACGGCAAAAGAATATCTGTTATGCGGCGTATGGTTTGGTTCTTTTCAGGCGATCATGCCCTTTATCGGATATCTTATCGGAGCAAGGTTTGAGAGATACATAAGCATGATAGCACCGTGGGTGGCATTCGGCCTTCTTGCCCTGATAGGCGGTAACATGATAAGGGAAGCATTATCGCCGGAAGAAGAGATGGCTCCGGGCTTTGATCTTAAGACCATGTTCATGATGGCAGTAGCTACGAGTATTGATGCACTGGCTGTCGGTATCACGTTTGTAGCTGTTCCCGTCAGAGTCTTAGATCTTGGAGATCTGGCCAATGTAGGATTCGCGGTGTTCGTCATAGGAGTTATCACATTTTTGATCTCTGCAGCAGGCGTTAAGATCGGCAGTATTTTCGGTGACCGGTATAAATCGGGTTCTGAGATCATGGGCGGAACGATATTGATATTCATCGGATTCCGTTCATTGATAACATATCTGGACAGAGCACAGACATTATCTGACGGCGAGACGATATTCGGAATGCTCATCCCTCTTATCGGGACGCTTCTGGGGGCAGCAGTCATATATGCCCAAAAGGGTCGTTTCTCGGAAGATATCCGTATGATATTAGTCGGATCCGGATCGGGCATAATGCTCTCCATAGCGGTATGGGGAATGATAGAACCTGCAATAGACGGTCTTAATAAGGTGGATGTGAATGGGATAATCCCGGTGACCGTTTGCTTTGGGGCCGGAGTCGTGATCCAGATAATCTTTGATAAGATCGTGCCGCATACACATGTATATTCTGAGATAACGGAGGGGCTGAGAAGCGGGCTTGATACCGATATCAAGGTCATGCTGACTGAGGTGATACATCATATTCCGGAGGGTATCGCCTTAGGTTCGATATATGCAGCGCATTTCATGAAGACCGAGTGGATATCATCAACGGTGGCGCTGGTTCTGGCTATAGCGATTGCACTTCAGAATATCCCGGAGGCGATGTATGTCTCACTTCCGATAAGAGAGCAGGGTACAAGGACCGGCAAGGCATTCTTCATGGGAATAGTATCGGGAGTTCCGATACCGTTGCTTGGGATCATCACTGTGGTGATAGTAGTGTTTTTCCCCGGGGCGCTTCCATACATAATGGCAATAGCCGGTGGGGCACTGATCTTTACTACGATTGAGGAGATCCCTCATATCGCATCCAGGAAGGATAATGACAAGGGAACCATTGCATTCGTGATCGGATTCGCACTCGTGATGCTGATGGTGTACTTAAGAATGTCGTGATATCGCTTTAATCATGGCGGAGCTTATCAAGTGAGAGAATTAAAGATGCTGCGATAGCAGGTCGGCTGTTTGGCCGGCCTGTTTCCATGTCTAAGGAAGTCAGACTGCCGGTGCCGGCAAGATCGGATACAGTCTGATGTACGTTGATACCTATACCAACTATAAGAGCACGGATCATTCCGCTCTCGATTTCCATATCGGTCTGAGTGAGTATGCCGCAGAATTTGCGGCCGTTTATTAAGAGTTCATTGCCTGATAACTCAGGCGTGATGTCGCACAGACCGCTTATCACACTGCACACAGACTTACCGACGCGTTCAGTGATCGTACGCCAGTCTGAGACAAAGGAAGACTCGCCGTCTATGACTCCGGGACGGATGAGATAGGAGAGATAGATACCCTTTCCTTCGGGCGAATCAAAACGTGTTCCGATACGACCTCTGCCGCCTGTCTGCATCTCTGCGATCACTACCTGACCGTCGGGTGCATCCTGTTGAGCAAGTTCCATCAGATGAATGTTGGTCGATGTGACTGTGGGAAGACAGATCACATGGTTCATGCGCTCCTGTGACAGGGCTGAAAGCAGAGTGCCTGTAGTGAGAGCATCGGGCATCTCTGTAAGTCTGTATCCGCGGTTAGTGACAGACTCAATGATATAACCTTCTTCGCGCAGACTGCGAACAGCAGTATTAACGGCCGCACGACTTAAGCCAATGCTCTTGCTTGCATCTTCTCCTGATATGTAATTGCCTTCCGCCCTCATAAGGAGGGCGAGGATCTGATCTTTCGTGGAATATGACATGCTTTGATTATAGCAGAAACAGAAGTGTCACAGTACGTATTTTTGTTCGCGGATGTTTTGGCTGCATGCACTTACCGGATACCAGTTACAGTCTCCGCATATACTTCGCAAACGCTTATCATCCTCGCAACCATTCAGATATTCATCAAGTCTCCGTATCAGTTCATGATATGAGTAGCGTTTTTCTTTTAATTTAAGTATGTCGCGTACAGCTGCATCGTATCGCAAAACCTTGTCATCATCGGCGCAGAGTCCTTCACCAAGCTTGGACGGACAGGCGGAACAGATATTGTCTGAAGAAAAGGTGATCTCGATCTCAATATCAGGTTCATTACGAAGCCTGTCTGTAATTGCACTCATTCCGGATACAAAATCATCGCTGTAACCTTTGCCGCTGTAGCCTTGTGTGCAGAGCAGATGATGGGGGCGAAGGCGGATGATGTGCGCGTTGTCGGTATTATTGTCCGTGTGCATCATCTTATTTCCAGAAGATTGGCCTTCACCAATATACCGCGAAGGGTCGTACCAAAGATACCGGATAAGATGATCTTGATGATGGCCGTGGGAATGAAGGGGATCACACAGGCTGTGAGTGCGGCAGGCAGAGTGCTTCCTGCTACGACCATGAACCAGACAGTACCTATCACATAGTTAACTACGGCACCGAGTACAAGCCAGAGCCAGAGCAGTGGGCTCTTGATGCTCTTCTTTACAGCAAGTCCTGCAAGGAATGCCATAACAGGGAATGAAACAATAAAGCCGCCTGTCATTCCGAGTACGATACCCAGTCCGCCTGAGAAACCTGCAAATACCGGAACGCCGACAGCACCTAAGAGTACATAGACTGCAGTTGAGATGGTGCCTCTCTTAGAGCCCAGTACTAATCCTGCCAGCGGAACTGCAAAGGTCTGAAGTGTAAGGGGAACGCCTCCCGGAAGAGGGATGCTTATCTGTGCCAATACTGCGATCAAAGCAGTGAACAAAGCTATATAGCAAATATCTCTGATATAGCTTGATGAATTGTTGTCTGTAGTCATGATGTTTCTCCATTCATATTTTTTTCTAACCAGGAGTAGTGTAATAGGTTCCGGATTGATTGTCAACCTAAAATTGTTGGAGGTTTACAATGCAATCAAAAATAAGGACGGCAGTAACCGCCCTTTGGTATTTCACCTATTGCACATTTAGTTTATTGAGTGCCGAACGTTCGACGACAATCAATAGTTTGTCATCTTTACCAAGGGGAACAGAGGGATCTATAAGCTGCCAGGTGTTGTTCTGATCTTTCTTGGCAACTGCATTTATAAGATGATTCTTTCTTAAGTTAAGGTCTATAAGAGATCTTCCGACCCATTTATCAAGCGGGTACATCTCGACCATGCACAGATTGTTGTCGACCTGGAAGTAATCAAGCATCGTATCGGACACCAGTATCCTGGCGGACTGTATTCCGCTTATTTGTTCGGGAACAACCACCTTATCTGCGCCGATCCTTTTTAAGATCGAAGTCATACGCTCCGAAGAACTCTTGGCTACAATGAGAGGAACACCTTTTTCCTTGGATACGGCTACAGCCATGATGCTGGCTGAGAGATTTCTTCCCATTGCTGTCACGACTATGTCCATGCTCTTAAGATCAAGTTCAGCGACATCATCTTCATTGGTCAGATCCATGCATATCGCATATGTGCTGTACTCTGCAATCTCCTTGACCTTGTCCTCATCCATATCTACAGCCAGTACATCCATTCCCATGTCATACAGGGCCTTGGCGAGGCTCATTCCGTATTTTCCGAGTCCTAATACTGCAATTGATTTTTTCATTTTCATCCTCCTTGACCGTCCAAGAAAGTTGGCGAGTCTTATATGAGATTCATCTATCCTATATAAATCTTGGTTTCAGGGTACTTAAGCCTGTTATCTTCACGGTGTTGTCCCGCAAAGAATACTACCATTGACAAAGGAGCGATTCTTCCTATGTACATTGCAAAGGTGATAAGCAGCTTACCGCCGGTATTAAGTATGGGAGTTACATCTCTTGTGAGTCCGACAGTGGCGGATGCACTTATAACTTCAAAAAGCCCGTCTTTTAATCCCACATCATTTATTATATTCAGAAGTATGGTCATTATAAGTACTGCAACGGCACTGACACTTATTATAACCGTTGATTTACGCATCTGTTCTGCCGTGATACGTCTGTTAAATATAGTGGTGTCATTCTCTCCGCGAATATATGACACGACATTCATGACGGCGAGGAAGAAGGTGATTGTCTTCACGCCACCGGCGGTACCTACGGGCGATCCTCCTATGAACATGAGCGTATATGCCGCAACACAGGAAATATCTCTCATGGGAGCCTGAGGAAATGTATTAAACCCGGCTGTCCTGAAAGTAATCGATTCAAACAGACTGTTTAAGATCTTCTGAGACAGAGTCATTGAACCGATAGTATCCGGATTGGAATATTCCGTGATAAAGATGATAAGTCCGCCCGACAGGATAAGTGTCAGTGTGATGATAAGACTTAACTTACTGTGTTCGGGAAGGCGCCTTATAATCTGCCGGGGAGAGATTCGCTTAGTCGCCCCATTTTTTACCGTGGAAGCTATATCGAACCATACCACATAGCCAATTCCTCCTGCGAAGATCAGGAACATGGTGGTGATAAGTATTAAAGGATTGTCATAGAAGCCGGTTAAGCTGCTGTCGCCGATGATATCCATACCGGCGTTGCAGAATGCGGAAACCGAATTAAAGACTGAGATCGTGATGCCGCGGGTGATGCCGAAGCGCGGGATGAAGTCAATGGCGTAAATGGCGGCACCGATAAGTTCGAATATAAGGGTGGCCTTGATGACGCGGATAAGAAACTTAAGCACACCCGAAGTGTTCCGCAGGTTAAGGGCATCCTGAAGTACGATCCTGTCTGATAAGGTGAATCTTCGATGCGCAAGGAGCATGATGAGTGAATATATGGTTATGATACCGAGTCCGCCAATCTGTATGAGACATACGATTACGACCTTACCGAAGATACTCCAGTGATATGCGGTCGTAACGACAGTAAGACCCGTAACGCATACAGATGTCGCGGAAGTGAAGAGAGCATCAGTAAATGCGGTTGCCTGACCGCTTGCTGAAGATATGGGAAGCATAAGCAGAACTGCTCCCAGAAGAATAGCCGCAAGAAAACTTAAAGGGATCAGCCTGACAGACGAAATCCTGTGTCTGAACATTCTGTTATATCTCCTTTGTAATAAACTGCTGACTGTATAAAAGTGTTACAACTTCATATATTGTAGCACTTATGCATGATTGGTCAATACCGACGCGATCAGGGGTATGATATAATGAATGTGTTTGGCCTGGACTAAAGAATAGAAGGGATAAGGAGAGAAAATGAAAGAACTGTCAGTAAGAACTGCCGATTTTACGGATTCGGTAATACGAAGAATGACAAGGATATCAAATAAATACGGAGCGGTAAATCTGTCTCAGGGATTCCCTGACTTTGATCCGCCAAAGGAGATTCTTAGAAGGCTTGCGGAGGTCTCCAAAGAGGATTTTCATCAATACTCCATCACATGGGGAGCACAGAATTTCAGAGAGGCTCTCGCTGCCAAACAGAAGATATTCATGGGGATCGACATAGATCCTGATAAGGAGATAGTTGTCACCTGCGGAAGTACGGAAGCAATGATGGCGGCCATGATGAGTGTTGTTGATCCGGGGGATAAGGTCATAGTGTTCTCGCCTTTTTATGAGAATTACGGTGCAGACACCATATTGTCGGGCGCGGAACCGATATATGTACCTCTTATCCCACCGAATTTTTCTTTTGATGCAGATGTGCTGGAGAATGCATTTAAACAGGGCGCAAAGGCGCTTATTCTGTGTAATCCGTCAAATCCTTCAGGCAAGGTATTTACGCGTGATGAGCTTCTTGCGATTGCGGATCTTGCAATAAAATATGATACATATGTCATAACGGATGAAGTGTATGAACATATAGTCTATGAACCTTATGAACATGTTTATATATCTACACTTCCGGGAATGAGAGAGCGGACCGTATGCTGTTCTTCATTGTCAAAAACCTATTCCATAACAGGTTGGAGGCTCGGATACACCATTGCTCCGCCAGAGATCACCGACACGATCAAGAAGGTCCATGATTTCCTTACCGTAGGAGCTGCTGCGCCGCTTCAGGAAGCTGTGATTCCGGGGCTTAGATTCGGGAAAGATTATTATACCGGACTTAAGGATACATATACCGGGAAAAGAGACCTGTTCTTAAAAGGACTGGATGATATCGGAATAAGACACACCAATCCCCAGGGTGCATATTATGTCATGCTGGATATATCGGAATACGGTTATGATAATGATCTTGAATTCTGTGAGAAACTTTGTGAGAAGGTAGGCGTCGGCGCGGTGCCGGGCTCAAGTTTCTTCAGAGAGGATATTAACCATCTTATAAGGCTGCATTATGCCAAGAAAGATGAGACACTCCTTGCGGCACTTGATAGACTGGCGGATATAAAGGAGAAAATGAAGCGGTAAGCAGAAGGTGTACATGTATCTTATAACGGCATATTTTGATGAAAAGACTAACAGCATATTGCAGCGCCATATAGATGCGATAGCGGAGGTTACGGGGAATACATATATGACGGATAACCATGTTCCGCCGCATATGACTTTATGTGCATTCGAAGCCAGAAGTGCCGAAGTGTTAAAGCCGGGATTTGAGGTGTTCGCCGCGAGCATGAAGCAGACTGAGCTGATCATAGCCTCAGTTGCATTCTTTTTTCCGTATGTGATGTATGCGGCTCCTGTTCCGAGCACGATCCTGACTGAGATCCCCGGGCAGATTGCGCAGATATATTCGGATACTGCAGAAGTATCGATAAGTAAGTTTTATGGTGTTGACCACTGGGTGCCGCATATCACTCTGGCCAAGCGCCTTAATGAGGGACAGATGCAAAAGGCATTGGAGGTGATGCGGTCAGGATTCTCACCCATCACAGGTTTTATAACAGAGGTCGGACTCTCTGAGGTCAACCCGCATAAAGATGTGGAGAGGATAAGAATAAAATAAGTGTTGACAGAAAAATACTTCGGTAGTAGAATTAAATTAATTCGAGAAGCGAAGTAATTGCGGACCACATGATAAAGGACGGGAAATGGGCTTAAAAGAGCAGAATTCAGCTGAAGAGAATTTCAGACAGTTCACGGATTATATAGATGAGATCAAGGAACTGCTGTCGTCGGATCTGTGGGGGAATATATTCCTTAACTGCTCGAAGAATGAAGTCCTGATATTCTGGCTTCTGTACCAGAAGAAGGAAGTCAATATGTCCGAGATCGCCGAATACATCCATGTGCCGCTTAATACGGCTACGGGGATCGTGGGCAGGATGGAGAAGGGCGGACTCATAGAGAGGACGCGCAGTGAACAGGACAAGAGGATAGTGCTGATCCGATTCAGTGAGAAGGGGCAGGCACAGTTTAACAGGCTCATAGCTGAGCTTATGAGCTACATGACGAAGATCTTAAGCGAATTTACACCGGAGGAGTTAAAGCTCATGGAGGGCATGATGGCCAAGGTCAAGGATGTGCTTAAGAACGAGAAGAAGAAGGAAGAGAAGGATACGGTCACAAAGGTCAGAAGGATCACGATAGATTGACTTCAATCGCGAGACTGTGACCTAAGGATCATGAACTGATAGCCAGACAGAACAGATATCACCTACATAGACAGGATAACGGGCAGCATGGGCTGCCTGTAAAAAAGGCGAATACTTCGAGAACGGAAATATTCGAAACATGAAGTAAGCCGAGACGAACACAAAAGGCTGTGGCTGTTCGGCCGGAACAGAGATACAGGAGGAATGCAGATGGATAAGAGGATCATCATTTTTACCGGAAAAGGCGGCGTAGGTAAGAGCAGTGTGGCGGCAGCTCACGCTCTTAAGAGCGCATCACAGGGCAGGAACACATTGCTTGTGAGCACGGATATGGCGCATAACTTAGGAGATATATTCGAGGTAAAGCTTGGGAGAGAGATAAGTAACGTACGTGAGAATCTCGACCTGTATGAGATCGATCCGCAGTATGTCATGGAGAATGACTTTGAGGATATCATGAAGTATCTTGCGCAGCTCTTAGCAGGCAAGGACATCATAGGGCTTGAGGATGTCGGGATGCTTCCTGGAATGGAGGAGTTGTTCTCACTTCTTAGGATCGCGCAGTTATATAAAAGTGACACATATGACAGGATCATCGTGGACTGTGCACCGACGGGCGAGACGCTCTCGCTCCTTAAGTTCCCGGAGCTGCTGTCGTGGTATATGGAGAAGCTCTTCCCCATAGGGAAGGTCGGGGTAAGGGTATTCAGTAGAAAACCCGGCAGCTTGCAGCTCAGAAAAAATCCGTTTAAAAAAACTCAATAGGTTCTTTCAAACGGATAATTAAGTAGCTGATGTATCTGCTGTATGACTTCAATGTTGACGGGCTCTATGTCAACAGGATACTTCCGCAGGATATCGGAAACGATTTCTTTGATGAATGGCTTGACATACAGAAGAAGTATATAGAGGAGATCGAGCAGACTTTTGCTGCACTCCCGATATACAGGATCCCGTGGTATGATGAGGAACTTAAGGGTGAAGACAACATATTGAGGATAGTCAGGGATGTGCTTACGGGGGAGGAGATATTTGACACACGTGTCATAAATGACAGGGAGAAGTTTGAACAGACTGATGAGGGATATATGCTTAAGGTAAGCATACCGGGCGCTGATAAGGGCGATATCGACCTGTATCAGGCACAGACGGATGTGGTCATTAAAACGGGGAACTTTAAGCGCAACATTCCGCTGCCGAACATATTAAGAGATCATGTGGTGGCGGGAGCAAAATACGTAGACGGGACACTTAATATAAGCTTTGTGAAAGGAGATGATCCGGATGATGAATAAAGAGATGCTTGGAAGAATAAAGACGGCAGCTGGTTTCCAGAGACAGGCGATACGGGCGCTTATTCCGGAAGGGATGGAAGGGCATCTGGATGTCATAGAAAGTGAGGTCAAAGCAATGTTTGCAGAGGCCGTGACCAAGGTCATGGCAGATCACGTTACAGGCGATCGCAAAAGTGATGCGTCTGAAGACAAGGCGGACACTAAGGTCAAAAAGGTGACGATAGACTGAACGTTTATCTGTGATCACGAAATGAGGAAACCACAGAATCGCAGGAATACAATGTAACGGAATGGAGATCAATATGCGAATAATCATATACACAGGAAAAGGCGGAGTGGGCAAGACCAGTATGGCGGCAGCCACTGCATGTAAGATCGCCGGAAGCGGTAAGAGAGTGATGATCATGAGCACGGATCAGGCGCACAGCTTAGGTGATGCATTCGACTGTCATATAGGAAGCGAACCGACGCTTATCACGGAAAATCTGTATGCGCTTGAGACAGATACTGTTGCAGAAAGTGAGAAAAGCTGGGGGAATCTCAAGGACTACTTTAAGAGGCTCTTAACCCTTAAGGGCGGAAGCGGGATAGAGACGGAGGAACTGCTGGTATTCCCGGGACTTGAAGAACTCTTCTCAATGTTTAAGATCCTTGAACTGTATGAAAGCGGTCGCTACGATATCATAATAGTCGACTGCGCACCGACAGGTGAGACGCTTTCACTTTTACGTTATCCGGAAAGATTCGCGGGCCTTATGGAGAAGGTTCTGCCGATGAAGAAGGCAGGAGTTAAGACGGTCGGACCTGCGGTGGAAGCGATGACCAAGATCCCGATGCCTGACATGAACGTCTTTGATGATATCGAACGATTGATGGATAAGATGGGACGCCTTCAGGAACTCATGCTTAATAAGGATATCGTCAGCCTGCGCGTAGTGACGACGCCGGAGAAGATAGTCATTAAGGAGGCTGAGAGGAACTTCACCTGCCTGTATCTCTATCACTACAATGTGGATGCGGTGATCGTGAACCATATCTATCCCGACAGAGCGATGGAGGGGTATTTCGGTAAATGGATGCAGCTTCAGCAGGAAGGACTTGATAAGATAAAGGAGAGCTTCAGTGAGGTGCCGAAGTTCTATGTGGAGTTACAGAGCGGTGAGATCAGAACGCTTGATGTGCTTAAGAAGGTCGGCGACATGATATTTGACGGACTTAACCCCGATGAAGTACTTTTTAAGCAGGAGATATACAGGACGGATACCGATAAAAAGATATTAAGTATCTATCTGCCTTTTGCAAGTAAGGATGAGCTTATCCTTGAACAGGAAAAAGGTGAGATCTCTGTGGGTGTTAAGAATGAGCGAAGGAGATTCCCCATCCCGGCCGGACTGTCGGGACTTAATATCGCAGGCGCGGCATTTGAGGACGGGTATCTCAATATAAGGTTTGGTGAAGAATATGATGACTGATGTCAATAAGACTTTGTTCATACCGCTTTACAGTAAGACTGATCATAAAAAACTGTTGACAGATTAAGAAGATGATATTAAGATAACATTGTTACGTAACAATGTTATCTATTTATATGGGCAGAATTATGAAGCAGGATGTTGAGTACAAAAAAAGAGAATTGCTGATAGAAGCGGCTAAAAAGGAATTCCTTGAAAAGGGATATAATAAGGCATCGCTTCGGACTATATGTTCCAAGGCAGGAGTCACTACAGGCGCACTGTATTTCTTCTTTGAGAATAAGGCGGAACTGTTCGCCGCGATCGTGGATGAACCGCTTAAGGGGCTTAAGAAGTTAGTCGCCACACATTTTAAAGAAGACAGCATGTATATGTCGAAGCTCGGTTCGCTGAGTGAGATAGAACTGGATCATTCCGATGAGAGCGATATGTTCATTGAATATATATATGATTATCGCGACAACTTTATGCTGATACTCAATTCGTCGGAGAATACGGTGTATGAGAACTGCGTGGACGAGTTCGTAGTTATGATCGAGAAGTCGATACCAATGATGATGTCCGGCATGAAGGGATATACATATGATGAATATATGTCGCATTGGATGGCTCATCTGACGATAGATGCTTTCATCAATGTGATAAAGCACATAGAAGATAAGGAAGAAGCGAAGAGAAGGATGAGACCGATCCTTAATTACTTAGTCAAGGGCTGGGTTGAGCTGGTAATGGTGAAAGAGAAGTAGGACTCAGGACAGAAGAACCGTCCCAGTGTCACGAAAACAGGACGAAAGAACCGTCCCCGTATCGGGGGCGGTAAAAAATAACAATTACATAACAGCGTTATGTAAAAATATATTATAGCGATAGGAGAAGGACAGATATGTATCTTGAGATCAAAGATGTAAAGAAGAGCTACGGACAGGACGGAAGTTATGTTCAGGTACTTAAAGGCGTTAATACCGGAGTCGAGAAGGGACAGATGTGTGTCATACAGGGCACATCGGGATCGGGCAAGTCGACTCTGCTTAACTGCATAGGCGGACTGGATGTCATGGATTCGGGTTCCATCAAGGTAGAAGGCATAGAGGTGTTCGGCATGAAATGGGATGAACTGTCGGATTACAGAAGAGACAATCTCGGATTCATTTTCCAGTTCTATAATCTGATACCGAATCTGACGGTCAAGGAGAATATTGAGGTGTGCAGGCATCTGACTAATGATCCGCTTGATATGGATGAACTGTTGGATGTCCTGGGGCTTACGGAGCATCAGAACAAGTTCCCTTCGCAGTTATCCGGAGGCCAGCAGCAGAGATGCGCGATAGCCAGAGCACTCATAAAGAATCCGAAGCTTCTTCTGTGTGACGAACCGACGGGCGCGCTGGATTCGAATACATCGAGAGACATACTCGTGCTTCTTGAGCAGATCAATGAAAAATATGGGATGACTATGCTCATAGTGACGCACAACAATTCCATCAAAAATATGGTTCATAAGGTGATCTTTCTTAAGGACGGTCTGGTAAAGACTGAATATATAAATGAGAAGAGAATACCGGCATCTGAACTGGAGGATCTGTAATGAGAAGGGTACTTAGAAAAAGATTTCCAAGAGAGATAAGGGCGAATCTTTTCAGATATATATCGCTGTTTTTTATGATCGCACTGTGCATGTATATAGTCATAGCACTTGTGGATGCGGCCGAGACGGTGATAGGCGGTACGGATAAGAATCAGGCAGAGAGCAATCTCGAGGACGGGCAGTTTACCGTCTTCACACCGCTGCTTGATAAACAGATAGAAGAGATCGAGAGTAAGGGAGTCACGATCGAAGCTCATATCAGTTATGACATCGATATGGAGGACGGGTCGGTACTTCGTATATTTAAAAACAGAGAAAAGATCGATCGTGTAGTATTGGATGTGTACGGAGTGAACAATAAGATAAGCCGCTACGGAACAGACCCGAGACCGGCTGAGACTGCTAATGAAGTCGTACTTGAGAAGAGATACTGCGAAGAACATGACATAAGTGTCGGTGACAGCATAAAGATCGGAAAAGAAGATTATCTTGTAACCGGTATAGGTAGCAGTGTCGATTATGATGCACCGTATAAGAAACTGTCGGATACTGCGGTCGACAGCACTTCCTTCGGAGTCGCATTCGTGACTTCTGAAGGATATGACAGGATAAAAGCTCTTAATAAAGTGGGTTCCGAGGAACTGACATATGCATTTGTATTAAATGATGCGATGAGTTCGGATGATCTTAAGGAGATGATAAAGGATTTTGACTTTGATTATAAGCAGGTCGATGATCCGTATTATCAGGAAATGCTTGCAGACACATACGGTAAGAAGGATGAGATCACGGACGGCATCAATGATCTTGTGGACGGTGTGGATGAACTCTATGACGGAGCAGGGGAACTGCGTGACGGTACCACAGAACTTGTTGACGGTATGAGTGAGCTGTATGACGGCAGTGTAGATCTGTATGACGGAACCGTTAAGCTTAAAAACGGTACGGCTGCCTTCGGAATGAATATAGGAGCATACAGATTGAGCGACGGCGTAAAGGAATTGTCGGACGGAGTAAAGGAAGCATACGACGGCTCGGTTGAACTGGATGATGGGGCGGGTGAGCTGCTTGACGGTGTAAGCGAACTTAAAGACGGCGTTAAGGATCTTAAGAAGCAGTCGGATGATATGATGGATGAGCTGTTTGCAAAATCTCCGGATAACATCATGGACTTTATGCTCAAAAAAGATAACCTAAGGATAGGCGGAGCAGCGGGAGATATCGAGATCAACAAGACTATCGGCGTGGTCGCCGGCATCATAGTGATCATCCTCTTTACATATGTGCTCTCTGTATTTGTGATACATCAGATACAGAGTGAGAGCAGTGTAATAGGTGCGCTCTATGCGCTGGGCGTTAAGAAAAGAGATCTGATGACTCACTATATAACGATACCGACCGTGATATCTTTCTTAGGCGGACTGACAGGGGCGGCAGTGGGACTCAGCGGCTTCGGCAGTAGCTGGCAGATGTCTGATTCGTATGAATACTATTCACTGCCATGGTTTGGCAGGATCGTGCCACCGTATCTTATCATCTATGCGGTCTTCATGCCTCCTGTGGTATCCCTGATCGTTAATTTCCTTGTGATCAATAAGAGCCTTTCACGCACGGCACTTTCGCTTATAAGAAACGAGCAGAAGGTAAGTAAGAGCAAAGATATCAAGCTTGGAGACATGCCTTTTATGAGGAAGTTTAAGATAAGGCAGATACTCAGAGAGAGAAGGACGGCGCTTACCATAATAGCCGGAATGGCGATCTCACTGCTGATATTCGTGATGGGAATGAACTGTTATGTTCTGTGTGAGAGTGTGGGCAGACTCTCAAGCAAAGATACGAGATATGAGTATATGTACAGTTATAAATACCCTACAGAGGAAGCCCCGGAAGGTGGAGAGGCATGCTTCGTGCAGACACTCAAAAAGGAGATGTTCGGTTATGTCCTTGATATAACCGTGATGGGTATAGATGATGATAATCCGTACATTGATGTCAAGCCGATAAAGGGTAAGAATAAGATAGTTGCATCCGATGCGGTAGCGCTAAGATACGGGCTTAAAAAGGGAGATAAGATCATACTTACGGATAATGCCGAGGATATAGACTATGCTTTTACAATAGCCGATATCGCACCGTATTCCGTGGGGCTTACCGTGTTCATGGATATTGAAAGCATGAGAGAACTGTTCGGTGAGGATGATGACTATTATAATGTCGTGATGGCCGATCATGAACTGGATATCGAGACCGGCAGACTGTATTCGACAACGACAAGAGCTGATGTAGTCAGATCGTCGGATACATTCTTAGATCTGATGAGGCCTATGTATACGATGTTGCTTACCATGTCGGCAGTCATCTTCTGTATAGTGATGTATCTTATGACTGCGGTTATGATAGACAGGGCGGGATTCGGAATATCCCTGGTCAAGATCTTCGGATATAACTCACGTGAGGTTAAGAAACTCTATCTTGACGGCAACAGGACCGTGGTGATCGTCGGGGCGCTTATAAGCATTCCGATAGCCAAGAAGTTAATGGATACGATTTTCCCTATATTCGTAGCCAATGTATGTTGTACCGTGCATCTTGAATACAGATGGTATCATTATGTGATCCTTTTTGCGGGAATAATACTGTGCTACAACCTGATAAGTATGATCCTTACAAGAAAACTTGATAAGATCACACCCGCTGAAGTGCTTAAGAACAGAGAGTGATAAGAGCAGATGAAGTGAATGAAGTCGATCGGGTTGACGGGCCAGGTTGATAATATGCCGTTTTTATGGTAGAATCCGTAGGTCGCATGATCTGTGGTGCGTAAATAATACGAAACAGGAAAGAGGTTTACATAACATGAAGCTCGGCATTGTGGGATTACCCAACGTAGGCAAAAGTACATTATTTAATTCACTTACCAAGGCGGGAGCGGAATCTGCCAATTACCCGTTCTGTACAATAGATCCCAATATCGGCATAGTACAGGTACCTGATGAGAGAGTGGATAAGCTCGGCGAACTCTATCATACCAAGAAGTGCACTCATGCAACGATTGAATTCGTGGATATCGCAGGTCTTGTTAAGGGAGCCAGCAAGGGCGAAGGCTTAGGTAATCAGTTTCTTGCCAATATAAGGGAAGTGGATGCCATAGTGCATGTAGTAAGATGTTTTGAAGATACCAATGTGGTACATGTGGACGGTTCGGTAGATCCGGCAAGAGACATAGAGACCATTAATTTAGAGCTTATCTTTTCTGATCTTGAGATATTGCAGAGACGTATAGATAAAGTGGCCAAGCAGGCTAAGATGGATAAGACCGTAGCCAAGGAATATGAGCAGTTAGAGCAGATTAAGGCTCACCTTGAATCCGGTAAGATGGCTCGTACATTCCCGGTATCTGATGACGAGGATAAGGTCGCATGGTTTAACTCATATAATCTGCTTACAGCCAAGCCCACGATATATGCTGCCAATGTATCAGAGGATGACCTGGCTGATGATGGTGCATCCAATAACTATGTACAGGCGGTGCGCAAGCAGGCTGAGACAGAGGGCAGTGAAGTATTTGTTATCTGTGCTCAGATCGAGCAGGAGATCGCTGAACTTGATGATGATGAGAAGGCAATGTTCTTAGAAGACTTGGGACTTAAGCAGTCGGGTCTTGATAAACTTATTGCAGCAAGCTATTCATTGCTTGGCCTTATGAGCTTCTTAACAGCAGGTGAGGATGAGTGCAGAGCCTGGACTATACGTAAGGGTACGAAGGCGCCTCAGGCAGCAGGTAAGATTCACACCGACTTTGAACGCGGATTTATTAAGGCAGAAGTTGTTAACTACAAGGACCTCTTAGAACTCGGTTCACTGGCTGCAGCAAGAGAGAAGGGCTTAGTCGGCATGGAAGGTAAAGACTATGTCGTTAAGGACGGCGATGTGATATTATTCAGGTTTAATGTCTAGAAGAGGGTGGATGAATCGGAATAAGAATGTAGTAATCTGATATCGTAATAAACATCCAAGCCGGACCAATGGTCCGGCTTATGTTATTAAGCGAGAATTCAATGATTCTCCTTGTTTTTAATGCTTTCCCCTCGATATTTAGTGCGATAGATGATAGAATTATTCATTATAGATATGGGAGAGTTGAATGAGAATACTGTTGATAAGACACGGGGATCCGGACTATGAGAATGATTCCTTAACAGAGAAGGGATTCAGAGAGGCGGATCTGTTAGCCGCAAGGCTTAAGAATGAAAGAATAGATGCGGCATATGTATCCACGATGGGCAGGGCTATGGCTACGGCTAAGCCGACGCTTGATATTAAGGGTATGAATGCTGAGTATTGCGACTGGTTAAGAGAGTTCTCGGGCAGATTTATAGAGAGGCCTGATAAGGGCGTTCCTTATCACATATGCTGGGACTGGCTTCCACAGGATTGGATGATACATGAGCAGTTCTATCGTTATGATGAGTGGTATGATCAGCCCATAATGGCTGCCGGAGGCATGAAAGAATATGCGGCCGAGGTAACAGGCGCACTTGATAAGATGCTGGCTGATCACGGCTATGTAAGATACGGGCATATGTATAAGGCGGTTAGGCCTAATGATGATACCATAGCACTCTTCAGTCATTTCGGCGCCGGGTGTGTTATGATAGGACATCTGATAGGAGTGTCACCTATGCCGTTGTGGCACGGGTTCTGCGCCGCACCGACTTCCGTTACCACCATATATACGGAGGAGCGAAGAGAAGGGATAGCTTCATTCAGGGTGGCATGTTACGGGGATACTATACATCTGCATGACGGAGGTGAACCGGTATCATTCTCTGCCAGATTCTGCGAGATGTATACCAATGAAGAGCAACGACATGACTAGCATAGATCAGTAAAAGGGAGAATTGAGTAATTATGAGGTCGGAGATTAAAAGAAACTTAATGATTGCACTGGGCGGTGCGTTGCTGTTTGTGGCACTTGTGCATGCAGGGATGTTTAACAGACTGGATAAGTGGGTGCAGGATAAGTTATATCAGCAACCGAAGGCGTTATCGGGAGATATTGTAATAATCGGTATAGATGAAGAGGCGCTTGAAAGAATCGGTGAGTACAATACCTGGGATCGTAACGTAATGGCTAAGGCCCTTGAAGTGCTTAATTCAGACCCTGATAACAAACCTGCAGTTGTGGGAATAGATACACTCTACTCAGGTCAGACAGATCCGGATGCTGATGCGCATCTGGCTAAGGCTGCTGCAGACCTTGGTAATGTGGTAACGGCCACAAGCGCCGTTATGGGTACCCAGTATATAGATACGGATGACGGCGGTATGGCCATAGATACATATGCCGTGCTTAACTATGAAGAACCGTATGATGAGCTTAAAGCTGCAGTAGACACAGGTCATATCAATGCCATGTATGATATGGACGGTATCATGCGCCATTCCCTTCTCTACATCAAGCCTGACGGGCAGGAAGTATACTCCATGGCCTATGTTGTGGCATCCAAATATCTTGAGGCTAAGGGCGATGTGATCACTGCACCTTACGTCAATAAAAGAGGTCAGTTCTATGTAGACTATTCAGCCAAGCCGGGTGGATTCTATGATGAAGTGTCCATTGCAGACTTAATAGACGGTGATGTTCCGGCAGATTACTATGCCGGTAAGATAGTGCTTATTGGTCCTTATGCCGCAGGGCTTCAGGATGCGTATTATACCCCCATAGAGCGTGCAGGACAGATGTACGGTGTGGAATTCCAGGCCAATGTCATCACGCAGATGCTTAATAAGGATTACAAATCAGAAGCTTCGGATGGGTTGCAGCTCATAATCCTGTTTATCATATGTATTGCAGCTTCGCTTCTATTTGCCAATATCAAGATTATATGGTCATCTGTTACGGCGGTGGCCCTAATAGTGATAAGTCTCATCATCTCGGTTATGGCATATGCAAGAGGAAAGATCTTACATCCGTTGTGGATACCGATAGGCATAGCAGTGTTCTATCTGATAGCCATAGTTATCCATTATCTGCAGGCAGCCCTTGAAAGACGCGAGATCACACGTACATTCAAGCGATACGTGGCACCTGAGATCGTTCAGGAGATCCTTAAAGAAGGCACGGAGAATCTTGGCCTTGGCGGCAAGACATGCGATATAGCAGTATTATTTGTAGATGTAAGAGGTTTTACAACAATGTCAGAGAACCTTGCGCCTGAGAAGGTGGTGGCAATACTTAATAAGTACTTAACCATGGCAAGCGATGCCGTAGAAGCCCATAAGGGTACACTTGACAAATTCGTGGGTGATGCCATGATGGCATTCTGGGGAGCGCCCCTTCCGCAGGAGGATGCAGTATACAATGCGATCCTCACGGCCAAGGATATAGTTGACGGTGCTGCGAGAGTATCGGAAGAGCTTAAGGAGGAGATGGGCCAGGAACTGCGCGTAGGCGTAGGTGTACATTTCGGCCCGGCGGTCGTAGGCAATATGGGTGCCGAGAAGCATATGGACTATACTGCCATAGGAGATACCGTCAATACCGCAGCAAGACTTGAGGCCAATGCACCGGGAGGCGAAGTATATTTAAGCCGTGCCGTATGTGATATGCTGGAGGGCAGGATCACATACACAAGCCTTGGTGATACCATTAAGCTTAAGGGAAAAACTGAAGGATTCGAGGTTCTTAGGCTTGATTCGGTTGTGTAGGAGTGAATGGTGAACACCTTAAGAAGAGATTAAGAATTCCTTAGTAAAATTATACAAAAAATTAATAAAAACTTTGTGAAATATTAACAAAGAGCAAGAACCAACCACAATATATAGTGGTTGGTTCTTTTATTATGCCCAATATCTTCCAACCACCGTCGCAAAACCCAGTAAAATCAAGGCTTTCGCGCTAATCATCAGCTAAGTTTTCCTTGAAATTAACCGAAATAATAACTATAATGTGGTTAAAAGTGGTTGAAAGTGGTAACTAAGTGGCACAAAGTGGTGAATACTTAGGAAGACAGGTAAAAGCCTATGTTCATGGGAGAATATAATCACACAATTGACCCCAAGGGCAGGGTGATAGTACCTGCTAAGTTCAGGGAAGCGTTAGGTGAAGAGTTCGTGGTCACCAAGGGACTTGACGGATGCTTGTTCGTATATGACAAGACGGAGTGGACGGCATTTGAAGAGAAGCTTAAGACTCTCCCTATTACCAACAAAGATGCAAGAAGCTTCGTAAGATTCTTCTTAGCCGGAGCCACAACGGTTGAAGTAGATAAGCAAGGCAGAATACTTCTTCCGGCAGTCTTAAGAGAGTTCGCTGAACTGATCAAGGATGTTGTACTCATAGGTGTTGCGAGTCGCGTCGAGATTTGGAGCAAGGAGCGTTGGGACGGTACGGCGAACTTCGATGATATGGAAGATATCGCTGAACACATGGCAGAATTGGGACTTAGTATCTGATGAGCTTTGAACATATACCGGTATTACTGAATGAAGTTATAGAGGGGCTTAACATCAACCCCGACGGAATATATGCAGACGGAACCTTAGGCGGAGCCGGACATTCCTCAGAGATTCTTAAGAGGTTATCTCCTAACGGAAGACTGATAGGGATCGATCAGGATGAAGAAGCCGTTAAGGCAGCAACGGATAGGATAGGTCGTGACAATCGGGTAAGGATAGTAAGAGCGAATTACGTTAAGATGCCCGAGGTTTTGCAAGAATTAGGAATAGAAATGGTGGACGGAATACTCTTAGATATCGGAGTATCTTCACACCAGTTAGACACTCCTGACAGAGGGTTCTCCTATAAATCAGATGCGCCTCTGGACATGCGAATGGACCAGAGGCAGAGCATCACAGCGGCGGACATAGTAAACGGATACGAAGAGAGAGAACTCTTTAGGGTAATAAGAGATTACGGCGAAGAGAAATTCGCACAGAACATTGCCAAGCACATAGTTGCAGCCAGGGCCGAGAAGCCGATTGAGACAACATATGAACTTAATGAGATCATAAAGGCTTCGATACCGGCAAGGATGAGACAGGACGGACACCCGTCCAAGAGAACTTATCAGGCGATAAGGATAGAGTGCAACAGAGAACTGGAAGTCCTTAAGGATTCAATAGATTCAATGATAGACATCCTTAAGCCGGGCGGAAGATTAGCGATAATCACCTTCCACTCATTGGAAGATCGGATAGTCAAGAATGCATTTAAGATTGCCGAGAACCCCTGCACATGCCCACCAAATTTTCCTAAGTGTGTATGCGGCAAGGTAAGCAAAGGCAAGGTTATAGGAAGGAAGCCGGTAACGGCAACAGAAGAAGAATTAGAGGTTAACAGCAGAAGCAAAAGCGCAAAGCTAAGAGTATTTGAAAAAGCAATGTCTTAAGCAAGGATGTTTAAGAGAAGGTACAAGGATGTAGCACCCTTTCGGTGCGCGAGGGAGAGATAAGTGAGACACTACGAAGCAGGAAGAATGGAAGATTACAGAATAACCGTGAATACCGGCAGACGCAGTTACTACGTCGAGGGAAGTGCGGTACGTAAGAATGCGCCCGGAACAGAGGCAGAGCCTAGAATCAGACGTGTTAATCACGCAGCAAGACGTAACCGCGACAGAGCAAGACATATGAATGCAGGATATGTTCTGTTCCTTACGATTGCAGTTTGCATTACAGCTATAACTCTGTTAGGATATATAAGGACTCAGAGCCAGTTGACCGTCAGTGCCAAGAGAGTTGCGAATCTTGAGAGGGAGTTAGAAGATTTAAGACGCACGAACGATCAGAATCTTGACAGAATCAACGCAGCCGTTAACTTAGAGGACATCAAGCAGGTTGCGGTTAATGAATTGGGTATGACATATGCCAAAGAAGGTCAAGTAGTTGTTGTGGGAAGCGAGGGGAGCGATTATGTAAGACAACTGCGTGAGCTTCAGTAAGATAGAGCCGATATGAGCAGGAGTGACAGAAGACCTTTTAATAAGAAGATGCAGGAGAAGCTGGTGGTACTTTTTCTTATAGTACTACTGGCTTTTGTCGGGTTAAGCATTAAACTTGTCACAATCACCAGAGATAACGGTGAGAGTTATAAGAAGCAGGTGCTTAGTCAGCAACAATACGAGAGTACGGTTATCCCCTTCAGAAGAGGGGATATACTCGATTCCAAGGGTAATAAGTTAGCAACAAGTGAGAAGGTATATAACCTGATAATTGACAGCAAGCAGATGCTTCGTAAGGAAGAGAGTCTTGATGCGACTATGAGCGCGTTAAGCACTTGTTTCCCGGGATTCCCTGAGAGTGAAGTAAGAAGTTATGTCAGCCAGAATCCCGCCAGCCAGTACTATGTGACACTTAAGTCACTTAGCTACGATGATATATCGGGTTTTGTTGAGATGCAGAATGATAAGACCAACTATCCGGATATTGCGGGTGTGTGGTTTGAAGAAGAGTACAGGAGAGTATATCCCAACAATACATTAGCCTGTGATGTTATAGGATTCACGGGTAAGGACAATGTGGGTTCATACGGACTTGAGCAGTATTATAATGATACTTTAAACGGCACAAACGGTCGTGAGTACGGTTACTTAAGCGAAGGCGAGATGCTTGAGCGTACCGTTGTGTCCGCGGTAGACGGCTATAACATAGTTACTACTATAGACGGTAATATTCAGCAGATCGTTGAGAAATATCTGTATCAATTCAATGAAGAGCACAAAAACGGTGCCCGTCCGGGCGGAAACGGCGCCAATAATGTCGGATGCATCATAATGGATGTCAATACCGGCGATATATTGGCTATGGCAAGTTATCCCAATTATGATCTTAATAATCCCAGAGATAAGTCGGCGCTTCTAGGCTCAAGATTTGTAAATGACAAGGGACTTATTGAATATGAGGCCAATATTGTTACTGAAGAGAATATAGACGAACTGTTGATTGACGATGCAACAACATACCAGCAGCTTAATTATCTGTGGAAGAATTACTGTATCAGCAATACGTTCGAACCCGGTTCGGTTGCCAAGCCTCTTACGGTGGCTGCGGGACTTGAGTCAGGTAAGATGACCGGTAATGAGTATTATACTTGTAACGGTCAGTTACACGTCGGAGATCATGACATTAAGTGTCATAACTATAAGACCGGTGGTGATGGTACATTATCGGTTCAGGAAGCGGTTGAGAAGTCTTGTAACGTGGCCTTGATGCTAATGGGTCGCCAGATTGGTAAGACCACATTCCTTGAGTATCAGGAGAAATTTAATTTCGGTCTTAAGACCAATATAGACTTATACGGTGAATCAAGAACCAATACGCTTGTATTCAACCAGAAGAACATGGGTGAAACCGAGCTTGCAACATCTACATTCGGACAGGGATATAATGTTACGATGATACAGATGATTGCGGCTTATGCGTCGCTTGTTAACGGCGGATATTATTATGAGCCCCATGTTGTTAAGAGAATCACGGCTCAGGACGGTTCAACCGTTCAGAATATTAGCCCCAGAGTTCTTAAGCAGACCGTATCGGCTGCTACAAGTGCCAAGATCGTACAGTATTGTAACGGTGTTGTAACTAACGGTACCGGTAAGACTGCACGTCCGGCAGGCTATGCGATCGGCGGTAAGACGGGAACGGCGGAGACTATCCCCAGAGATAAGAAGAATTACGTTGTTTCATTTATGGGCTATGCTCCTGCGGATAATCCGCAGATAGCCATATATGTGGTTGTGGACAGACCAAATGTAATATTCCAGGACGATGCCAAGTATGCAACCAAGATAGTTCGCAATATTCTTACGGAAGTATTGCCCTACATGAACATATATATGACAGAGGAACTCTCTGATAAGGAACGCGAAGAGCTGGAGAACCTTGATATTGCCATTAAGAGTACCGAGGAAGAAGTCGAAGGTGAAGAAGGCGCAGAAGGAGAGGGCGAAGTAGAAGGCGACGGAGAAGAAGTAATAGATGCCCATGGCGGAGATATTACTTCATCAACCACACCTACAGCTGAAGAGATGGAATCCGATGATGTTCTTACGGCACCGCTTACAGGCTCTGTGCTTAATACAGAGACCGGTGCGCCTATTATAGAGGAGAATGATGATGGCCCGAATTAAATTACCCAAAGCCAAGGGCTATATAGATTACACCTTAATATTCATCGTGTTGCTGTTATTGGGCTTCGGATTGATCATGGTGTATTCTACAAGTTCATATACCGCATCCATGACGCCAAGCACGAATAATAATCCGTCATATTACCTGAATAAACAGGCATTTGCTACGGTGTTCGGACTTGGGGCCATGGCGTTTGTTGCGTTTCTGCCGTATCACATCTGGGAGAGAGTAGCAGGTATTGCATACGGTGTTTCTGCCGTGCTTATCATGTTAGTGCTTACTCCCCTTGGTATGAAGATCAATGGTGTGCGCAGATGGCTTAACCTCGGTATTTCAGTACAGCCGGCGGAGATCGCCAAGCTTGCCATGATCATCTTCCTTGCAACTTTGGTCTGTCGACTCGGAGGCAAGATTCGTTCAAGAAACGGTTTCTTAATAGTGCTGTTATCACCTGCCCCCATATGTCTTATGGTGTGGCTTATTACGGAGAATCTTAGTTCCGCAATCATCATTTTCATGATCGGATTTATTATGTTGTTTGTTGCAAGTCCGGAGTACAGGCGTTTCGCGCTTATCACTCTGGGAATCTTTGCATTGGGAGCTTTGGTTGTATTTACGATATCCCATATGCCGGCTTCCGGCTTGTTCGGTTTCAGAGGACAGCGTATCAGAACATGGTTAGATCCCGAGGCTTATGCATCCGGTACCGGATTCCAGACGCTTCAGGCTCTTTATGCCATAGGTTCAGGCGGAGTATTCGGCAAGGGTATCGGACAGAGCACCCAGAAACTCGGCTTCGTTCCCGAGGCTCAGAATGATATGATCTTCTCCATCATATGTGAAGAATTGGGATTATTCGGAGGAATATGTATTATCATATTGTTCCTTCTTCTGTTATGGCGACTTATGATAATAGCCAACAACGCGCCCGATGAATTCGGCGGACTCTTGGTTGTGGGCGTTATGGGTCACATAGCTATACAGGTTATTCTTAATGTTGCGGTCGTAACAAACGTGATCCCTAATACGGGTATTTCGTTGCCTTTCATCAGTTACGGAGGCTCATCCGTCATGTTCTTATTGATTGAGATAGGACTTGTGTTCTCCGTTTCAAGGTCCATAGAATTCACGGAGGATTAGACTTATGAGTTCTAAGGCAAATAAGAAGGCAACTAAGTCTAAGAAACCTCAGAGTAAGTCTAAGTCTGAGGCAAACACCAAGGACAAGAAGAAACAAAGCGCTAAGGGACCTGCTAAGCAGAATACTAAATCACCTGCCAAGCAGGGTGCTAAGTCACCTTCTAAACAGGCTGCCAAGTCATCTGCCAAGAAGGGCGCCAAGTCTTCTTCCAAATCTGCGAATAAGACTCCCAAATCAGCTACATTAATGGCATATGAGAGGCAGAAGAAATTCGAAGACACCGTACCTTTAGGCGGTGCCATTTCTCAGCTTACATCTGAACTTCCCATACTTAATAAGAGCTTAGATGCACCGGATAAAAGACCTTGGAAGAAGGTTAAACTTCCGCGTTTTAGTATGGATATGGCGGGCAAGAGGCTGCTTATTGTGTTCGCCTCGGCCCTTGTTATACTTGCGATTGCCATAGCCGTAATCGCTCGCGTTTTTACTGTAGAAACCGTGACCATAGAGGGTAATACACACTATACCAACGAAGAGATATATGAGATGGTAATGGGCGATAAGCTCGGTCGTAACTCGATATACCTATCCATGAAGTATAAGAATAAGGATATCGAGGGAATTCCGTTTATTCAGACAATGAACGTGCATATCGTGAATCCGTCGACCATTAAAATCACCGTATATGAGAAGGCAATGGCGGGATTCGTTGAGTATATGGGAAGGTATTTCTACTTCGATAAGGACGGAACGGTGGTTGAGTCATCGGATGTTAAGACGGGCGGAATTCCGCAGGTTATGGGGCTTAACTTCGACCATATCATATTGTATGAGAAACTGCCTGTTGAGAGTGATGAGATATTCAAGCAGATTCTTGAGATCACTCAGTTGCTTAGTAAATACGGCGTTGAGATGGATAAGATATATTTCGATGCCAATTACAACATGACGCTTTATTATGATCAGGCGCGTATCAAGATCGGTGATTTCACGGCGATTGATGAGAAGATAATTAGACTTAAGGATATTCTGCCGGAGCTTAAGGGACGCAAGGGTGTGTTAAGACTTGATAATTACAACGGAAGCGACAGTATTATCACGTTTGAAGTGGATGATGACGCTGTAAATGCGGTCTTAGATGAGGCAGATCAAAATGACGGCGAGTCGGAATAAGAAGAGGTGTTTGGCCATAGGGTTACATAAGTCTCAAATGCCGATTTTTGTTAAGTTTTAGTAAAAAAAGCATTGCGCATTCTGAAGAAAAATTATATTATATACAATGTGTATGATTATTTGGGAAGTATCATGCGCTTTAATACTAGGAGGAGGACAGTCCGTTGCTAGAAATAAGAAATAGCGAAGCGATGAGCGGAGCTAAAATACTCGTAGTAGGCGTCGGGGGCGCCGGCAATAACGCTGTCAACAGAATGATAGAAGAGGAAATCACGGGAGTTGATTTCATTGGCGTTAATACTGATAAGCAGTGGTTATCCAATTGTAAGGCAACCACTTTACAGATCGGTGAGAAGCTTACCAAGGGATTAGGTGCAGGTGCAAGACCTGAGGTAGGTGAGAAGGCTGCAGAAGAGAGTTATGATGAGCTTCAGCAGGCTATCAGATCATATAACATGGTATTCGTTACCTGTGGTATGGGTGGCGGAACCGGAACGGGAGCAGCTCCCGTTATAGCTAAGATTGCCAAGGATATGGGTATTCTTACCGTTGGTGTAGTTACCAAGCCTTTCCATTTCGAAGCTAAGACACGTATGAATAACGCTATAGGCGGTATCGAGAGACTTAAGGACAATGTTGATACCCTTATCGTTATCCCTAATCAGAAGATTCTTGATATAGTCGACAGACGTACGACTATGCCTGAAGCATTTAAGAGAGCTGATGAGGTATTACAGCAGGCTGTAAGAGGTATTACCGACCTTATCAACGTTCCTTCACTTATTAACCTTGACTTCGCTGATATCCAGACAGTTATGAGAGGCAAAGGTGTTGCTCATATCGGTATCGGTGTAGGTAAGGGTGATGACAAGGCCAAAGAAGCAATCGTGGCAGCCGTTGAGTCTCCGCTTCTTGAGACTACGATCAAGGGCGCTACGGATGTTATTATGAATATTACCGGTGATATAAGCGTATTTGATGCTGATGATGCAGCAAGTTATGTTGAGGAGATCACGGGTGAGGATATCAATCTTATCTTCGGTGCGATGTATGATGAGACAGAACCCGACAGTTGTAAGATCACCGTAATCGCTACAGGACTTGATGAGGTTAAGACCAATGTGACTCTCGGTAATAGAGCAGGCCTTACTTCAAGACCTACGATGAATGCCAGACCGGCAGCACCTGTCACGGCACCCGGAGTTAGCAGACCTGTTGCTCCGACAGAGGGCGTGGCACCCGGTGTAAGACCTACAGTAAGCGGACTTAATAATGCCGGAGCAGCCAAGGCAACACAGGCTCAGGTCCCGGGAACGGCTCATGTAGCTCGTAACTTCGGACAGAAGCCTACGGATATTAAGAGTAAGATTGAATCAGAACAGCTTCAGATTCCTTCGTTCTTAATGAAGAAATAGTTATTAAATAAGCATGATGAGGGAGTGTTAGTGCATTGCACGGACACTCCCTTTTTTGATATAATTATAAGACTACAATTAAGACTACGATGTATTGACATCACAAGGAGGCTACATGAAATTATCACTTAGGGAAAAGGCATCTTACGGCCTGGGGGCAGTCGGCAAAGACATGGTATACATGCTCTCTGCAAGCTATATTCTGTATTATTATCAGGATCTGCTTGGAATAAAGGGGACTATTATGGGCGCCATTATGATGGCAGCCAGAATCTTTGATGCATTTAATGACCCGATCATGGGTGTTATTGTTGCCAAGACCAAGACCAAATGGGGTAAGTTCCGTCCCTGGTTGATGATTGGTACAATAACCAATGCGATCGTCTTATATCTTGTATTCTCCGCTCCACCGTCTCTTACCGGTTCCGGACTTGTGGCATATGCCGCAATATTCTATGTGTTATGGGGCGTTACCTATACCATGATGGACATTCCTTTCTGGTCTATGATCCCTGCATTTACCGAGGGTGGTAAAGAGAGAGAAGGCCTGACTGCTATGGCTCGTTCTTGTGCCGGTGTGGGTTCTGCACTTATTACCGTTATAACAATGTTGGTAGTGCCTATACTTGGCGGTATTGCTCACCCTGCAGAGAAGGCGCAGGCCGGCAATATGATAGAGATAACCGGTTTCTCTTATTTTGCGCTCATTGTAGCAGTCATATTCATTGTGTTTATTACTATCACCTGCGTTACCATCAAAGAGAAATCAAGTGTGGATATGGAGAGCCCTTCTATCGGAACGATGTTTAAGGCTTTAGTAACCAATGACCAGGCGATGGCGGTGGTTATAACTATTGTTCTTGTCAATGCGTCGTTATACATCACATCAAATCTGCTTATTTATTTCTTTAAATATGACATAGCCGGTGAGAACTGGAATAATTCGTATGTACTGTTCAATACTTTCGGCGGCGGAATGCAGATAATCTCAATGATGGTTATCTATCCCCTTGTTCGTAAGATAATGAGCATTACTAAGGTGTGCTATTTAAGTTTCTTCTGTGCCATAGGAGGATATGCGGTATTGCTTATTATGATGATGGCCGGGGCTAAGAGTATGGTGCTCCTGTTTATTCCGGGATTCTTTGTATTCGTGGCATTCGGACTTCTTACGGTGCTTACCACGGTATTCCTTGCCAATACGGTTGATTACGGCGAATACAAAAACGGCAGACGAGATGAATCGGTGATTTTCTCTATGCAGACATTCGTTGTTAAGCTTGCAAGCGGCGTGGCCGTATTCATTACGGGTGTTGCGCTTGATTTATTCAATATCAGTAAGAATACGGATAATGTTGTGGAGAATGCTTCTGCTTCTTCCAACATCATGGGTCTTCGTATGACAATGACTATATTGCCTATTGCAGGTCTTCTTATTGCGGTATTTATATTCGCCAAGAAGTATATTCTTACGGAGGAGAAGCTTGAAGAGATTACTGCTTCCTTAAGAAGCGGAAAGGGTGCAGAAGCATAATCACCGGCGGTTTGCCTGATATTAACAGGTATGGAGGGTTACATGAGACAATACATATGTGATAAATGGCAGTTTTGCAGTAAATTCAGTGAGGATATGCTTGCTGATTCATATAATGGTGAAGCGACAGAGGTTCGTATTCCGCATTCTGTAACGGAGATGCCTTATAACTGCTTCGATGAGAGCATATATCAGATGGTAAGCGGATACAGAAGGATAATTAACCTTGATAAGAAGTATGAAGGCAAGGTTATTCTGCTTACTTTTGATGCGGTGGGACATGATTGTAATGTGTATCTAAACGGCGAAGAAGTCGGCTCCCATCATTCAGGATATACTGCATTTACCATAGATTTATCCGATAAGATCCGCTTCGGTCAGGATAATGTGCTTGCACTTAAGGTAGACAGCAGAGAGAGTCTTAATACACCGCCTTTCGGATTCGTGATCGACTATATGACATACGGCGGAATATATCGAGATGTGTATATCGATATTAAGGAGCCGTCATATATCTCTGATATATATGTTCATCCTGAAGTAACCATTGCTGACGGCCATGTGACCGCCAAGGTTGTTTCGGATATCAAGGTCTGTCAGAAAGAGCTTGAACTGCTTGACAGTTCGGTTATGATCAGCCAGATACTTAGAGATAAGAAGACTAAAGAAGAGCGTGTTTTAGGCGAAGTCGGACTGGATAGGGGCCAGACAATAAGCTTCGATGCAGGTGATGTGGAACTCTGGGATACGGATAATCCGTATATGTATGAAGTGATCACCGTGCTTAACGTTGAAGGTAAGGAATGTGACAGAAGTGTCATATCCACTGCTTTCAGGACTATAGAGTTTAGAAAAGACGGATTCTATTTAAACGGACGGAAGTTCCTAATCAGAGGCCTTAACAGGCATCAGTGCTATCCTTATGTTGGTTATGCAATGCCTAAGTCAATGCAGGTGATGGATGCTAAAGTGCTTAAATATGAGCTTGGTCTTAATGCGGTAAGAACGTCGCATTATCCCAATTCGCATTATTTCCTGGATGCATGTGATGAGATCGGACTCTTGGTATTTACCGAGATTCCGGGATGGCAGCATATCGGTGATGATGCATGGAAGGCTCAAGCCGTAGTTAATGTTGAAGAAATGGTGACTCAGTACCGTAATCATCCGTCTATCATTCTGTGGGGTGTACGAATCAATGAGTCACAGGATGATGATGCATTCTATGAGAAGACCAATGCAACGGCGCATAAGCTCGATCCTTATCGTCAGACAGGCGGTGTGAGATTCATTAAGAAGAGCCATCTGCTTGAGGATGTATATACATTCAATGATTTCTCACATGACGGAACAACTCCGGGATGCCAGCATAAGAAGGATGTAACTCCTGATGTTAATAAGGGATATTTCATATCGGAATACTGCGGACATATGTATCCGACCAAGGCTTTTGATGATGAGGAACACAGACTTGAGCATGCGCTTCGTCATGCAAGAGTTATAAATGCCGTAGCCGGAGAAGAGGGTGTGGCCGGAAGTTTTGGATGGTGTATGGCAGATTACAATACACACAGAGATTTTGGCTCGGGTGACCGCATATGTTATCACGGTGTGCTTGATATGTACCGTAATGCCAAGCAGGCGGCATGGGTGTATTCATGTGGACAGAATGAGGAGCCAATCCTTGAAGTCAGCTCCAATATGGATATAGGTGAGCATCCTGCCGGCAACAACGGCAAGATATATATCTATACCAATGCCGAGAGCGTTAAGATGTACAAAAACGGTAAACTCATGAAAGAATACACTCATAATGATTCCGAATTTGGGAATATAACCTTCGGACCAATAAGAGTAACGGATTTCGTGGGTAATGCGGTTCATGAATCGGGATTGTATTCGCCTAAGCAGGCGGACCTTGTTAAGTACGGACTTAATGCCAACAATGTATACGGAATGAACCATCTGCCTCTTAAGGCTAAGTGGGCTTTCCTTAAGGCTGTTGTCATTTATCATATGAGTTTTGGTGATATGGCTGATGCATACGGTAAGTTTATCGGTGACTGGGGCGGAGAAGCGACTGAGTATAAGTTCGAAGCAATCAAAAACGGCAAGGTTGTTAAGACGCTTATTAAGTCTGTAATGACTTCCGCTCATATGGAAGCCGTGGCAGACCATACATCGCTTAAAGAAGATCATACTTATGATGTGGCTGCAATCCGTATCCGGGCCCTTGACCAGAACAATAATGTTCAGACATATTGTCAGGAACCTGTTGAATTAATAACCGAAGGCCCTATCGAACTGATCGGTCCGTCGATCACCGTACTCCGTGGCGGAATGGGCGGTACTTACGTCCGCACCACCGGCAGCGACTGTGTGATTGAACTCATCCCGGAGGGAATGAATAAACTTATTATCCGCGCGAAGTAATTGCGGTTAAACAAAGAGCGGAGTTGAGATATGCGTAAACGTATTTATGAAATAATTGAGGTATCTGAAGAGGGCGATAAAATAAGTTTATTGTACGATTTGATAATGCTGTGTGCAATCATTATCAGCATTGTTCCATTGGCGTTTAAACAGTCAATATCATTCTTTTACATTACTGATATTATAACAACAGTTCTATTCATAATTGATTATTTTCTTAGATTAATAACGGCTGATTATAAACTTAAACAACATAGAGCAACAGCGTTTATTAAATATCCGTTCACTCCATGGGCAATAATTGATCTAGTTTCAATACTGCCAACGCTTACGGTTCTTAATAGCGGATTCAAACTCTTGCGTTTGTTCCGTATATTTAGAACTTTCAGAGTATTTAGAGTGTTTAAAGCGTTTAGGTATAGTAAGAGTTTTGCGATAATAGTAAATGTAATAAAGAATTCCAAAAACGCTCTGCTGGCGGTATGTACACTTGCAGTGGGTTATATTCTTGTTTCTGCACTTGTTATATTTAATGTAGAGGGCGATTCATTTACTACATTCTTTGATGCCATATACTGGGCAACGGTATCGCTTACAACTGTCGGATACGGAGATATATATCCTATAACAACAGCCGGTCGAATAATAACAATGATTTCATCTATATTTGGAATTGCAATTGTGGCACTTCCGGCCGGAATAATTACTGCCGGATATATGGATGAACTTAAAGAAGGCAAGGATAAAGATGGAAGTTCTTTAGAGTAATGGGTTGCTTTGCAACTCACTTATCCATTACTGCTTGTCTATGATTTTATCTGCACTGAGATGGCGGTCAACCCTGCGAAGCACCGCTACGCGGCTATGGGGTTGACTGCCATCTCAGTGCAGATATACTGTAATCAAGCAGCAATGGATAATAGTGCGCACATGCGCGGTTATAGTTAGGTCACATATCTTACGAGGTGCACGACGTTGGACAATAGCGATGTTTGACATGTAATGTTGGTGTGGTATAATTAAATCACAAAGGCGCTACCGATGACGGTTAGCCCGAGAATAGTTTAGTCAAAAACGACCGCCATAGCCTCGAAACTAACGGCGGTCGTTTTTACTGTGTTCTATATATCTTCCTACCGCGATTCCGGCAGTGAAGATCGTAATAACGGATGCGATCGCACCCACGATTTCAGAAGCCAGTACCATAGTAGTGCCCTCCTTTCGGAAGATTCCCACAGGGGGTCTCTATCATAAACGGAGGTTCACAGTCCCTCCGGAGAGGGCTAACCGCCACGTCTTAAGCAGCACCTTTGCTTAGATTCATTATATCATCTCGAACGTATGTTTGCAATCAAAAAATGAATTTTGTACCATTGAAGAGTACATTAAAATTGTATATAAAAAGAGGTGGTGCCGAAGCACCACCTCTTATAAAATCAGCAATTATGCGTTGTCGATGATTGTGTCGAGATCGTCGATATCGGCGCCGATGTTCTGCATATTGACTGTACGGCGACGAAGGCGAGCCTGCTCGGAAGCCTTGATAATATAGTCCTTGATCTCCATAGACTGTCTGATGTTCTTAAGTACAAGCTGTTTGTCAGTTGTATCACCTGTAAAGCATGTAACAGTTCCGAGACCGAACATACGCTGGGTTAAACTTCTTGTAAGCTTGGCATCCTGAATCTTATACATATAACAATCATTCTCTTCGCGTCTGAAGAATCCCGCGTCTACTGTTAGAAGATCTTCGCCTACATTATATACCGTGAAGGTCCAGGGAAGTCCTAAGAATCCCCATCTTTTACGTGCTCTGTACTTAACTGATTCCTTATCCATACTCACTCCTTTGATAATACGCAACAGGGGCCGCAAAAATGCCCCGATTACGCAGATAATCATTGATATAACTCTGTCTTTATGGTATCATACCACCGATAGGCCAAACACGCAACAATCCATGGGATAAGCGATGTTTGACTGAGAATATGGAATCGAGATTATAAACATGAATATATTGGTTTTGGCAGGTGGAATAAGTACAGAGAGAGATGTGTCATTTGTGACGGGAAGGTGTATATATGAAGCACTTAAGCGCAAGGGGCACAGAGCAATACTTATTGACGCATATCTTGGATTGCCCAAGGAATACCTCGGTAAGTCAAGTGCCGAACTGTATGAAGAAGATATAGACTGGGCTGCACATGTAAGCGGAATCAGCGAAGATGCACCGGATATTGAGAGTATCAAGGCATTAAGAGATCCCGAGTATAAGGGATTCATGGGCCCCGGAGTCATAGATTTGTGCAGAGATTCCGATGTGGTATTTAACGGTATGCACGGTGAGAATGGTGAGAACGGCAGACTTCAGGCATATCTTGATCTTGAAGGAATAAGATATACCGGAACGGATTATGCAAGTTCAGCCATCTGCATGAATAAGCAGTTATCCAAGGAATTACTCGCATATAACGGAATACCGGTTCCCAAGGGAACGATAATTCATAAGGGTGAAGATACAACCAATACCGTCGGATATCCTTGTGTAGTCAAGGTATGTGCGGGCGGTTCGAGTGTGGGAGTATCCCTATGCCATAATAAAGAAGAGTATGATAAGGGTATTGCGGATGCCCTTGCTCTTGATAATGATGTGATCGTTGAAGAGTATATCAAAGGCAGAGAATTCTCCGTGTGCGTGACAGATTGGAGCGGACAGCCCAAGGCACTACCCATTATAGAGATTGCACCGGGCGGTGAGTTCTATGATTATAAATGCAAGTATCAGGCCGGTGCTACCGTTGAGACCTGTCCTGCGGATCTTGCAGCGAATAAGACGGCTGAGATGAGTGCTCTTGCGGAGAGAGGATTCAAAGCCCTTAAGCTACATTCTTATGCAAGGCTTGATTTCCTTATGAAAGAGGAAGACGGAAGTCTGTATTGTTTGGAAGCTAATACCCTTCCCGGCATGACGCCCACTTCGCTTGTTCCCCAGGAAGCGAAGGCTGCAGGTATTGAATTCGATGATTTGTGTATAAAGATAGTGGAGAATGCCCTCAGATAGTCTTGAGGGCTTTTATATAGTATGAAAGACATGACACTTAAGGCCATCGCAGATGCATGCGACGGTACCGTGTATTATGATGACAAAAACATAGCGACTGAGACAGAGGCAACCGGAGTGTATCTGGACTCGCGTAAAATCACCGAAGGCAGTGTATTCATTGCAACGGTGGGTGAGCGTGTGGACGGCCACAGCTTCATTGAATCCGTATTTAAAGCAGGAGCGTTGGGTGTAATATGTGAGAAATTACCGGACAAGCCCTATGGTCCCTGCATATTGGTTAAGGATTCCTTCAAGGCACTTAAAGATGTTGCGTCGTATTATCGAAGTAAGCTTACATGCAAAGTAATCGGTATTACGGGAAGCGTGGGTAAGACCAGTACCAAGGAATTCATAGCGACGGTTCTGTCGGAGAAATACAAGGTATGTAAGACGATAGGCAACTTCAATAACGAAGTCGGAATGCCGCTTACCATATTAAGCGCAAGAGAAGATGACGAAGTGCTGGTGCTTGAGATGGGCATCAATCATTTCGGTGAGATGGAGAGAATGTCTGCCATAGCAAGACCCGATATGGCAGTGATTACCAATATAGCCAACTGTCACATAGAATTCCTGGGCGACAGAGACGGCGTGCTTAAAGCTAAGACAGCGATATTTACGGGAATGAAAGAGGGAAGTCACGTCTTCCTTAACTGTGATGATGATAAGTTATCGACTGTATCCGAAGCCCTCGGACTGCGTCCGGTGTTCTACGGAATTAAGAATAAGCAGTCGGATTACTATGTGAGAGAATATATGACCAGGGGATTACTCGGAACGGATGCGGTAATAGTAAGCCGTGTTACAGGGGATACGATTCCCGTAAGTATTAAACTTCCGGGTGAGCATATGTTATACAATGCGCTTGCATCCGCTGCTGTTGCTGAGAGTCTTGATCTTGATCCCGATCAGATTCAGGCCGGAATATGCAAGGTTGCGGCTACTGCAGGACGCGGACACATAATTCAGGGAAATAACTATACGATAATAGATGACTGTTATAATGCCAATCCTTCGGCAATGAAGTCTGCACTTAAGCTTCTGTCACTTTCTGATACAAGGAAGGTTGCAATACTTGGAGATATGTATGAACTTGGTGATAATGCGAAGGCACTGCACCGTGAAGTCGGAGAGGCTGCAGGAAATACTGACATAGATGTCATAATATGCGTGGGTGAATTATCTGAAGCGATGTATGAGGGCGCACATGAAGCGCTGCCTGCAGGCGATAAGGAGGCAGTCTCTGTAAATGAAGAGGACAGAACGGATTATACGGGTGTTCGTCTTATATACTTTGCTTCCAAGGATATGCTTAAGAGTAAGTTGCCACATGTTTTGCATAAAGGGGATTCGGTGCTTATTAAGGCATCACACGGAATGGGATTTGATGAAATAGTTAATATACTTAAGGATGCTTAAACGGAGGTAGAAAATGAAGTCAGGAGATGTTAGACATCTGATGAATCCGCTTGATTTCACGGTGGATGAGCTTGACAGATTGTTCGATCTGGCGGGGGACATTGAGAAGAATCCCGCTAAGTACAGCAAGGTATGCGAAGGTAAGAAATTAGCGACCTGCTTCTATGAGCCGAGTACTAGAACGAGGTTATCGTTTGAAGCGGCAATGCTTAACTTAGGAGGAGAGGTACTTGGTTTCTCGGAAGCCAGCAGTTCATCCGCATCAAAGGGTGAGAGCGTATCGGATACGATAAGAGTGATATCGTGCTATGCCGATATATGTGCGATGAGACATCCCAAGGAAGGCGCCGCATATGTGGCTGCATCCAAGTCATTGATCCCCGTGATTAATGCAGGTGACGGAGGCCATCAGCATCCGACTCAGACTCTTACGGATCTTCTGACAATAAGAAGCTTAAGAGGAAGCTTAAGCGGGTATACGATCGGTTTATGCGGAGACCTTAAATTCGGCAGAACCGTACATTCACTTATCAATGCCCTTACAAGGTATGATGATGTGAAGTTCATATTCATATCTCCGGAGGAACTTCGAGTTCCCGATTATATCACTGAGATGCTGGCGGATAAGGGTATTGCATACGAAGAGGTGATAAGCCTTGAAGATGTAATAGACAGACTTGATATTCTCTACATGACAAGAGTTCAGAGGGAAAGATTCTTCAACGAAGAGGATTATGTAAGACTTAAAGATTTCTATATCTTAACCAAGAGTAAGATGGTTAAGGCTAAGCAGAATATGCTTATCTTACATCCGCTTCCGCGTGTCAATGAGATATCGGTTGAGATAGATGACGATCCGAGAGCAGCGTATTTTAAACAGGCACAGTACGGCGTATATGTCAGAATGGCACTTATACTGACATTGCTTGGGATAGAGGTATAGGAGGAGACAGACTATGCTTAACGTAGGTAAGATAGAAGAAGGATTTGTGCTTGACCATATCAAGGCCGGACAATCGTTGTCCATATATCATCATCTTCAGCTTGATAAGATGGATCACACTGTGGCTATAATTAAGAATGCCAAGTCTGATAAAATGGGCAAAAAGGACATACTTAAGGTGGAGTGTGATATAGATGAACTTAATCTTGATGTGCTTGCCGTAATTGACAGAGACATCACGGTTAATGTCATTAAGGCCGGTGAGATAGTTGAGAAGAGGGAACTTACATTGCCTAAGGAGATCAAGCATATATTTAAGTGTAAGAATCCCAGATGCATAACTTCCATAGAGCAGGAATTGCCTCACATATTCTTCCTTGCGGATGAGAAAGAGGGAGTCTACAGATGCAGATACTGTGAAGAGAAATTCGATAAGAGAAGATTGGTACAATAGAGATATCTGATTGAAAGGAAACGGGAGAGTAATCATGAAAAACAAGAAAAACACAGCAGTGATTGCAGGGCTGGTATTTATCGTAATGGTTGCGATCATACTGGCAGTCAATGCGGCAGGAGCCGGCAATTTCACCGGAACATTCTGGGCACTTGTTCCTCCGCTTGTAGCCATAGCGCTTGCGCTTATCACCAAGGAAGCATATTCATCATTATTCATGGGTGTGATCTTAGGTGCGATTATGGCAGGTGGTTGTTCGTTCTACGGAACTATTGACATGGTGACGGTAGACGGATTATCAACATCGGTTGCAGATAATGCGGGAATACTCATATTCCTTGTGATTTTGGGAACGATCGTTGCACTTGTTAATAAGTCTGGTGCATCAAGATCATTCGGTAAGTGGGCAGAGACTCATATCAAGACCAAGACTGGTGCGGCCCTTGCTACATTCTTACTCGGTGTACTTATATTTATCGATGACTATTTCAACTGTCTGACGGTTGGTTCTGTTATGGCCCCCGTTACGGATTCCAAGAAGATAAGCAGAGTTAAGCTTGCATACTTAATAGATGCTACGGCAGCTCCGGTATGTATGATAGCTCCCATATCTTCATGGGCAGCTGCAGTATCGGGCTGTGTAGACAGTGAGAAGTACTCGGGAATAGAGTTATTCGTAAGAGCAATTCCTTATAATTTCTACTCAATACTTACACTTGTATTCATCATCACTTTATCTATTCTTAACTTTGATTACGGCAAGATGCGTAAGTTTGAAAGAAGAGCGGAAAACGGCGGCGATTTAGGAGCCCTTAAATTATCCGATGAAGAAGAGAGAACTCTTAGAGTAGACGGACCTGAAACTCCGAATAAGGGTAAGCTTATAGACCTTATACTTCCCATCATTACACTTATTGTTCTTTGCGTATGGGGACTTCTTCACAATGGATTCCAGTCTATAGGCGAAGGCACATTTATCGAAGCTTTCTCTGAGACCGATGCATATGTGGGACTTCCTTGGGGAAGTATTCTTGCGTTGGTTATCATAATCATATATATGGTCGTAAGAAAGGTGATGACATTCGAAGAAGCAATGGAATGTCTTCCTAAGGGATTCATTGCCATGGTTCCAGCCATCACGATCCTTACACTTGCAACATCCCTTAAGAGCATGACCAATGCACTTGATGCATCGGCTTTTGTTGATGCGGCTATGAGCGGTGCACAGGGACTTCAGTGGTTACTGCCTGCAATCGTGTTCGTGGTAGCCTGCCTTGTATCTTTCGCAACAGGAACATCATGGGGTACATTCGGTATTCTTATCCCGATAGTATCTGCAATATTCCCGGAGTCAAGCCATCTGTTCTTTGTAGGAATTTCAGCTTGTCTTGCAGGTGCCGTATGCGGAGATCATTGCTCACCTATATCGGATACAACGATCATGTCTTCTGCAGGAGCACATTGTAACCACATTAATCACGTTGAGACACAGCTTCCTTACGCACTTACGGTTGCTGCTGTATCATTTGTTTGTTACATACTTGCAGGTGTACTCAATAACGCAAATATGACATGGGTGTCAATTCCTGTTGGCGTGATACTTACTGTTGCGGTACTGTTCTTCATTAAGGCAAGAACGGTCAATCAGGCTGAAAATGACGTATAATCAGGCATCAGAGTATATAGAAGAATGTTTAAGATTTGGCAGTGTTCCGGGGCTTGAGAGTATAACCGAGCTCTGCCACAGACTCGGTGATCCTCAGGATGAACTTAAATATATCCATATAGCGGGCACCAACGGCAAAGGCTCAATCCTTGCTTATACATCGGAGATCCTTAAGGCTGCGGGACTTAGAGTGGGTCGTTATATCTCTCCTACTATAAGCAGTTATCTTGAGAGATTTGATGTGGGCGGTAAGCCCATGAGTAAGACGTCGTTTGCAAAATACATTGAGACGGTTCGTCCCGTATGTGAGCAGATGGCGGAGGAAGGATTACCCCATCCCACCGCATTTGAAATAGAGACCGCAATTGCTTTCTTATATTTTAGGGATAAAAACTGTGACATTGTAGTGCTTGAATGCGGAATGGGCGGAAGATTGGATGCGACCAATATCATTAAGTCTACGCTTGTCAGTGTGTTCGCCCATATCGATATGGATCATATGCAGTTTCTCGGCAACTCATTAACGGAGATCGCAACGGAGAAATCAGGCATAATACGTAAGGGTATTCCAATTGTTACGGGACCTCAGAAATCAGAAGCAATGAAGGTGCTTATAAATAGGGCGCATAAAGAAGGCTGCGGCATATATGCGGTTACGGATGATGAAGGTCTTAAACAGGATAATGAGTTAAACGTATCTTACATTTCTGACGTTAAATGTTCGCTTAAGGGCGGAAGATTTGCGCTAAGATCCGATACTAAGCATAAGTATAAAACTCCGCTTCTTGGTACACATCAGATATACAATGCTGCGGTTGCAGTGGAAGTGATCAAAGCATTCAGAGCCGTGTGCGAAGGATTGGCAAGTAATGTCTCTGATAGATTAAGAGATGTTGCCGTTAAGAGACTTACGGACGATATTATTAATAGAGGCATTGCGAATACGAAGTGGCCCGGAAGGTTGCAGATCATATCAGATAAGCCCCTTGTGATAATAGACGGGGCGCACAATCCCGATGCGGCGACAAGACTTAAGGAATCATTGGATGTTCTTATTCCGGATAAGCATAGGATTCTTATAATGGGAATGCTTAAGGATAAGGATATTGATGCGGTTGCGCATATTATGTGTAAGGATGCATCTATGATCATGACGGTGACACCGCCTGACAATCCAAGATCACTTAGAAGCGTTGAACTTGCGGAAACGGTTAAGAAGTATAATGCCAATGTGACGAGCCTTGACAGTATAGAAGAGGCCGTTGAGATGGCCACACTGTGTTCTGTCCAGGATGATAAGAGTGTTATAATAGCATTCGGATCCCTGTCATATATGGGCAGAATGATTAAGATATACTCCGATAATAAGATATCGCCCCTTGCAACAAAGGGAATGATGAATGGGAGAATAATATGAGCAATAAAGTAGATAAGGATAAGATTAAGAAAGCGGTTACCGAGATATTAGAGGCAATCGGAGAGGACCCTTCAAGAGAGGGATTGGTTGAGACGCCTGACAGAATAAGCCGCATGTATGAGGAGATATTCTCGGGGCTTGGTGAGGATGCACACGAAGTATTAAGCAAGCGATTCACTGTTGATAACAGCGAGATGGTTGTAGAGCGTGATATAACTTTCTATTCAATGTGCGAACATCATCTGCTTCCTTTCTTTGGTAAGGCTCATGTTGCATATGTGCCAAACGGCGAGGTTGTGGGATTAAGTAAGCTGGCAAGAACCGTTGAGATATATGCAAGACGTCCGCAGATCCAGGAAAGACTTACGGCACAGATTGCCGATGCCATCATGGACGAGCTTAAGCCCAAGGGTGTTATGGTCATGATGGAAGCAGAGCATATGTGTATGACTATGCGCGGAGTCAAAAAGCCCGGTTCTACTACCGTTACGGTAGCCACAAGAGGTGACTTTATCGATAATGAGAAATTGCAGGGCACATTCTACGGAAGAGTAAGAAACTTCAGGTTATAGTACCGTTATTATGCATCATACGCTTCATAATTCGGATTGTAAGTGATGCGTAATTAGGATATAATGTGAGAAACGGCTTAAGCCGTTATGCGCGAATAAGCGAAAGGAGATAGTAGTATGAAGAAATTTGGAGTTAAGAGTATTGTTGCTACCGGTATCGGTGCCGCTTTGTTCTTCGTTTTGGGAAGATTCGTAGCAATACCAAGTGGCGTTCCGAACACTAATATTGCATTGCAGTATGGTGTGCTTGCATTCATCGCAGCTGTATTTGGTCCCATCGCCGGTCTGCTTGCAGGTCTTATAGGTCACTTCTTCATCGACTTCAGTTACGGCTGGGGAGTATGGTGGAGTTGGGTTATCTCATCCGCTTTCTTTGGTTGTGTAGTAGGGTTTGCTACATCCAAGATTGATTTCGAGAGCGGTGAGTTCGGTGCCAGCGGAATCATCAAGTTCAACGTTGCTCAGATCATTGCTCATCTTGTTGCTTGGGCAGGTCTTGCGCCCGTTCTTGATATTCTTATATATGGTGAGCCTGCGGATAAGGTGTTCGTTCAGGGCCTTGTAAGTGCGGGTGTTAATATCATCACAACAGCTGTTTTGGGTACATTATTATGTATCGCGTATACAGCAGCCATTCCCAAGAAGGGAAGTCTTAAAGAAGAGGAATAATCTCTATTGTATTTAATAAGGCGGGAAGCGATTCCCGCCTTTTTGGCTTTTATTATGGACCAGGAACTGTTACTGGAATTCAGAGACTTCGGCTTTCAATACAATGCTCAGAGTAAGCCGACTCTGTATGACATCAATCTCAAATTACATAAAGGTGAGAGAATACTGATTGCCGGTCCTTCGGGATGCGGCAAATCTACGCTTGTGCACTGCATCAACGGCCTCATTCCCTTCTCATACAGAGGAGAGATGTCGGGTTCGCTTCAGATTAAGGGCAAAGAGACCAGAGATCTAAGCCTATTCGACATATCACATACCGTAGGTACGGTATTACAGGATTCGGACGCGCAGTTTGTCGGAATGACGGTTGCAGAGGACATCGCATTTGCGCTTGAGAATGACTGTGTGGGTGAGCCGGATCTTCATAACAGGGTTAAAGATGCGGCAGACTTAGTCGGTATAGGCGATTTCTTAACCCACGCTCCGGGCGAACTGTCGGGTGGCCAGAAGCAGAGAGTGTCAGTGGCAGGTGTGCTTGTGGATGACGTGGATATCCTTATATTCGACGAACCCCTGGCTAATCTTGACCCGGCAACAGGCAAGCAGGCCATAGAACTTATCGATGAGATGCAGACTAAGACTGGCTCATCCGTCATAATCGTTGAGCACAGACTTGAAGACGTACTTCACAAATCCGTTGACAGAGTGGTATTGATGGACAACGGCCGCATAGTGGCCGATAAGTCTGCAGATGAATTGCTCTCGGAGCAGATGTTGGCGGAATGCGGAATCAGAGAACCTTTATATATCACGGCTCTTAAATATTCGGGTGTTAAGATCACTCCGAATATGCATCCCTCATCTCTTAGAAGCATTGATTTAAGTGATTCCGACAGAGAAAGTGTATGTTCATGGTACAGAAGCGGCAATAGTACCGTGCCGCCTAAGCTTGGGGATAAGTTGCTTGAAGTTAAAGATATCAAATTTGCATATTCGCATGGAGCGCGTAATGCACTTGACGGTGTGAGCGTGGATATTATGCGCGGTGAGATGACTGCCATAGTAGGAACCAACGGAGCGGGCAAATCAACTTTCTCCAAGGTGATTTGCGGATTTGAGACACAGAATAAGGGAACAATACTCTTGGATGGTCATGATATATCGGATCTAAGCATCAAGGAGAGAGCCGAGCGTATCGGATATGTGATGCAGAATCCCAATCAGATGATATCCAAGATATGGATATATGATGAGGTCGCACTGGGACTTCGCACAAGAGGAGTGCCTGAAGAAGAGATAGAGAAGCGCGTTGAACAGGCCCTTAAGATATGCGGCTTATGGAAGATGCGTAAGTGGCCGATATCCGCACTTAGTTTCGGCCAGAAGAAGAGAGTGACAATAGCGGCCATTCTTGTGCTTAATCCTGAGATAATCATCTTGGATGAACCTACGGCGGGTCAGGATTACAGACACTATACCGAGATAATGGAATTCTTAAGTAAGCTTAATGCAGAAGGCATAACAGTGCTTATGATCACTCATGATATGCATCTTATGCTTGAGTATGCAGACAGAGCGATAGTGTTCTCGGACGGTCGAATAATTGCCGATGACAAATCATATAATATTCTTACGAATGAAGAGATCATTAATAAGGCGTCTCTTAAGGAGACTTCATTGTATGATCTGGCACTTAAATGCGGAATTGATGACGGTACGGATTTTGTGCGTCATTTCATAGATTACGAACGTGAGAATGAGCGAGATCGGGAGGTGCTGTCATGACGAATCTGTTTAATTATATAGACAGGCCTTCACCCATACACAGACTTACGGGGGCGACCAAGTTCGTATGTCTTATGCTGTGGAGTTTTGCGGCAATGTCCACCTATGATACAAGAATGTTGATCGGCTTGGTAATAGGAAGCATGATACTGTTTAAGATAGGCAGAATACATATCAAAGATGTGTCGTTTATGCTTGGATTTACCGTGGTATTCTTAGTAATAAACAGTGTAATGATATATATATTCTCGCCTCACCACGGAACAGAGATATACGGAACATGTACTTATTTATGGGGAACGAGCGGAAGATTCGCCCCGACGGCAGAGCAGTTATTCTATCATCTTAACTATCTGCTTAAGTACTTAGCCACTATTCCGATCGTGCTGTTATTTGTATGTACCACCAATCCCAGTGAATTTGCGGCGTCGCTTAACAAAGTGGGAATTAAGTATTCTGTTGCGTATTCCGTTGCGCTTGCATTAAGATATATCCCCGATATACAGAAGCAGTATCATGAGATAAGTCAGGCAGGCCAGGCCAGAGGAATAGAGATGACCAAGAAAGCGTCCATGGTCAAGCGTATCAAAGCCGCATCCGGAATATTGATACCGCTTATATTATCCAGCATGGACAGGATAGAGATTATATCCAATGCCATGGAACTTAGAGGCTTCGGTAAGGAGAAGAAGAGAACCTGGTATATGGGACGTCCCTTTAAGGCGCCTGATATCTTAGCAATGATAGGATGCGGATTGCTTATTCTTCTGTCGGTATTCCTGACATTTATAAACGGCGGAAGATACTATAACCCTTTTATTTAACATAAGGATTACATTCCGATTAACGGTAGCGGTCATGAAGATAGGTAACAAAGAATTTGATGTATACAATGACACATATATAATGGGCATATTAAACGTGACTCCGGATTCTTTCTCTGACGGCGGAAGGTTTGTTAAAGGCAGAAGTTCCGGCGTCATGATAACCGAGATCCTAAGGGCATGTGATGAGATGATCACTGACGGTGCGGACATAATAGATGTGGGCGGCGAATCCACAAGGCCCGGTGCTCCTACGGTATCTGCGGATGAAGAACTTGAACGTGTGATACCCCCCATAGAAGAGATATCCAAGCGATTTGATGTGGCAATAAGTGTTGATACCTATAAGGCAGAGGTGGCTTTAGAGGCAGTCAGAGCCGGAGCGCATATCATCAATGATATATGGGGCCTTAATGGCGATGAGAATATGGCGCATACAGTATCATCGCTTATGCGGGCATATGACGGAACGGCACTTTGTATTATGCATAACAGAAGACCGGTTAAGGACAATGATCCTGATTCTTCCGTGCCGATCACAATGCACGGAGAACAGACGGATTACGGATACAGAAGAAGCGTAACCGGTGATAATAAAGAAGACGAAGAGTTATTTGTTGAAGATGTCAAGTCAGACCTACATATAGACAGAACCTAATAACGATTAAGAGAATAAGTGATTTCGGGAATATTGATTATCCAAGCAAAGGATATAGATATCCGACACTTCTTGGTACAAGCCGTAAGTCGGTAATAGGTACGGCACTTAACAGAGAAGTACATGAGAGACTGTACGGAACCACAGCCACAACATCATATGCTTATCTTAACGGAGTAGGGTTTGTCAGAGTACATGATGTGAGGGCCAATGCAGATGTGATAGGAATGCTTAGGGCAATAGGGGAGGATTCTTATGGACGAGATTAGGATAAGGGAACTTAAGGTCAAGGCGTATCACGGTGTATATGAGGATGAGAAGCAGAAGGGACAGTACTTCTATGTCAATGCCACCTTATATGTTAATTCAAGGAAAGCGGGACTGAGTGATGAACTGAGCGATTCAGTGGATTATGCGAGAGTATGCTCGTTAATCCGTGCAGTACTGTTGCGTGATTCATATAACCTCATTGAGACGGTTGCAGAGAATGTTGCCACTGAGATACTGTTAGGATTTGAAGGAATATCAGCAGTGGATATAGAAGTTCGTAAGCCTGAGGCTCCGGTTCCGATGGAATTTGAGTCCATATCCGTTAAGATTCACAGAGCCTGGCATGATGTTTATATATCATACGGCTCTAATATGGGTGACAGTGAAGGATATATAACCGAGGCGGTGAGTGAGATTGCGGATAATCCCATCACGGAACTTGTTGAGGATTCAGACCGTATAGTTACCAAACCCTACGGCGAAGTTGAACAAGACGATTTCTTAAACGGCGTATGTCATATAAGAACTCTTATGGAAGCCGAAGAATTGCTTATATATCTGCATGAGCTTGAGCAGAAGGCCGGAAGGACCAGAGATATTCACTGGGGTCCCAGGACATTGGATCTTGATATATTGTTATATGATGACATCGTATATGAAAGTGACACGCTTGTCATTCCCCATGCAGATATGGAGAACAGAGAATTCGTACTTAAGCCAATGTGTGAATTGGCGCCGAATTTAAGACATCCGGTTCTTAAATTTACAATGAAGCAGTTACTTGATAAGTTGGTTGATGCCAAGCAATAGATCAGACAGAAATAAAGAGGGTATATTATGAATGGCAAAGATAAGAATACTAATGAGATAAACAATGCAAGACCTGACGGAATGGTGATGCAGATTGTTACTTCACTTCTGTGTATTGCCATCGGAGGATTACTTATTGCGATGCCGGGAATCAATGTGTTATATATGTGCTATTGTTTTTGCGCAGCACTTATATTCATCGGCATTACACTTATTGTCTCTTACTTTGTATCGGAGGCATACAGAAGACTTAATGATTACAGATTTGCCATTGGTGTTTTGTTGATCATCCTTGGCTGTATAGAACTGTTAAGAGCCGGTATTCTGGCTGAAGAGATCATGTTTATCATAGGCCTCGTGACACTTATTCTTGCCGTGATCATTATGCAATCTGCAGTGCAGATGAGGATCCTTAGAAGCGGTGCATGGATAGTTCAGCTGATTTTTACCATAGTGTCACTAACGGGAGCAATCTTAGTGCTTGTTGATTTTGCCCCTGTTATGAACAGAATAAAGGGATTCGCTTATATAGTAATGGTGCTTGTAGGAACCCTATGTCTTATCAGTCTGTTAATAGAGGCAGTTGTACTATGGAGTGTTAAGAGAAAGGACGCTGCTGTTAAGGAAGAGTCTGAACCGGTTGAAGATAAGCCCGAAGATTCTGATAAGGAATCGGATGAAGATAAAGTGAAGGATGATAAGGATTCTTCGTCAACGGAGGACGGAGAGGTTAGTATAAATAAATAATCCGGAGGAGAGTTATGAAAAAAAGTGTGCAGATTGCGGCGATCATACTGGCATCAGTACTTGGTGTCGGTGTGCTTGTCGGCGGAGGATATATGGCATATAAGACCATGGGTACTTCGAAGGTTATTAATCTCAATGATTATATCCAGGTGGATTTTAGCGGCAAAGACGGTAAGGGCAAGGCCTCTTTGGATTATGATACCGAAACCATGAAGGAGGATTACCCCAGAGTGGATGTGGATGGTCTGTTACATAAATGCGTAGACGGTGAATTTGACTCATCCAAGAACTTAAGTAACGGAGATAAGATTACCTGGGAATGGGATTGCGATGACAGTAAGGCAAGCAGTGAATACCGCGTGACACTTGAATACGAGGATGAGACATTCAAGGTCAAGGGCCTTAAGAATCCGGACCAGGATAAGGATAAGGATAAGGACCAAGATAAGGATAACGACAAAGATAAAGACAAGGATAAGGATAAGGATAAGGATAAAGACCAAGACAAGGACAAAGATAAGGATAAGTCGGCGGGTGATTTAAATATCGCAAAGAGTATGACGGAGATTGATGAAGATGTGCTTGATGCGATAGAAGACAGAGGCTTTGATATCTTAGATGATCATTATGAGAATGATTACAGTGCCTTTGAACTTGTATTGAGTACGGAATATATCGGTACCGGATTTGCATCGGGCAAGTCAGGGGCAGCCTATGATAATATCGTTCAACCCGTGTATAAGGTAACCGTATGTGATGACTATAACAGAAACGGATCATTTGATGATGCAGACGATCCGGTCGTTACATTTTACACATACATAGATTTCTATAATGTGCCATGCGAGGATGAATACAAAGATAAGGTTAATGCACTGGAATGGCATATGACCGGCTCGATATACAGACCCAATGACAGCTTCTATTACTGGGGGACGGAGACGTTGGAAGATCTTATAGAGTATATGATGTATTACTATTCGGATGACTATGTATTGGGGGAGTACGACCTGGAGGACATAAGCTCGATTTAACACTTTAATACATGGGATGGAGACATGAGAAGAGAGAACGGAAACACAATCGGCAATACCAAGATTTCGATAATTGAGATTATCAGAAGATACGGATTCAGAAGAGCGCTGGTATTTGTATTTCTTGCGTTGTTTTTCTCTGCGCTTATACTTATTTACAATACCGTGCTCGGTAATTATGTAAGAAACGGAATTCGTGCCAAGAACGAGATAAATGCGCTTAATTCCGCTCAGGAGGTTGAAATATATCTTTCTACCGGTAAGGATATTATCGGTGTCACACAGCATGCCGTGACGGATTTGATTAAAGAGAATGCATCGGATGAGGCGATTCTGGATTATCTTACGGAGCAGACTCATGTCATACAGAATTCCGTGCTGCCGGCATCTACAGGAATATACGGGTGCATAAGAGGTAAGTATTTCGACGGTTCCGGATGGGAGCCTGAGGAAGGCTATGTACCGCAGGAGCGTCCCTGGTATACAGAGGCTGTGGAGGATGTCGGAGAGACAGTGTTAATCAATCCTTATTTTGACCTGTATTCAAACGAAGTCGTTATGACCATAGCCAAATCTCTGTCTGATGGTGAGAATGTTGTTGCCGTAGATATTACGCTTGGAAGAATACAGGAAATTACTGAGATGAACTCTGGAACGGGAACGGAATCGGGATTAAATACATCCAGAATCGTGGTCAGTAACAATGGATTTGTGGTAGCGCATTCCGATTCCGAAGAGAGAGGACATAATTATCTTGAGGAGAAAGGAACTTTCGGTAATCTAATCCTTATGAGTATATTGGAGGATGAGGATGATTATTCGGAGATAGAGTATCGGGGTCATAAATATACCGTATACGGTGTGCCCATCGGTAACGGATGGTACGGAATATCCGTAGTTGATGCCAGGAATGAATACAGGGCAATGTACACGCTTTTTGCAACCAGTGCGTTTGCCTTACTAGCGACATTCATCATATTTACCATTATCATGTTACGGACCGGAAGAAGAGAACTTCTTAATGACAAGCTTCAGTCGGTATTGGGTTCTTCTGCGGATATATACATGTCGTTATGTGACTTGGATGTTATTAACAATACAGTTGAAGGAATCAAGAATGTCAATCCGGCGGTAGCCAAGGCCGTAGAATCATGTGACCATAACATGAAGGAACTGTTCTTGGGAATCATGCAGGCACTTCCCGAGAGTCCGACCAAGCAGGCGGCAATTGATTTTACGGATCTAAATACAATAGATGAACGTATGAAAGATACCGATACGTCGGCAATTGAGTATTTAAGCTATGGCGATATATGGGTCAGGGCAAGACTCGTGGTATCGGAGAGAACCAAGGATAACAAGGTATCCCATGTATTGTGGATGCTTGAGAATATTGATGAAGAGAAAAAAGAAAGAGACAGGCTTGTAGATCTGTCCGAGAAGGCACTGGCCGCAAGCGAGGCCAAATCATCATTCTTATCAAATATGTCACATGAAATACGTACGCCCATTAATGCAATCCTGGGTATGAATGAAGTGGCATTAAGAGAGTGTGAGGATGATAATATCAAAGAATATCTAAATAATATTCAATCATCGGGCCATACTTTGCTTGAACTTGTTAATGATATTCTGGATGTATCCAAGATTGAGTCGGGTAAGCTTGAGATTATTCCCGTGGAATATGAATTGTCATTTATGCTTAACGATTTGATTAACATGATACGTCCCAGACTTGAGCATAAGGGTCTTGAGTTAATCGTAGATATCGATAAGACCATACCTCAGTCATTATACGGTGATGATGTAAGAATCAAGCAGGTTATAACCAATATCCTGACCAATGCGGTTAAGTATACCGAGAAGGGAAGTATTACTTTCAAAATGGAATACAAGGGCATGGGCAGCGATGAGAACAGTATAATGCTGCACGTAGCCGTTAAGGATACCGGAATCGGTATTAAGAAAGAGGATATCAATAAACTGTTTGTGGAATTTGAGCGTATCGAAGAGAAGCGTAACCGAAACATTGAGGGAACCGGTCTTGGAATGGCTATTACCAAAACTCTGCTTGAACTTATGAACAGTTCGCTTAAGGTTGAAAGTACTTATGGGGAAGGTTCTGAATTCTCGTTTGACATTGTTCAGGAAGTAAGAGACTGGACGCCGATAGGTAATTATGAGTCGGCCTACAGGAATTCAATTGCACACGAAAAGATTCATTACGGATCGTTCACCGCTCCCGATGCAAGGATTCTGGTGGTTGATGATACACCCATGAATTTGCTTGTATTTACCAGTCTTCTTGAGCCTACCAAGATAGTAATTGATACGGCGGATAACGGAGATGACGGAATTAAGAATGCACTCGGCATGAAGTATGACCTTATCTTCTTTGATCATATGATGCCTCATAAGGACGGTATAGAGACACTTAAAGAGCTTAAATCTTATGAGGGAAATATCAACTGGTCCACACCGATTGTATGTCTGACGGCCAATGCCATTACCGGTGCCAGAGAACAGTACATTGAGGCGGGATTTGATGACTATCTGACGAAGCCTATCGATTCAAGGAAACTTGAAGAGATGATTGTTAAGTATCTGCCGCGCAATAAGATTATGGCCAAGAAAGAGGAGATCTCTAACAATGTTAAGAAAGATAATATTGAGGAGGATACCGTTTCTCATCTTCCCGAATATCTTTTCTCGATACGTGATCTCGATCCGGTTGACGGAATGAAGAGATGCGGAAGTGAGAAGATATATCTGGATGCGCTCAATGCATTTGCCAGATATGTCGAGCCGACAATTAAGGCTACTCACGGATATTTGTACAATAAAGACATGAAGGATGTTATGATCAATGTTCATTCCATTAAGACGGCATCCAAGTTGGTGGGAGCAACACATATATGTGACATGGCTCAGAAGATTGAGAATGCCGGAGAGGAAGGATTTAACGTTGATGCTTTAGATGAATTGTTTGACAGGTGCATGGAGATGAAGGGATTTATCATGCAGATGAACGGTAATTAATTTGGGAGATTATATGTCTGAGAAGATAAACAGACGGATACTTATAACCAATGATGACGGTATAGATGCCGACGGTCTTATAAGGCTGGTAGAAGAAGCGCTTAATTTCGGAGAGGTATGGGTGATAGCACCTAAAGACCAGAGAAGCGCAGCATCACACAGTATCACATTAAGGGATTCCATAGATGTATATCCTTACCCGGAGTTTCCGGTTAAGGGAGTTAAGGCATATCATTGCAGCGGAACGCCTGCCGATTGTGTAAGAGTCGGAGTGCGTAAGATTATGCCTTATAAGCCCGACCTTGTACTTTCGGGAATAAATTACGGGTATAATGCGGCGACCGACCTGCAGTATTCGGCAACAGTTGGAGCGGCATTTGAAGCCGCATTTCAGGAGGTGCATGCAATAGCCTTATCTGAGGGATTCTCTATGTGTCATGAGGTAACAGATAAGTATCTCCATGAGATTATAGCCAAACTCATAGACACTCCGCTGGGATACGGACAGGTACATAACGTTAATTTTCCTGATTGTCCGCTTGGTGAATGTAAGGGTGTATTGTATGATATGAAAGTATCTCACGGATACTATTATGAAGATGAATACAATGTGATCAAAGAACTAAATGACGGCGGAGTCAGACTTATGGTTGAAGGACACCGTCGTAACGAATCGGAAGAGGGAACAGATTTCAGAGCGCTTGCAGAGAATTATGTCTCTGTGGGCATAATCAATAATATCGGTTGATAAGGACGGTTTGAATATATGAAGGCGCTGATTGCAATGAGCGGCGGTGTGGATTCATCGGTAGCTGCCAAGATAATGGCAGACAGAGGATATGAGTGTATCGGAGCAACCATGCGGTTGTATGATAAGGGCGATGACGGCTTGGACATTGAGTGTGACGGCAATTGTCGTACCTGTTGCTCGGAGACTGATGCGGCGGATGCAAGAGCCGTGGCGGGCAAACTTGATATGCCTTTCTATACGCTTAATTACAAAGAAGAATTCAGAGATAAGGTGATAAATAAGTTTATAGACTGTTATGAACACGGCATCACTCCTAATCCCTGCATAGACTGCAACAGATATCTTAAATTCGACATATTGCTTAATAAGGCTAAGGAACTTGGCTGTGATAAAGTTGTAACCGGACATTATGCCAGAATAACAAGGGAACAGGACGGTAAGTATGTTCTTAAGAAGGCTGAGGATTTAAGTAAGGATCAGAGTTACGTTCTGTATATGCTTACACAGGAACAGCTTAAGTGTATTGAGGTTCCGTTGGGAGAATATAATAAGACCGACACAAGGTTAATTGCGCAGGAATCATCATTTGTTAACAGTGATAAGCCCGACAGTCAGGATATTTGTTTTGTTCCTAACGGAGATTACGGCGCAGTGATCGCCGGATACACGGGCAAGGATTATCCCGAAGGAGATTTTGTTGACAAGGACGGTAATGTACTCGGCAGGCATAAAGGGATAATCAATTATACTTTAGGGCAGCGCAAGGGCTTGGGTATAAGTGCGGACAGACCCTTATATGTAATCAATATAGACACGGCAGGTAACAGAGTGGTATTGGGAGATAATGAAGATCTCTTCACAACCAGAGCAGTATTTACGGATATCAATTGGATATCGGGAACGGCACCCGAAGAAGGCAGGAAACTGTCTGCCAAATCCAGATACAGGCAGACGGAACAGCCGGGGGAAATACATAAACTCACTGAAGATATGTATGAATTCATATTTGAACAACCTCAGAGAGCCGTAACGCCGGGACAGTCACTTGTGATATATGACGGAGATATCGTAATAGGCGGAGGAACCATAGTTAGGTACGACGATTAAGATGATAACGAACGAGATTTCGGACTTGTCATGGGCTTAAACGTCTGATAAAGTATGCAAGGATAGTAAAGGAGTGAAACCAAATTATGAAGAAAAACAGTATTGAAGAAGTACTTACAGGTAATGCCTATCCGGGCAGAGGAATAATGATAGGAAGATCTGCAGACGGTAAGTATGCCGTTGCCGCATATTTCATTATGGGCAGAAGCGTCAACAGCCGTAACAGAGTATTTGTGGAAGACGGAGAGGGAATAAGAACTCAGGCTTTCGATCCTTCCAAATTAACGGATCCCTCACTTATCATCTATGCTCCCGTAAGAGTACTTGGAAATAAGACAATTGTTACAAACGGAGATCAGACCGATACCATATATGAAGGAATGGATAAACAGCTCACATTCGAACAGTCATTAAGATGTCGCGAATTTGAGCCTGATGAGCCTAATTATACGCCCAGAATCTCAGGTATAATGCATATTGAGGATGGCAAATACAACTATGCGATGAGCATACTTAAGAGTAACAACGGCAATCCCGCATCATGCAACAGATATGCATTTGCTTATGAGAATCCGGCAGCAGGCGAGGGAAGATTCATTCATACATATATGCAGGACGGCAATCCGCTTCCCAGCTTTGAAGGAGAGCCTGAATGGATAGAGATAAGCGGTAATATTGATGAACTTACCGACAGAATCTGGAACAGTCTTAATGAAGAGAATAAGGTCAGCTTATTCGTAAGATTCATTGATATTGAGACAGGTAAGTACGAGACAAGAATCGTTAATAAGAACAAATAAGATTATTAGGGAGAATAGGTAATGAAAGAACTGGAACTTAAATACGGTTGTAACCCCAATCAGAAGCCTTCCAAGATATTTATGGAAGACGGAAGCGAACTTCCGATTACAGTACTTAACGGTAAGCCGGGATATATCAATTTCTTAGATGCTTTCAACGGTTGGCAGCTTGTAAGTGAACTTAAGGCAGCTACGGGACTTCCTGCAGCAACTTCATTTAAGCATGTATCACCCGCAGGAGCAGCAATAGGCAGACCGCTTGATGATACACTTAAGAAGATATATTGGGTGGACGATCTGGGTGAGCTTACTCCCCTTGCTTCTGCTTATGCAAGAGCAAGAGGCGCTGACAGAATGAGCAGTTTCGGTGATTTCATAGCTTTATCTGATGAGTGTGATGCATGTACGGCCAATCTTATCAAAAGAGAGGTATCTGACGGTATCATAGCTCCGGGTTATTCGGCAGAAGCGCTTGAGATCCTTAAGAGCAAGAAGAAGGGCAATTATAATATCATACAGATCGATCCCGCTTATAAGCCGGCTCCCATAGAGCATAAGCAGGTATACGGAATAACATTTGAGCAGGGACGTAATGAACTGCCCATAGATAACAGCCTGCTTGAGAATATCGTTACCAAGAATAAAGATCTTCCTGATTCTGTCAAGGATGATATGAAGATAGCATTGATCACTCTTAAGTACACTCAGTCCAATTCGGTATGCTTCGTTAAGGACGGTCAGGCCATAGGCATCGGTGCAGGACAGCAGTCAAGAGTACATTGTACAAGACTTGCCGGAAGCAAGGCGGATAACTGGCTTCTTCGTCAGTCACCCAAGGTACTTAATCTTCCCTTTAAGGAGGATATCGGCAGACCTGACAGAGATAATGCGATAGACAATTACATCGGTGATGATTACATGGATGTATTGGCTGACGGTAAGTGGGAGCATTTCTTTACTGAGAAGCCCGCCGTATTTACCAAGGAAGAGAAGGAGACATGGTTATCCAAGGCTACTGATGTGGTACTAGGTTCAGATGCATTCTTCCCATTCTCAGACAATATAGACAGAGCTGCCAAGAGCGGTGTTAAGTACATTGTTCAGCCCGGCGGTTCGGTTCGTGATGATATAGTAATTGATGCAGCCGATGATTACGGAATGGTAATGGTATGTAACGGCGTTCGCCTGTTTCATCATTGATTAATATGAATAATATATATAAGTGTCCCAATTGTGGGGCCCAAATGGATATAAATGAGCCTAAGTGTCCTCACTGTGGCTATATAAATGAGACCGGTGCCGAAGCGCAATATATGAATAAACTTGACGATGTCAGGCAACGTCTTGACAATGTCGATGAAGAAGCTGCTGCGGGCTACGGTAAGAATTATCTTAAGATAGTTAAGATCATGGCCATAACATTGGTGATTCTTATTGTCTTGGCGTTAGGCTATATCGTTTTGGCAAGATATATCGAGAATAAGATCATGGATAACGGTAATGCCTCGGGCGATGATATGCTTAAGGAGATGAGCTGGCAGCGTGAACATTTCCCGATATATGATAAGATATATGAATCGGGAGATTATGAGAAACTTGTTGAGACGGTATTTAGCGATGAGACAAGCAGTCATGATATCTGGCAGTGGGAGCATTACAATTTCGCCAGAAAGTATAATGACTATGTACAGATCAGAAATATGATTGAGAAGATAGACAGCGAAGGATGGAACGAATACTATGCCAAGAGCATAACCTATAGTTGCTTCTATTATTATTTCGAGAACTATAAGACCAATTCCGCAGATAAGGTAAGTGAGGAAGAAGAGGAGATTCTTAAGCCGAATATCGAGTATATCAATAATGTTCTGCATGAACGTTTGGGATATAGCGATGAAGATATGGAAGGACTTAAGGATAAAATCATGAGTGAATACGGCAACGTAATGTATGATAAGTGCGAGAAGATTGCCGTTAAGAATATGAAGAATTACAAGTAGCAAGGTATAACAATGAAATGTGAGTATTGCGGAAGCAATTTGGGAATAGAGGATGCAGTCTGCCCCTATTGCGGTAAAGAGAATAAGTTTGCTAAGAAACATACCAAGGATATGCGCAAGTATAATGCAGCCTTTGATTCGACCAGGGCTGAAGTGCTTGCTAACAGCAGGAGATTCAACGGTTTCACTGCGCGTATAACCGTTATTGCGGTTCTTGTTGCACTTATAGCGGCCACTTTGCTTGGCATAAACAATTATTATGATATAAGGGGATACCGAGAAGAGAGAATAGTGGCCAAGCATGCAGCTGAACATCGCGCGCAGATCGATAAACTCATGGATGCTGATGCCTATATGGATCTGTATCATTACATGCAGCGTAACAGGATATCATATTCGGATGTGATTCCTGAATATTACATGGTATACAATGCATGTCACACTTACTATTCCTTCATGGAATATATGGACTATCTTCTTGACAAAGATTCGTATATTGAGGATTCCGATGCGATAGAATCAATTACCGAATTGGTTGACAGACTTCACGGATACGCTAATCCTACTTCCGAGTATGAGATTAAGAAATATTATGACGACAGAACCCGTGACTTCATTAACAGAGTGGAGGCACATGTAAATACATTGGTTAAGGGGTATTTCAATCTTACGGATGAAGAGATGGAGAGTTTCTATACCCTTAATAAGGCCAAGAAGCAGTTGTTATTAGAGGAGGGCTATGAACGTGGCAAATAATATATATGTTAAGAGGCCCGGAATCGAAAATACAACGGCTCAGAATACACAAGTGTCGCAGCCTGTGCAGACTAATGTGGCGAACAATAAGAAGGTAAAAGATAAGAAAAGCAGTTTATTGAACATAATAATCATCGTCCTTACGGTGATATTGTTCTTTCTTTTGGTTACATTCATCGTACAGACAGCTCCAAGAGCGAACAGTTACTATCAGGAGAGCTCGGCAGAGGATCTTATTCGCCGTATGAATTACAGCGGATACCAGAGAATGCTTGAATCCGTATATGAGAACAGAGTATTGGGCGTGACTGAAGCTGAAAAGCCTGAACTTACCGTTCCTTATGCAATTGCGGATTATTATGAAGCGGCCTTCATATATAAGGGTTATTCGAAGGCTAAAGCTTCGGGAGCAGACGTATATTTGCAGACCATGAATGATGCAAAATCAAAGATGGGAGAGTATGCATATATTGCGGATGAAATTGATGAAGAATTAGGGCTTGATTAGTTGGGAAAGTTCTGTTAGAATAGTCCGTGGCAATAAACGGGGTGTGGCTCAGTTTGGTTAGAGCGCCGTCTTAGGGAGGCGGAGGTCGCAAGTTCGAATCTTGTCACTCCGAGCAAACGGGTCGTATATCAATACGGCCCGTTTTTGTTTTATAACACAGTTTAATAATAGGAGAAGTAAATGAAAATAAGAGAGTTGATCACAGGGGATAAGATCACATTGTCATTTGAGGTGTTCCCACCCAAGACCGGAGGTAATTTCGATAATGTGTACAATGCAGCCATGGGCGTGGCGAATCTTAATCCAAGCTACATGAGTGTCACATACGGTGCCGGCGGAAGCACAAGAGGCAACACCCTTAAGATAGCGAGTGATATACAGAATAAGTACGGTGTTGCAACAATAGCGCATCTTACATGTGTGGGTGCCAAGAAGGAGGATATTCATTCGGCCATAGATGAGATGAGAGCTGCGGGAATAGAGAATATTCTTGCGCTCAGAGGTGATAAGCCCAAGGATTTCGAAGGCGAACCCTTCATAGATTATCATTATGCGTCTGAGCTTATAGAAGAGATCCGTTCATATGCCGGAGAGGATGCATTCTGCATCGGAGGAGCTTGTTACCCCGAGGGTCATGTGGATGCTGTTAATAAATCAGAAGATATCGATCATCTTAAATTAAAGGTTGATGCCGGATGTGAATTCTTAACAACCCAGATGTTTTTTGATAACAATATTTTCTATAACTTCTTATACAGAGTTAAAGACAAGGGAATTACGGTTCCGGTTATTCCGGGTATCATGCCCATCACCAGAGCGAGTCAGGTAGCCAATGCAGTCAGCATGTCGGGTACCAATATGCCTGAGAGATTCCGCAATCTTGTGGATCGATTCGGTGATAATCCCGATGCCATGCAGCAGGCGGGTATAGCCTATGCCACGGATCAGATAATAGATCTTATAGCCAACGGCGTTAATCATATACATGTTTATTCCATGAATAAGCCGGAAGTGGCAAGAGCATTGCAGAATAATCTAAGTAAGATAATCATATAATACATATACAAACCAAAACAAAATAAAATATCAGAGCCGATCTTACAGACAGAAAGAAGATGAATGAATTGAACAAAGATAAGATCAGGGAACAGCAGGGAAGTTCAATAATACTTAAGATTTGTGCTTTTATAGTGGATAAGAGGAATCTATTCTTCCTCGTATTCGGTATATTGGCAATATTCTCAGTCATAGCCAGAAACTGGGTTGGCGTTGAGAATGACATGGCGGCGTATCTTCCGCAGTCCACGGAGACAAGACAGGGTCTTGATCTTATGGAAGAGGAATTCGTAACCTACGGCAGTTGTACCATAATGGTGGCCAATATCTCTTATGAACAGGGTGAGAAGATTAGAGATGACATCGAGGGCATAGACGGCGTATTCTCCGTAGATTATGATGACAGCGCCAAGCACTATAATAACGGATCGGGTTGCTTTAATGTAACGTTTATATATCCGGAAGAAGATGACAGATGTCTGGAATCCCTTGATAAGGTCAAGGAATACATTGCACCATTCGACAGTTATCTTAAGACAAGCCTCGGTAATGTGCAGGCTGATCTTATAAATGATGAGATGAAGGTTATCTCTGCCATAGTCGTTGTGATAGTGCTGTCGGTTCTGCTGCTTACGACTCAGGCATATGCCGAGATACCGGTTCTGTTAATTACATTCGGCGCATCTGCATTGTTGCAGATGGGCTCTAATTTCATATTCGGTACCATATCTTTCGTATCGGATTCAGTGACAATAGTATTGCAGTTGGCGCTGTCTATCGATTACGCAATCATTTTCCTTAACAGATACAAAGAAGAACATGCGGATAAAGAGCCAAGAGAGGCTGTTATTACTGCATTGTCCAAAGCCATACCCGAGATATCGGGCTCTTCGCTTACAACCATAGGCGGTCTTATAGCCATGACCTTCATGCAGTATAAGATGGGACCTGATATGGGTATTGTGCTTATCAAGGCAATATTGCTCTCATTGGTCGGAGTATTCCTGCTTATGCCCGGTGTGATAATGATATTCGCCGATCTTATGGAGAAGACCAAGCATAAGAACTTTATACCCAAGATACCTTTCGTGGGTAAATTCGCATATGCGACACGATTCTTTATTCCGCCGATATTTGCGGTCATAATCGTGGCGGCATTCTTCGTATCGGATAAATGTAATTACGTATACGGATATTCTACGGTTGTTCCTCCTATAGAGAATGAAGTACAAGTGGCGGAGAGAATGATTGGAGAGAACTTCGAATCTCCCAATCTTGTGGCAATGATGGTTCCTACGGGCAATTATGAAGCTGAGAAGAGGCTTATAGAGGAACTTGAGAGCAGAGAAGAAGTTGATTATTGTCAGGGTCTTGCCAACATCGAAGCGATAGACGGTTATATGCTTGCCGATAAGTTGACTCCCAGGCAGTTCTCGGAACTTATAGATCTGGATTATGAAGTGGCGGAATTAATATATGCGGCATATGCCATAAATGATAAGGACTATGCGAAAGTGGTCAACGGACTTGAATCATACAAAGTTCCGCTTATTGATATGTTCATCTTCGTTAAACAAGAGGTTGATGAGGGATATGTAACGCTTGATGAGGATCTGTATAAGACGCTTGATGATGCTTACAGACAGATGATGTTTGCCAAGAAACAGCTTAAGGGCGAGAATTATTCGAGGATTTTAGTGTATCTCACGCTCCCGGAGGAGTCAGATGAGACATATGTATTCCTGGATCGGATGCATGAGATGGCATCAAGGTATTATCCGGGTGGCAAGGTATTATTATGCGGAGAATGTGTCAGCCAACTTGACTTACGTAATACTTTCTCAAGAGATAATAAGGTCGTTAATATAGTATCAATACTCGTCGTATTGGTGGTGCTTCTGTTTACGTTTAAGTCGGCAGGAATGCCTGTGCTTCTTATTGCCGTGATTCAGGGATGTATATGGATCAACTTCTCATTCTCGACGGTGATGCATCAGAATATATTCTTCCTAGGCTATCTGATAGTAAGCTCCATTCAGATGGGTGCCAATATCGATTACGCCATAGTAATAGCCAGCAGATATACGGAATTAAGGGAGAGCATGGACAGGCGTGAAGCAATAATAGATACGATGAATCTCTCATTCCCGACTATTATTACTTCAGGACCGATGCTTGCATTTGCCGGAATAACCATAGGAAGGCTTACATCGGATGTAGCCATATATAACATCGGACAGACACTTGGCCGAGGAACGATCATATCCATATTTATCACAATGTTTGTATTGCCTCAGATTCTTCTTGTAGGCGATAAGGTTATCGCACGTACGGCATTTGTTATGAATATGCCGATCAGACAGAAAGAACTATCCGGTATCACAAGAGTGGACGGATTGGTAAGAGGAGAAATAAACGGTGTGTTCACCGGTTATATGAGAGGTATAGTCAGAGGCGATATCAACGCATATGTTGAAAGCGGAGATGTGAAGGAACTTACTGAGGAGGTGGCAAATGATGAAGAATAGAAATAGCATGCCCCTTGGTAAGCGACTTGTATGTCTTATAAGCATAATGACACTAATGTCATATATGTTAATACCCTTGCGCGCATATGCAACGATCAACTTATCGGAGAATAGTATTGTCGAATCCGCGGAGTCGGATGAAGCAACAGATGACGGTGATAATATACAACACGGAGGCATCATAGAGGAAGCAGGGACTTCGGATGATGATAACGTGGAGTGGGAGACCGTTGAAATATCCACTGCGGAAGAACTTATTGATTTCGCATCCAAATGCAACTATAACAGCTATTCTGAGAATAAGATCGTTAAGCTTACATCCGATATCACTCTTGCGGGATCGGGATATGAGCCCATGGCGATATTCTGCGGAGTGTTCGACGGGGGCGGTCACAAGATAGAGGGATTCTTATACTCAGACACCCGCAGTTTTGCCGGATTCATATGCAAAACAACACCTTCTGCAACTGTTATGAATCTTACCATAGGTGGCAATATCACTCCTGCAAACAGGCAGATGGTCATGGGCGGTATAGTGGGTGATAATTACGGCCTAATTAAGAACTGTAAGTATGTAGGAATAGTGAAAGGCCATGACTATGTGGGAGGAATAACGGGATACAATGAGTCTGTCGGAAGAGTGATGGATTGTTCATCCTACGGACAGATATCGGGTCAGCATTATGTGGGCGGTATAGCGGGAGCCAATGCCGGCGGAATATACAGATGCACTAATGAAGCCGATATCAATACTACCAATGAGGATAAGAAGGCCGACTTCGATGATATAGATGTTGATAAATACTTAGGCGGAATTCTGGATATAAGCGGTAAGGGAAGTGAGGCCAAGGAGATCAATGCTGCCAACAGTTCGATAGATATAGGCGGAATTGCTGGGTATTCCATGGGTGTTGTGGAATACTGTAATAACCCGGGTAATGTGGGATATGAGCATGTAGGATACAACGTAGGCGGCATAGTAGGCAGACAGAGCGGATACGTGCACGGATGCACCAATGAAGGTAAGATACTCGGACGTAAGGATGTGGGCGGTATAGTCGGTCAGGCGGAGCCGTATGTGGATATGGATCTGTCCGAAGATACCATAAGCAAGCTTACGACCAATATCAACGAACTGCATGATCTTATTTCGGGTACGCTTACGGATTCGGATAATCAATCGGATGTGATCACCGAGAGGTTATCTTTAATACAGAAATTTACAAACGATGCTCTGGCCGATATAGATTATCTTTCGGGAGAAACGATCAATTGGGCCAACGGTATGACAGGTGCCGCCAATGATGCGTTGGGTCGCGTGGATTATGTGATCGATGAATCATCTAAGGACGGCGGAGCCATAGATCAGAGCAGGAATGCGGCCTCTAATGTGGGTAAGGCGGCGGATGCATTGGCAGAAGCAGCCGATGCGGCGAATATATATAATTATATGTCCGATGAAGAGACTGTAAGATATGATGCTGCCAAGAACCGAATTAAGGCTAACAGTGATGAGTATAACGGATATTATGAGGAGTATCTGCAGAATAATCCCGGAGATACCGTCGACGCTAAGACTCATGCGGAAGCAGAATATACTGCTGCGCATCCCTTACATACATATGAGCAGGATGTGAAGGATGATGCGGACATAATGGCGGAAATAATCGCGGCACATGAAGGAGAGATGTCTTCAGATGCGACCCAATCAACGCAGTCTGCCATGGATGCATTATCGGATGCAGGTGATAATCTGTCGGAAGCTGCTTCGGATGTGGATGGTATTGTAGGCAATCTAAGCGGCAGGGATGATATTGCTCTTCCTTATCTGAGTGACGGATACAAATCCCGCACAAGCTCTTTCATGGCAGCATTACAGGGCATGTCGGATAACATGGGGCAGCTTAATAATGAGCTTAACAATTCAAGCAGTGTATTAACCGATGATATGCAGAAGGTCAATGACAGTTTTAATTCAATCATGTTGTTATTTACCGATGCATTAAGTACGGCTCTTAACATGGATTATGAAGCCATATATGAAGATGAATCACTGGATGTTGCGCTTAATTCCACGCAGGGTACTATAGCTGATTGTACCAATAACGGTACTGTATACGGTGATATAGATACAGCGGGAATAGCAGGAACGATGGCCATAGAGTATGACTTTGATTTGGAAAGTGATACCACGGGCATTAAGGATTCTAAAGCGGGTGCAGTATATAAGACCAAGTGTGTATTAAGAGATGATGTCAATAACGGAAGGATCACATCGCACAAAAGCTATGCAGGCGGTCAGACCGGATTGCAGGAGATGGGTATTATAACCGGATGTGCTAATTATGGCAGGATAGTAAGTACTTCAGGAGGATATGTAGGCGGAATAGCCGGAAGCTCGGTATCGGATATTCATAACAGTTATTCCAAATGTATATTATCGGGCAGTCAGTATATAGGAGGTATTGCCGGATACGGTTGCAATATCAGACAGTGTGTATCCATGCCGTCCATAAATGACGGAGACAGTTTCATAGGAGCGATTGCGGGAGAGGTAAGTGATAATTATCACATAGAGGATAATCATTTCTGCTCTAAGACTTTGGGAGGAATCGACAGGATAAGCTATGAGGGAATGGCAGTTCCCGTAAGTTATGATGAACTGTGCAGGATACCTGGTATACCTGTTGACTTCAAGACTATAGTCGTCGCATTTCTGTCGGGAGATGATGAAGTCGGAAGAGTAAATATAGGATATGGGGAGAGTATCGGACCTGATATGTACCCGGAGTCTTATGTTGATGAAGAACATTATATTAAATGGAATACAGACGGGCTTGATGATATTACGGAGGATGCGGAGATAACAGGTGAAGAGTGCAGATTCCTTACGACCATCGCATCTTCAAGATTAAGAGGAAACGGCCAGTCGGTAATCCTGGCAGACGGAAGATTTAAGGACGGGCAGGAACTTATATGCGATGAATATAAAGATATTCCTGAGGGTAAGAATGTCAGTGATTCGGTAGCAGGGAAACTTATTGAAAGATGGGAAGTAACAATACCGGATGACGGAAGCGCAAGCCACCGTATAAGGGTGCAGGCGCCGGATGGCATCAAGTCATATGATATATACATAGACAACGGTAACGGATATTATAAGATGCCTGCCGAGAAGATGGGAATGTATGAAACAGTTCTTGCAGAGGGTAATAATTTAAGCTTGTTGCTTGTTAATACATCGATATCGAAATGGGTGTATTGCGCATGCGGTGTAATCGCAGGTATAATAGTTCTGTGTACGGTCATTCTGTTAATAAGAAACAGCAAGTTCGGAATTAAATCAGAGGGTAATAAGACTAAGGAGGATAATAATGGCGATACTAAGTGATCAGCATATGCATTCCACATATTCGGGTGATGCGAAGGATACTATGGAGACTATGATCCTCTCCGCAATAGATAAGGGCCTTACGCATATAAGTTTTACCGAGCATATGGACTTCGGCTACCCGTATCTTAAAGGCGAAGAGGGAATGTTTGATCTAAATACCGATGCTTATCTGTATGAACTACTTACGATGAGAGCCAAATATCAGGATAAAATAAGGATTACCTTCGGTGTGGAGCTTGGCCTTGATCTTGCCGAGGTGCGCAATAATGCGATATATGCCAAGAGTCATGAATTTGATCTGATAATCGCCAGTATCCATACTGTAGATAAAGTGGATCCGTATTATCCGCAGTACTTCGAGGGTAAGACTGAGGAAGAGGCTTACGGACTGTACTTTACCCGTATGTATGAGAACCTCCTTAAATTCGAGAATTTCGACATATTGGGACACATTGACTATATAGTAAGATACGGCCCGAATAAAGATGAGAATTATCGATATGAGGTATATAAAGATACGATAGACAAAATCCTTAAATACCTTATAGAGCATGAGAAAGGATTGGAGATCAATACTGCGGGACTTAGAAGAGGGCTTAAACAGGTACATCCTTACCTTGATGTCTTAAAGAAATACAAGGAACTCGGCGGTGAGATAGTTACTGTGGGATCCGATGCGCATAACAGGGATGATATTGCAAAGGGATTTGATAAGGCGGAAGAGGCACTTAAAGAATGCGGATTTAAATACTACTCTATCATAGAGAATCGTATTGCCGAATATAAGAAACTGGCATAAAATAGTATATTGTGAGGGGTATACGGGAGTCAGTGAGGATTATAAATGAAAGACAAACTTGTTAAGCTGAATAAGAGATTTGTTGATTATATCTATGACACTTCTGTCGATGTTAAAGACAGGGCATTCATTCTGTTCTCGACAACGGTGTTGTTTGCATTGTTTCTGGCTGTTCCGTGCGGACTTATCATGAAAGAGCCGCCTATAGCTACGTGGTCCACATTGATAGGTGCAATTGCTTTTACCTGCTATGTTGCACATGTTATAAGAGCAAGGAAAATAGCGGAGGCAAGGGTCGTATTATCTATTATTCTGGTATTCATATTTCTTCCGGCAATGTTCTTCACAAACGGAGGCGCCAACGGAGGTGCTCCGATATGGTTATTACTCGGAACAATATATTTGACGCTTATTATAGACGGTGAGTTCCGTAAGGCCATGTTGATATTGGATGCGATTGTTATGATCGTCTGTTGGATAGCCGGATACCTTAATCCCGGACTTATTGATGAATATTCAAGAGGCGGTAATTTCTTTGATACGATAGCGGCTTTATTTATCGTAAGTGCACTTCTGTACATCATGATCACTTTCCAGAGTAATTTGTATCGTAAGGAGGAGAAGGATAAGAACTTACAGCGATTGTTTGAACAGACAACGACAGCCCTTGCAAGTGCGATCGATGCCAAGGATGAATATACTCATGGTCACTCGGCAAGAGTTGCGGAGTACTCAAGAAAGATAGCCGAGTATTGCGGTAAGAGCAGAAGTGAATGTGAAGAGATATACTATGTGGCTCTTCTGCATGATGTCGGTAAGATTGGTATGCCTGAGGCTATTATCAATAAAAAGGGTAAGCTTAATGAGGAAGAATTTGCCGTTATTAAGCAGCATCCGGTGCTCGGTGCGCAGATACTTCACAGTATCACAGAGTATCCTAATCTTATTATCGGTGCTCGCTATCATCATGAGAGATATGACGGTAAGGGCTATCCGGACGGGATGAAGGGCGAAGATATTCCTGAGGTTGCAAGAATAATTGCTGTTGCGGATGCATATGATGCAATGACTTCCAAGAGGAGTTATCGAGATCCTATACCCCAGCAGACAGTGCGTGAGGAGATTGTTAAGGGATCCGGTACACAGTTTGATCCTAAGTTTGCCAAGGTCATGCAGCATCTTATTGATCTTGATACCGAATATCAGATGAGAGAGAAGGAAGGCGTCAAGGCACTTGCGGGCAAGACTGAGTTTGTAAGCAAGAAGATCGGTGATGTTACCTCAGACGGTATATACATTTCACCTAAGATCAAGACCATCAGAGTTAAATATGAAACCGATGTTATGGGCATAGGTGAGGGCAGACCGGCTCTTATTATCTTTGATTCTCTTGATGGCCGTTATCATGATACGGAACGAGAGAAGGAAGAGTTAAGCTATTTCGAATATGCTCAGATACTCTTCGACGGACAGTACATATGTGAGGGTGCCCGTAAGATAGAGGTAAGTGAGACCAAGAGTGATAAGGTAGATGTTGTCTCTCGAGGACTCAATAAGAACGAGTATGATATTACGGCTGTGAGATTCAGAGATCATGCGCTGATCACTATAGAGAGTACCGTTAAGACGCTTAATATAATCATTGCCCTTCCTGACAGTGCAAGATATGCATATATAGGCCTTACCGGTGAGAACTGTCATCTTTATGATGTTGACATTGTTGAGACGGAGGAGAAGATAGATAAGGATTATATCCCAAGAATTGCCGAGGAGATAAGCTACATCAACGGACCTGCAGGCGATGTTCCCAATGTACAGGTTGATGGATACAGATCCGATGCAACTGACGGTATCCCCATTACGGACGGCATGAAGATCATATTCCATACGCTCAGTCTTCCTACGGCAAGACTTGTATGGCATTGCTCGTTCATTGACATATTCTGTTCCGATGATAAGAAGCCTAACGGTCCGGGATATAAGGAATATGCCCTTATCAGACTTGACGGCGAGAACTGGGAGTCTGACGGAATGTCTGAGAATAAGCTGCTTGTCAATAAACTTGATGATTTCGACGGATGGGATACATGGAAGGATGCCAATAAGAAGGGATTTGATTGTACCGTCAGATTCAAGCGTGAGGGCAATGTAATTACCACATTCACCGAGAATATGGGTATCAGTATCAAGAATACCACTAAGGTTATTGAAGAAGGTGATGATGTATATGTATCCCTTACGGGTGATCAGGTTGCAATCACAAATATAAGAATAATCAGAGAGCCTGAAGATGACATGAACTCGGCTGCTGATTAATACTTAGATACATCAGCGCTTAATAGGGGTGAGCGAATGGATATTAACAGAATATATGAGGAACTGGATGCTCTTAAGTATCCTGAGATAGAAGGATACTTAAGAGATAAGATAAGTGAAGCTAAGGAGAAGGATGTATTTGATGTATATGTCCCTCTCCTTAATGAGCTTATAGGGTTCTTTCGCGACAGTACACAATTTGATAAAGGTAATGATGTTAAGCGTGAACTTATTGATGCGCTGAATTCATACGGACAGAACGGAACGATGAATTATGCAACATCGATGCTTAACATAGCTAATTTTGACAGAGCGGCAGGTGCACATGATGAGTCCCTTGCAGAATTTGCAGCCTGTGAGGAAGTGTATCACAAGCTGCTTCCGAGGGGAGATTATCTCTGGGCGGGACTGTATAATAACAAGTCACTTCTGTATCAGGAGATGGGCGATAATCTTGCGGCAATCGGTGCGTTGCAAGATGCGCTGTATGTTGTTAAGGAGATTCCCGGAAGGGAAGCAGAAGTGGCTACTACCTATGTCAATATCGCACAGTCTTTTATCTCATTGGGACAAGTGGAAGAGGCCAAGAATAATATAGCCGAAGCGCTTAAGATATTTGAAAAAGAAGGCAACACTGACTATCACTACAGCGGAGCCTGTGCAGTGTGCGGGGCGATCGCTTATGCAGAAGGAGAATATGATAAGGCAGCTGATTGGTATGATAGGGGTGCCGATATTGTGCGTCGTATCATGGGCGAGAATGATAACTACAAGATTCTTAAATGGTCGGCAGACGAAGCCAGAAATCATGTGCAGGCCAAAGAAGAGATTGCGGAAGCAATAGGTGCAGCCGATGAAGCTAACACTGTGACAGATGCCATGTCTGATACAGACAATGTGAATGCGGATGACGAAATATTTAAGGAAACCAAAGGCCTTGACATCTCCGCAGCTTTTTATGAAGAATACGGTGCGCCCATGATACATGAGAAGTTCCCTGAGTATGAGAGCAGAATTGCCGTGGGATTGTTCGGTGAAGGTTCGGATTGCATGCGGCTTGATGATGAAGTATCAAGGGATCATGACTGGGGTCCGGGATTTATGATGCTTATCAGACGTGGGGTATATAACGAGATAGGTGATAAGCTTAGGCAAGAATATAACAATCTTCCCACCGAGTACAGGGGATATAAGAGAAATACTACGGCCGAGGGAGAGGGAAGAGTAGGAGTCATATGTATAGAAGATCTGTTGTGTAAATATCTTCCGGAACTGTTCGGAGATAATAACAGGGATGATATGGCATCGGCTCTTTCGTGGGTGACGGATAAAGAGATCACGGATGCGATATCGCGCAACAGACTTTGCCTTGTACCCGAGACGGTTCTGGCACAATTTATTAATGGTGAGATATGGAGAGATGACATCGGTGTCATGTCAACGATCAGGAATAAGGTGGCGGAGTATTATGACGATGCAACATGGATCAAGAGACTTGCCGTATCGCTTATTAAGACTGCACAGGCAGGACAGTACAATCTGCCACGTACTCTAAGAAGGGGTGATCGCACCACGGCCCTTATGTATGTTTCCGAATATATTAAGAATGTGTTGCATACACTTTTCTTAATCAACCGCACATATGCGGCCTATGATAAGTGGCTTGTATCAGGCGCGGGAAGACTCAGTATTCATCCGGAGATAGCGGATATAATGAAGGCGCTCTCTGATATATTTGTTGAGGATATGACAGCTTCGGAGAATGAAACTGATGCGGCTGATCCGTTTGCACGTATTACGGGGACGATTGAGATCACATCGCAGATTATACTGCAGGCGCTTAAAGAGATTAATGTAGTGAGTGAAGATGAAGATAACTGGTATCTTGAGGTTATCGGTAAGAAGATTCTTAACGGAGAATACAGACGTATGGATAAAGAACAGATGACCAGGCAGATAATTAAGCTTGAGTGGGAAGCGTTTGATAAGGTGGATAATGAGGGCGGAAGAGCCTTCTGCCAGGATGACTGGGGAACATTTAACATAATGCGTAAGAGTCAGTACATGGAATGGAACGAACCCATGCTGGCAAGTTTTATCGATGATTTTAATGCGGCCAATGCCAAGGGCTGGAATCTTATCACAGAGAAGTATGCCCGTATGGAAAAGACCACATCACCTGAAGAATATGAGAAGATCAAGGATAAGCTTCCTCCCCATACCGAGCAACAGGATGCGATAATAGAACAGATCGTAGCGATACAGGTAGGGATGATGGAGGATGTGGTGGCTAAGTATCCCAAACTTGCGGATAATGCCCGCACGCTACGTACAGCGGACGATAAGCCGTGGGATACATCTTATGAGACATATCTTCGTGGTGAACTAGGAACGTATTCGGAGCGTACGCTTGCATTATATGGTATGTTCATTGCAGAGATCGCCAAGGCCGGAGGTAACCTTGCATACAATATAATCGGCAATACCGCGAAGTTATATGGTTATGAATCGATTGAGGACGCTGAGGCTAAATTATAACAGTTCGCCCCGACAGGCGAAGTCTCGGGGCATAATAAGCCTAAGAATCTCGCGTATTTACAAAGAATTCATAAAATACCGTAATTTAATCTTGTATTTTGGTGCGGATTCTAGTAGAATAGTGTCGCTGATAAAATTTTGATAATGCCCGTGAATGCCGTGGTTGACATAACTGCAGGGTTTTCGGGTGATCAGAACAAATAAATTTTCACATTTTTAGGAGGAATTAAAAATGGCAGTAAAAGTAGCAATTAACGGTTTTGGTCGTATCGGTCGTCTTGCTTTCAGACAGATGTTTGGTGCAGAGGGATTCGAGATCGTAGCAATCAACGATCTTACTTCTCCTGAGATGTTGGCTCATCTTCTTAAGTATGATTCAACACAGGGTCGTTACGAGTTATGTGACAAGGTTACATTCGGTGAGGATTCTATCTCAGTTGATGGCAAGAAGATCACAATCTACAAGGAAGCAGATGCTAAGAACCTTCCTTGGGGACAGCTCGGCGTAGACGTTGTACTTGAGTGTACAGGTTTCTACACAAGCAAGGACAAGGCTCAGGCTCATATCGATGCAGGTGCTAAGCACGTTATCATCTCTGCTCCTGCCGGCAATGACCTTCCTACTATCGTATACAACGTTAACCATCAGTCACTTACAGCTGATGATAAGATCATCTCAGCTGCATCATGCACAACTAACTGTCTTGCACCTATGGCTAAGGCTCTTAACGACCTTGCTACAATCAAGTCAGGTATCATGTGCACAATTCACGCTTACACAGGTGATCAGATGACTCTTGACGGTCCTCAGAGAAAGGGCGACAAGAGACGTTCACGTGCAGCAGCTTGCAACATCGTTCCTAACTCAACAGGTGCAGCTAAGGCTATCGGCCTTGTTATCCCTGAGCTTAACGGTAAGTTGATCGGTGCTGCTCAGAGAGTTCCTACCCCTACAGGTTCAACAACTATCCTTACAGCTGTTGTAGAGGGCAACGTTACTAAGGAGCAGATCAACGACGCTATGAAGGCTGCTTCTAACGAGTCATTCGGTTACAATACAGATGAGATCGTATCAAGTGATATCATCGGTATGAGATATGGTTCACTCTTCGATGCAACTCAGACAATGGTTCTTCCTCTTGATAACGGAACAACTCAGGTTCAGGTTGTATCATGGTATGATAACGAGAACTCATACACAAGCCAGATGGTTCGTACCATCAAGCACTTCGGAAGCCTTCTTAAGTAATCTGACCACAGATACAGGCTTACGACAATAAGTAATACCAAGGGCTGTCGTTCATACGACGGCCCTTTTTTCGGAGAAAAACAAAATGGCATTTATAGTCATAATGATAATAATAGCGATCGCCATAATCGCTTTAATAGTCAGATACCTGTATGTACAGGCTCATATATTAAGCTCGAAGGAATTTCGTAAGACCGCCGAAAAGCAGACCTTTAAGATGCGTGCCAAGAGCACGGAGATAACCTGTGATTTCTGCGGATGCGTCATAAATACCGCCAAAGAAAAGCGGTGTCCTAACTGTGGTGCGGTCTACGGTGAAGATAAAGAACTGAAAGAACGGTTTCAGGTTGACGAGAAGGCTGTTGAGAAGAAAGCTGATGCGGCTGCGAAAAAAGCTGTTGAGAAAGCGCATGCAGAAGGCATGGAAGTGCTTAAGCATATAAAGATCGCGATTGCAGCGTTAGCCGGTGTTTTTGTGCTGATGATCATTTATGCCGCGATCTTTTACAGCAGTCCGTCATCTTCCTATGCAGGCAAATTCCGTGAAAATGAAAAGCTGCAGGATAACGATTATACGGAGTATACACTCATATCCGAACCGAATGTGACGATTTTTGATAAAGAAGGCGTGACAATGCGTCTGGTGAGTGTGTATGCCGATGATGACAACGCAATACTCACTGAAGGGATGCGCCATTATCGATTGGGAATATCGCTTGTCAATACACGTAAGGAACCGGTCACTCTGTATTACAAGGTCGTCGGGATAAACGGGCGCTGCAATTCCCGTCAGCTGGTATACATAGGAGGTCATTTTAAAGCCGGTGCAAAAGTGCTTTTTTATGAGAACGTATACGGTGAATATTTTGATTCGATCGATGAGATAGCAGTGGGTGAAAAGACACTGAGTATTGTAGATCAGGGTAATTTATATAAAAGCGATGTGATGGAAAAGATCAGGGTAAGCGGTGAGGATTATCCGGTCATCACAGATGATGCAGACACAGGAATCGTGATCTTTGAAAACGACAGGATACGCATCAGAAGTCTTGAAAAGGAAAAAAGAGATCGCGGGTATGACGTGTGGATCGAGAACCTATCGGATCATGATTACTATGTTGATACATCGGATATGATGATAGACGGCAAGATTCCGGCCTCAAGTTATATACTTTATGATAACGGGCTCCCTGCAGGCTATACGCTTCATCATGATAATGTTTCTTGCCGCGGGGAAGATTTCGAAAAACGCGCAGAAGAATCACAGGTCGAGTTATCGTTCAGTTTCTCCGACCTGGTAGATCCAAGTAATGATTTTTCAACAGGGTTTGTTACACTTAAGTAATAGGGAGAATTCTTGTTTGACTGTTCTGATTATGGTATTATGAGGCAGACGGACATAGGCGTTTAAAGCGCAGAATGAGGGAAATATATGAACGATTTTATGGACAGCATGGGTGGCAGGAAAGCCAACTATACACTTGATGAGATAGATGAGGCCAAGAAGCGTCAGAAGCGCAAAGGCGGAACCTTCATGGAGAATTTGGAGGCCGTTAAAGCTGAGAAGTTAGGCAATGCCAAGGCTTCAGAAACGGTGCCTAAGAATATGTCCGCTATGGCAAATGCTGCGGGCAAGACACAGAATGCTTTGGAAGAGCTTCAGAAGAATGTGGCTGCGGCTGCGGCAAGAAGTGAGAGTGCGGCTGCGTCAATGGACAGTTTGCAGACGGCATTCACTTCTTCTACTGAAGACATCTCCAAGACGCTTAAAGAACTCAATACGAATGTTGAATCGGACTTCGGTGTACCGACTTCGGCTGCAGCGATATCTGTGACTGCAGATAATCCGGAAGTCCTTAAGGAATTCGACGGCCTGACAGAGGAGATCAAGAAAAGCGTGTTCGGTCAGGATGAGTTCATACGTAAGCTTGCGATTGCATTCAAGCGCCCGTTTGTTTCAGAAAGAGATCACAATGATGCACTTAACAGCATCTTCATCACAGGCCCTGAATGCAGCGGCAGACATTATACACTTAATCTTACGGTAGCCGAACTTAATAAGAGAAGAATAATAAGCGGGGAGACACCTTATGTCATGGATCTGTCTCTGTATCCGACGGCAGCTGAGGAGAAACTGTTCTTACAGGATCTGTATTCGGCGCTTCAGAACAAGGCATCCGTGATATTATTTGAGAATATGGAGAACTGTCATATCTCGATGCTGACAAGAATCAGTGATCTGGTTACCACCGGAGAATGCAGGTTGTCAGAGAGATATGTGATGTCAAACGGTCAGTTGGTGAGTGTATCCAATGCCCTGGCTGGAGAGACTGTAGGATCATTCGAGGCTAAGGGCAAGTACCTTATCTTCATGGGCAAGATGCCGCTTGATAAGCTCGCGGATATAATGGGCGCACCTTTTGTCAATGCGCTTGGTGATGTGTGTACCACATCTGCTTTGGATCCCGATGCGATAGATAAGATTAATGCCGTACTTAAGGAACAGCTGACAGGCAGATGTAAGAAGCAGTTGGCTTATGATATAACCACGGATGAGAGTTTCGATGCTTATACCGAATCGCAGACTTCGCGAAACAGAGGCCTTAAGGGTGTACTTGATACATATGATGAGACGATGCGCGCACTCTCTGAACTCCGCCTTGAGAGAGATGATCTTGCGGGTAAGAAGCTTACACTCACGTGCAAGGACGGACTGCCATATATAACGATTGGTGCGAGCAATACGGCCCAGGCTTCATCTGATACGGATAAACCGACCGCGACTGAGGCTGTGGAAGAACTTAAGTTAAGCGACTACCTTCCCACGGGCTATAACGGCGAGGAAGATGCCGTTGAGAGAGAACTTGATAATATCGTGGGTCTTGATATGGTCAAGGATTATATCAGAAGTCTTAAGGAATACTATGCGATGCAGAAGAGACGTCGTGAAGAGGGCCTTAAGGCGGGCGAACTTAATAAGCATATGATATTCACGGGTAATCCCGGAACAGGTAAGACTACGATCGCACGTATAGTAAGTAAGTATCTTAAGGCTATCGGAGTGTTATCGGGTGGCCAGCTTGTAGAAGTATCAAGAGGTGACCTTGTGGGAAGATTTGTCGGTCATACCGCACCGCTTGTCAATCAGGTGGTCAAGTCAGCGCTTGGCGGCGTGCTGTTCATTGACGAGGCTTATTCGCTCTACAGAGGAGAGGATGACAGCTTCGGACTTGAAGCAATAGATACTCTTGTTAAATGCATAGAAGATAACAGAGATAACTTGATTGTGATCTTGGCCGGCTATTCCAAGGAGATGGAGGATTTCCTTGAGTCCAACTCGGGCCTTAAGAGCAGATTCCCCAACATCATAGACTTCCCGGATTATACTGCGGATGAACTTGCGGCCATAGCCAAGATAACGGCTAAGAGCAAGGGCTATGAGATAGACGAGGCGGTGATCGCACCCATGAAGGAATACTTTGCTGAGGTTCAGGCGACCAATGCAAGAGAAGCGGGTAACGGACGATTGGTGCGTAACAAGGTAGAAGAGGCTATACTTAATCAGTCTAAGAGGCTTGTTGCTGAGCCGGATGCCGATATTTCGCTGCTTACAGAGGCTGATTTCGAATTCTGAAATGGCTTATCGGAGGATATAAACAATGAATTATGCAAGCGTTGGAGTATTGGCGCTTATACTTCACCTCATCATTAATAAAGAAGTCATGAAGCGACGGAAAGACAGAAGCGGTACCAGGACAATGACCCTCTACAGACAGTTTCTGTACAGTGTATTGGGCTATTATATCACGGACATAATATGGGGAGTATTGTATGAGCTTCGCATTATCCCGCTTGTATATGCAGATACGGTCCTTTACTTTACCCTCATGGTACTGACCGCTGTATTATGGGTCCGGTTTGTAATAGAGTATTTGGATGAGAAGAGCAGATTCGGAAGATTCCTTAAGGGTATCGGTTGGGCAACCTTCTTTTTTACGGTAATGCATCTTGTCATCAATTTCTTTATTCCGGCTTTGTTCGTATTTGAAAACGGAGAATATCACGCACTTGCCGGAAGGTATACGACACTTACTCTTCAGATAATCTTATATCTGCTCACTTCGGCCTATACATTCTACGTTGCGTCAAAATCAGAGGGAAAGGTTCGGATACACAATCTGGCAGTTGGATTCACCTGCCTTTCGATGGAGGTTCTTATAGTATTCCAGATACTGTATCCTCTGATCCCTTTCTATGCGATGGGCTGCCTTATAGAGACATGTATAATCCATGCCTATATTGAGCAGGATAAAAGGATGGATCTGGAGATCGAACGGCGTGAGAATGAACTGGCCAATAAGGAAAAAGAAAGATACAATCTGATCGCTTCGAGTCTGGCTTCGGATTATGAAGCTATATATTATATCAATATCGAGACGGGCGGATACAGAGAGTTTTCCAAGAGCACAAAGTACGAATCCATGAATGTACCGATGGACGGAGAGGATTTCTATGCAGAAACGATGGATAATGTCCTAAGGTATGTACATCCTGATGACAAGAAATTTGCACTCAGCTTATACAGCAGGGATGTTATGCTTAAGAACCTTGATGACAGGAATTCATATTCGTACAAATACAGGGTTATGGTGAACGGAGAGCCGCGTTACTTCATGTTCACCATAATGCTTGCACAGGACATGAAGCACTTCATACTCTGTGAAAAAGATATACAGGATGAAGTCACTGCTGAGACGATATTCATGGAGAATCAGAAGCATCAAGCTACATTCAGACAGATAGCGGAGAGTCTGGCTTCGAACTATGATGAGATCTATTATGTGGATATAAACGACAACAGTTATGTAGGATATGAGACCAATAATCTGTACGGTATGCTTGAAGTAAAGCGGTCGGGTGATGACTTCTTTGAGGAGTCCAGGATTAATATACCCAAGGTTGTTCTTAAGAGCGACAGGGAACGCTTGCTGGGCGTGCTGGATAAGGACCATCTTCTTTCGACTATGGAAAACAAAAAGCAATATTCTGTCGATTACAGGCTCATGGTCGACGGAAAGAGTCACCATGTCCGTATGTCCATAAGAAAATCAAGTGATATGTCACACTTTATCATCGGTGTTGAGAACATTGACAATGAAGTAAAGAAGGAGAGAGCGCATTTGCGGGCACTCAATACCGAGAGAGAACTTGCAAGACGCGATGAACTGACGGGAACGAAGAACAAGACTGCATATGCAGAATTGGAGAAATCGGTGCAGGGCAATATCGAAAACGGAATGGACTATCTTCCATTCGGTATAGTTGTGTGTGATGTCAACGGACTTAAGAAGATAAATGATGGAGAGGGGCATAAAGCAGGAGACGAGTATCTTAAGGCTTCGGCAAAACTTTTATGTGATATATTTGACCACAGTCCCGTATTCAGGATCGGAGGAGATGAATTCGTCGTATTCTTAAGAGGCGATGATTATGAAGCCAGGAATAAATTGATGGATGATATACGGAAAAAGGTCCGTGACAACCAGGCCAACGGATCCGGACCGGTGATCGCTGTGGGAATGTCTGAGTATGATCCGGAGACGGATGACCTTGTATCGGATATATTCGAACGCGCAGACAGCATCATGTATACTGATAAGCAAAATTTGAAGGGCATAAAATAAAATTAAAAAAGTAGTTGACAAGATTTGAATACTTGTATACAATGATACAGAACAAAGCAAGAGCGCTTTGAAGACAGAATAGTCTTCGAAGCGCTTTTTTTGTATTTTATTAAATCATATGTGGTATAAGCCTAGTACCACAAGAATGGAGGAGATTATGGACACAGGCATGACAAAGATTCCAGAATTGTATGGAAGCCTTGTATTTAATGACAAGGTGATGAGAGAGAAGTTGCCCAAGGATGTATACAAGGCACTTCGTAAGACCATCGACAATAATACACATTTGGAGCTTGATGTAGCCAATTCGGTGGCTGTTGCCATGAAGGAGTGGGCTGTTGAGAACGGAGCAACTCATTTCACACATTGGTTCCAGCCTATGACAGGTACTACAGCGGAGAAGCATGACAGTTTCATTAATCCCGACGATAAAGGACAGGTAATAATGGAATTTGCAGGCAAGGAGCTTGTTAAGGGTGAGCCCGATGCCAGCAGCTTCCCTTCAGGAGGATTAAGAGCAACTTTCGAGGCAAGAGGATACACAGCATGGGATCCCACCTCACCGGCTTTTATTAAGGATGGAACGCTCTATATACCCACGGCTTTCTGCTCATACAGCGGAGAGGCACTTGATAAGAAGACACCGCTGCTTAGATCAATGGAAGCGCTCAGCAAAGAAGCTGTTAAGGTCCTTAAGTTACTTGGTAATGAAGAAGTTTCAAGTGTATCTACAACAGTAGGACCTGAGCAGGAATACTTCCTTATCAATACAGAAGATTACGCTAAGCGTAAGGACCTTATTTTTACAGGCAGGACGTTACTCGGAGCTAAGCCTCCTAAGGGTCAGGAGATGGAAGATCACTACTTCGGAAATCTCAAGACCAGAGTATCTGAATATATGCATGATCTTGATCTTGAATTATGGAAGTTGGGAATTCCTGCTAAGACTAAGCACAACGAAGTGGCGCCCTGCCAGCATGAGTTAGCACCGGTATTCGATACGACCAATGTAGCGGTAGATCACAACCAGTTAACAATGGAAGTGATGAAGAAGGTTGCTAAGAAGCATGGATTCGAGTGCTTGCTTCATGAGAAACCTTTTGACGGCATCAACGGATCCGGTAAGCACAATAACTGGTCGATGAGCACCAATACAGGGATCAACCTCTTAGAACCAGGTAAATCGCCTGCAGAGAATGTACAGTTCCTTGTATTCTTAGCGGCTGTAATTAAAGCGGTTGATGATTATGCGGATCTTATGAGATTATCTGTTGCTTCACCGGGTAACGATCACAGATTAGGAGCCAATGAAGCACCTCCGGCTGTTGTATCAATGTTCCTTGGAGATGAGCTTACGGCAGTTGTTGAATCTATAGAGAACGATACCTTCTTTAATAAGATGGGAAGCGTACAGATGGATACGGGCGCTTCGGTATTACCGCATTTCTTTAAGGATAATACGGACCGTAACCGTACATCACCTTTCGCATTTACAGGTAATAAGTTTGAGTTCAGAATGTTAGGTTCTTCATTGTCCGTAGCAGGACCTAACGTAATCTTAAATACAGCTGTTGCCGAGTCACTCAGTGCATTCTATGAGGAACTTAAGGGAGTATCCGCTGATGGACTTAACGATGCGGTACATGCACTTGTTAAGAAGACACTTATAGATCATAAGAGGATCATATTTAATGGTGACGGATATACCGATGAGTGGATAGCAGAGGCAGAGAAGAGAGGACTTCCCAACCTTAAGGCTACACCCGATGCATTACCGGTATTTATCGCCGATAAGAACGTGAAGTTATTTACCAAGCACGGAATATTCACTGAGAGTGAGATTAATTCAAGATATGAGATCTTACTTGAGAACTACAACAAGACATTGCACATAGAAGCCAAGACAATGATCGATATGGTATATCACCAGTTCTTACCGGGTGTTGAAGGTTATATGAATGAACTGGCTGATACTATCATTAAGAAGAAGCAGGCAGTGTCCGGTGTAAGTTGCAAGGCTGAAGAGAAGACACTTCAGGTCGTAAGCGATAACTATGATAAGATCTATGATCTTGTTGAGAAACTCAAGACTGATACCGAGAAGGCTGAGGCGATTGAAGACAGTCTTCAGATGGCAGACTTCTACAAAGATACAGTTATCTCGGATATGGAGTCATTAAGAGCGGTTGCAGATGCAACAGAGGAGATCATCCCTGAAGATGCATTACCTTATCCCAGCTATGGAAAAATATTATTCTACGTATAGTAGGTTGAACTGATTCCAACAGCTCACTGCAAGGGCAGTTTCGCTGGGAATCACTAACAACCCCACGTTTCGCTCCGCGAAACGACACTAATTGAGGAGGACAAATATATGGAAGAATTATTAACGACAATGGAAGGCGAATTGTTCGGTGTCTGGTTCCTTATAGGAGCAGCGCTGGTGTTCTGGATGCAGGCAGGCTTCGCTATGGTAGAAGCCGGATTTACCAGAGCTAAGAATACGGGTAACATCCTTATGAAGAACCTTATGGACTTCTGTATAGGTACCGTAGTATTCATTCTTATAGGTTTTGGTCTTTTGCTTGGCGAGGACCTTGCGGGATTAATAGGTAAGCCCGGATTTGATATCTTCACCGCATATGAGAGCTTTGACTGGTCAAACTTCGTGTTCAACCTGGTGTTCTGTGCCACAACGGCTACGATAGTATCAGGTGCTATGGCTGAGAGAACCAAGTTCTTATCATACTGTGTATACTCAGCAGTTATATCAGCACTTATCTATCCCATTGAGGCACATTGGATCTGGGGCGGCGGCTGGCTTGCTCAGATGGGCTTCCATGATTTCGCAGGTTCTTGTGCGATTCATATGGTAGGTGGTATCTCAGCACTTATCGGCGCCAAGATATTGGGACCCAGAATCGGTAAGTTCGTTACCGATAAGGATGGTAAGGTTGAGAAGGTTAACGCTTTTCCCGGCCATAACTTAGCAATCGGTTGTCTCGGATGCTTCATCTTATGGCTTGGTTGGTACGGATTCAACGGTGCGGCTTGTACATCGCTTGAGCAGCTTGCATCAGTATTCGTTACAACAACAATTGCTCCGGCAGTTGCAACAGTAGTATGTATGATCTTCACATGGATCAAGTTCGGCAAGCCTGATATCTCAATGTGTCTTAACGCATCACTAGCAGGTCTTGTAGCTATCACGGCTCCCTGTGATGTAACAGATGCTTTCGGTGCAATCATAATCGGTGCAGTGGCAGGATTACTCGTAGTATTCGGTGTTTGGTTACTTGATTATAAGCTTCATATCGACGATCCGGTGGGTGCCGTTGCGGTTCATTGCTTAAACGGTATCTGGGGTACGATAGCAGTTGGTTTATTTGCAACAACATCTGCTCCCGACAGTGAGATCAACGGATTGTTCTACGGTGGCGGATTCAATCAGCTTGGAATTCAGCTTGTAGGATTTGTATCAGTAGCAGCTTGGACTGCATTGACAATAACGATAGCATTTATTATAATCAGAGCGATATTTGGATTAAGAGTTACCGAAGAAGAAGAGATAATCGGTCTTGACTCTACCGAGCACGGTCTTCCTTCAGCATATGCAGGCTTCTCTATCATGGATATCTCTAACACTATGCTTATGGATGTCAATGAGAACACTTCACTCGGAAGTGATGCATATGAAGAAGCAAGTCAGGCTAAGAAGGATGCTGCAGTTCCTGTAGTACATCCTGTAGTAAGTGACACAGGCATCAATAAGGTGGTTATCATTGCCAAGGCAAGCCGCTTCGATGCACTTAAGAAGGCTATGAACGACCTCGGTGTAACAGGTATGACGATGACTCAGGTAATGGGTTGTGGTATCCAGAAGGGTGCCGGCGAACGTTACAGAGGTGTTGAGATGGATGCAACGCTTCTGCCTAAGATCAAGGTTGAAGTTGTAGTCAGCAAGATACCTGTTGAGTCGGTTATTGAATCTGCTAAGAAGGCACTCTATACCGGACATATCGGAGACGGTAAGATATTCGTATATCCTGTAGAGAAGGTAGTTAAGATACGTACCGGAGAAGAGGATTTCGATGCTCTTCAGGACGTTGAATAAACAAATGAGTGACAATGGGGTCATGGCTTATGCCGTGACCCCTAATTTATGGTAGGAGATGAACATCATGCAGCAACCAAAGAACCGCAAGCTGGTGCTTGAATCGGGAGAAGTATTTGAAGGGTACGGGTTCGGAGCCAATACCGAGAAGGTACTTGAACTTGTATTTAACACATCGATGGTGGGATATCAGGAGATAGTCTCAGATCCGTCGTACACGGATCAGGCGGTCGTAATGACATATCCGCTTATCGGTAATTACGGAGTCAATGAAGATGATTATGAGACACAGACTCCGAGTATAGGAGCATTGGTTGTAAGGGAATACAATGATGAACCATCCAATTTCCGTGCAAGCGATAATCTCCAAAATATTATGAAAAAATACGGCATCTCAGGTATCTATGGCGTAGATACCAGAGCCATCACACGAATCATCAGAAACAGAGGCAGTCTGAAGTCGCTTATTACCTTCATAGACAAGCCTCTGTCTGAATGTATGGAGATACTTGAAAGAACTGCGCTGCCTAAGGATGCGGTATCAAGAGTGTCAAGTACCGGAATATGGAAGGCTGATATAATCACACCGCAGTCAGCACTCTTAGAACACAGACAGGGAACACATGCAGGACTCAGGCCCCATATAGTGGCCATAGACTGCGGAATGAAGCAGAACATCTTAAGGTCATTGCTTGAAAGAGGATGCAGAGTGACCGTGGTTCCGTATAATACTCCTGCAAAAGTCATTATGTCGCTTCGCCCTAACGGAGTATTTATCAGTAACGGACCGGGAGATCCGATGGATGTTCCGGAATGTATAGATACGATAAGAAGCATTAAAGGAAATGTACCGATATTCGGTATATGCTTGGGACATCAGATCTTATCTTTAGCATACGGTGCCAAGACATATAAGCTTAAGTTCGGTCATAGAGGAGGAAATCATCCGGTCAAGGATATTCTTACCGATAAGATTGAGATCACTTCTCAGAATCATTCTTATGCAGTTGATACGGACAGCATAGAAGGAACCAAACTTAAGGTGACACACATCAATCTGTTGGATAATACGGTTGAAGGTGTGGCATGTGATGAAGATCTGGCTTTCTCCGTTCAGTATCACCCCGAGAGCGCTCCGGGACCTCAGGACAGTTCATATCTGTTTGACAGGTTTATGGACAATGTCAGAAAGGCGCGTGAGCAGAGAAAGGAGAATGCATATGCCTAAGAGAACAGACATTAAGAGAATACTAGTAATAGGCTCAGGTCCCATAGTCATAGGTCAGGCTGCTGAATTTGATTATGCGGGTACACAGGCCTGCCTGGCATTAAGAGAAGAAGGTTATGAAGTTATTCTCTGCAACTCCAACCCGGCTACGATAATGACGGATAAGCATATAGCGGACAAGATATACATGGAGCCGCTTACGCTTGAATTTATAGCCAAGGTTATCCGTAAGGAAAGACCTGATGCAATATTACCCGGCATAGGAGGACAGACCGGACTTAATCTTGCAATGCAGCTTAAACGTAAGGGCGTGTTAGATGAGTGCCAGGTAAGACTGTTAGGCACCGACAGTGATTCCATTGACAGAGCAGAGGACAGAGAGAGGTTTAAGGAACTGTGCGAGAGCATAGGCGAACCTGTATTGCCCTCAGAGATCGTTGAGGATATGGAAGCCGGCTTAAAGGCGGCAGAAGATATAGGTTATCCGATAGTGGTCCGTCCCGCATTTACACTTGGCGGAACAGGCGGCGGATTTGCCGATGATGAAGAAGAGTTAAAGACAGTCCTTAAGAATGCATTGAGTTTATCACCTATACATCAGGCTCTCATAGAGAAGAGTGTTAAGGGTTATAAGGAGATTGAGTATGAGGTGATGAGAGATGCCAATGACACAGCCATCACCATCTGTAATATGGAGAATCTTGATCCCGTAGGAATACATACTGGTGATTCGATAGTGGTATGTCCTTCACAGACTCTTACCAACAGAGAATATCATATGCTGCGTGATGCGGCGCTTAATCTTATAAGAGCACTTAAGGTAGAAGGCGGATGTAATGTACAGTTTGCTCTTGATCCCAATTCGTTTGACTATTATGTGATAGAGGTCAATCCCAGAGTATCAAGATCGTCTGCACTTGCATCAAAGGCAAGCGGATATCCGATCGCAAGGGTATCGGCTAAGATAAGCGTGGGTCTTCGTCTTGATGAGATAATGCTTGCCAATACACCGGCATGTTTTGAGCCGTCACTTGACTATGTTGTAAGTAAGATGCCGAGATTCCCCTTTGATAAATTCACGGATGCCAGCAACCTTTTGGGTACTCAGATGAAGGCTACCGGAGAGGTAATGAGCGTGGGCCGTTCGTTCCCCGAATCACTTCTTAAGGCAGTCAGGTCACTGGAGATCGGCGTATACCATCTGTATATGGAGAAGTTTGACTGCGAGGATACAGAGACGCTTAAGGCATACATTTCGGAGCAGAGAGACGACAGGGTATATGCGATCGCTGAACTGTTAAGGCGTGGTGTAAGCAGAGAAGAGATATCTTCATTATCCGGCATAGACATGTTCTTTATAGACGGTCTTAGCGACATCATAAATGTAGAGAAGTTGCTTGTCAAGAACAAAGATGACATACGTGTCATGAAAGATAAAGAGACTCTTTATCTTGCTAAGAGGATGGGCTTCTGCGATAAGGCTATAGGCAAATTCTTAGATATGACTGATGATGAGGTCAGGGCTCTTCGTAAACAAGCAGGTATAAAGCCTCTTTATAAGATGATAGACAGCTGCGCATCCGAATTCGACAGTTACATACCTTACTTCTATTCGACATATGAGACGGAGTCTGAAGGTGAGGATGAATCGATAGTAACAGATGATAAGAAGGTTATTGTGCTTGGTTCGGGCCCCATAAGAATAGGACAAGGTGTTGAATTCGATTACTCTACGGTTCATGCCGTAAGCACGATCAAGGCCATGGGATATGAGGCGATAATAATCAACAACAATCCCGAGACCGTATCAACAGACTATACCATGGCGGATAAGTTATACTTCGAGCCCCTTACGGTAGAGGATGTTATGAACATAATCGATAAGGAGAACCCCCAGGGAGTGATCGTAACATTAGGCGGTCAGACTGCGGTCAATCTGGCTATTCCTTTGGCAGAGAGAGGTGTGCCCATCATTGGTACCGATGCCGAAGCGATAGACAGAGCAGAAGACAGGGATCTGTTTGAGAAACTCCTTAAGGATCTGAATATCCCCCAGCCTAAGGGAGAAGCGGTCACCAGTGTGGAGGCCGGAATTGCGGTTGCAGAGAAGATCGGTTATCCGGTGCTTGTAAGACCGAGCTTTGTACTCGGCGGTCGTGCGATGCAGATAGTGGCCAAACCTAAAGATATGGAACACTATCTTCACACGGCGGTTGAAGTGGATGAAGATAAGCCCGTACTTGTTGATAAATATATCAAGGGTAAGGAAGTTGAGATAGACGGAATATGTGACGGAAGGGATGTATTCGTACCCGGCATCATGGAACTTGTAGAACGCACAGGCGTACATTCCGGTGATTCCATGAGCATGTATCCCGCAGACAGCATAAGCGATAATGTCAAGAGAACGATACTTGAGTATTCAGGCAAGTTGGGTATAGGAATAGGCATTAAGGGTCTGTTTAATATCCAGTTTATTGTGGACGATGATGACAATGTCTATATCATAGAGGTCAATCCCAGATCATCACGTACCGTACCTTTCTTATCCAAAGCTACCGGTTACGGTATGGCAGATATCGCGACTAAGGTTATGCTTGGTAATACGTTAAGCGATGAGATCTCATTTGCAGATACGGATGAGAGATTAAAAGAAGGCATCACTATGGATATCGATGCTGCAGATAACAGTTTGCACAGGGTGTTCTATCCCGGAGAGACTAAGAGAAGATATGTTAAGGCTCCGGCGTTCTCATTCAGCAAATTAATGGGTATGGATGCTTATCTTTCTCCTGAGATGAAATCTACGGGTGAGGCGATCGGATATGATAATACATTGCACAGAGCAATGTATAAGGCACTTATAGCATCCGGAGTTAAGTTATCCAATTACGGTACAGTCATGGTGACACTTGCGGATGAAGATAAGGAAGAGGCACTGCCTTTGATTAAGAGATTCTATGATCTTGGATTTAACATAGAAGCGACTATAGGAACTGCTGACTATCTTAAGGAGCACGGCATCAAGACTAGAGTGCGTCATAAGTTAAGCGAAGGATCTGATGAGATATTAAGATCCATCAAGGCAGGTTATGTCAGTTACGTGATCAATACAAGAGCTATTCTTTCGGGTGTTCATTATGAGGACGGCGTAGCCATAAGACGTTGTGCCACTCAGAATAACGTGACGATGTTCACATCTTTGGATACGGTAAGAGTGCTGCTTGATGTACTTGAGGAGGTGACCGTAAGTGTCGATGAATTATAATGATGACAGACCGCATGAGGAATGCGGAGTATTCGGCATGTATGATCTAAGCGGCGATAATGTGGCCGATTCAATATACTACGGTCTGTATGCACTTCAGCACAGAGGCCAGGAGTCTTGCGGTATCGCTGTATCTGATACGGAAGGAGATAAGGGCAATGTATCCTGCTATAAGGATATGGGCCTTCTTAATGAGGCATTCTCGCATGAAAGATTGCATTCGTTAAACGGCAATATAGGTGTGGGACATGTTAGATATTCTACGACAGGTAATTCCGTAAGAGAGAATGCGCAGCCTCTTGTTATCAATTACGTCAAGGGTGTACTGGGGCTTGCTCATAACGGCAATCTTATCAATGCCACGGAACTTAGAGAGGAACTGGCATATACGGGTGCGATATTCCAGACCACGATAGACTCTGAGGTCATAGCCTATATAATCGCAAGAGAGCGTCTTAATTGCGGTTCGGTTGAAGAGGCCGTGGCCAGAAGTATGGATAGAATTAAGGGTGCATACTCGCTTGTCATAATGTCACCACGTAAGCTCATAGGAGCCAGAGATCCTTACGGATTCAGACCGCTTGTGATAGGCAAAAAAGATGAGACTTACATATTTACATCAGAGTCATGCGCTCTTGACACCATCGGGGCGACCTATATAAGGGATGTGGAACCCGGTGAAGTAGTGACAATAGACTCAGAGGGTAAGCTTAATTCAGATCGCAGCAGATGTTTACCCGAGAGCAAGAGAGGAAGATGTGTATTTGAGTACATATATTTCTCTAGACCGGACAGTTATTTCGACGGAGTGAGCGTATATAAGTCAAGAGTATTGGCCGGTAAGTATCTGGCCATAGATTCACCTGTGGAAGCCGATATCGTGACAGGCGTGCCGGATTCAGGACTTCAGGCAGCCATAGGATATGCACATGAGTCGGGAATACCTTATGCGCAGGCATTTATCAAGAACTCATATGTCGGAAGGACGTTTATTAAGCCGGCACAGGAAGCAAGGGTTAACAGTGTTCGTGTTAAACTTAATGCTTTAAGAGAAGTGGTGGACGGTAAGCGAATAATAATGATTGATGACTCTATAGTAAGAGGCACGACTTCCGACAGGATAGTCAGAATGTTAAGAGAAGCGGGCGCTAAGGAAGTACATATGCGAGTAAGTTCTCCGCCTTTTTTACATCCTTGTTTCTTCGGAACAGATGTACCGGATGAAGATCAGCTTCTGGCTTATAATCGCTCTCTTGAAGATATACGTAAGATCATCGGAGCAGACAGCTTGGCTTATCTTGGTATAGACAGATTAAGCGAGATAGCCGGCGGACTTAACATCTGTACGGGTTGCTTTACAGGCAAGTATCCGGTTGAGATTAGTGATTAAGAAATAAATATGGCATTATGAAATAAAGGCAAGAGCGTCTGTTGAGTATGCTCTTGCTTTTTGCATATAAGGAGGAGTTAATATGAGAACGTTGGATACAAATGATTGGATTTTTTTAAACAGCATAATTTATAAGATTTATACTATGAATAATATCGATGATATGAGAGAACAGTTCTTAGAACAGATGAAGATGCTTATAGACTATGACAGCGCGGACTTTCTGTTGGCATCTCCCGATGGTGAGAATAAGCTTGTTTCGCCCGTGCTTTTTAACTGTGAAGAAGATATGTCAATTGCATATGAAGAACTGGATTACAGTCGCGGAATACTATACAGCGGTAAGACACTGATATACAGAGAAACAGATATTATCGATGATTCCAAGAGAGTAGAGACCGACTATTATAAGAAAGTATATAAGACCAATAACTGGCATTATTCGTTGCAGATGGTTCTTGCAAGAAAGAAGGAATTTGTCGGTGTGATCACATTCTACAGGTCTATCGGGAAGGATGATTTCGTATATGATGATATATTTATTCTTGATCTGTTGAAGGATCATTTGGCATACAGACTATATCAGCAGAAAAAAAGCGGTAATCTGGTAAGCGAAAAATTATCAGTTGCGGGAGCGACCGAGAAATACAATTTAACCAGAAGAGAAGAGACAATACTGCGTCTTCTCATGGAGGGGAGAGATAATGTTACGATATGTGATTCACTGGTCATTTCAGAGAATACACTTAAGAAGCATATTCTTAATCTCTACCGCAAATTAGGTATAAATAACAGGGTAGGTCTTTTCAAAATGATTAGAGAAAAGGACTAATTCTACTTAAAAAGTAGTAGAAAAATGGTATTTTTGGTTTGTTGAAATGCTATTGGTAATGTTTTATATTACTCGTATCAAATAAATAGCGAAAAGAAGTGGCAAGAGGGCTGTATTTAATGTACAGCCCTCTTTTTTTTACAGGATAGCAGCCTAAAGATATTAAGGAGGATAAAAGTATGAAAGAATTAATTATCATTATCAGGCCTGAGAAGTTGGAAGACGTTAAGAATGTTTTGGATAAAGTTCATTGCGGCGGAATGACATTATCAACGGCAATGGGTTGCGGAACACAGAAGGGATCCGTTGAAGGTACGGTTAATGAGATTAAGGGTCTTAAGACTACTATTAACCTTCTCCCCAAGATCAAGGTTGAAGTAGTGGTATCTGATAAGGATGTTGAGACTGTGATCATGAGTATCAGAGAGATCTGTGCGACCGATCATGTCGGAGACGGAAAGATATTCATAAGGAACATAGAAGATGCCATAAGGATTCGTACAGGTGAAAGAGGTGTGAAGGCTCTATAACGGAGGTGTTCGCATGGGAACAATTATTGAATTAACAGGTGTAAATAAAATATACGGAACAAACCATGTGGTCAAGGATTTAAACCTTACGGTTGAAGAAGGTGAGTTCCTTACACTCCTTGGTTCATCCGGATGTGGCAAGACTACTACTCTTAGAATGATAGCAGGATTTGAGGGACCCACAACCGGATCGATCAAGGTTGAGGGTGAATCGATAGAGGAGAAAGAGCCGTTTGAGAGAAATGTCAATACAGTATTTCAGACATATGCGCTTTTTCCGCATAAGACCATATTTGACAACATAGCTTACGGTTTAAAGATGAAGAAGGTGCCTAAGGCTGAGATCAAGCAGAGAGTTCTTGAGATGATGGATATGGTTCAGTTAACGGGATTTGAGAACAGATATCCGAGTCAGTTATCAGGCGGACAGAAACAGAGGGTTGCCATAGCCAGAGCGCTTATTAACAGGCCAAGAGTATTACTGTTAGATGAACCGTTGGGAGCGCTTGACCTTAAGCTCAGAAAGCAGATGCAGCTTGAACTTAAGAGATTGCAGAAGAAGCTCAATATTACATTCATATATGTAACGCATGATCAGGAAGAAGCTCTGACAATGAGCGACAGAATCGCAATAATGCATGATGGAGTTATTGATCAGTTGGCAAGTCCCAAAGACATATATGAACATCCCGCAACAAGATTCGTTGCAACGTTTATAGGTGAGACAAATACATATGACGGTTGTGTCACAAGTATGTCGGATGGAATTGCCACAGTTACCCTTGAGAACGGTGCTGTCAGAGTTAAATGTGACGACAGTTTCAATATTCTGGAATATGCCACTGTATCGGTAAGACCTGAGAGCATGAGATTTGATACCAAGCCCCATGAAGGATTTGAACTTGTGGCGGTGGTTAAGGATTTCATATATGTGGGTTCTGTTCTTAAATGTATTGTGTCCCTTCCAAACGGAAATGAACTTAAGATAGAGAGATTGTCCGGTCAGGAATTACCTGAGATAGGAAGCAGGATTTATCCTTATTGGGATCCCATGGACGGAGTATTGATACACAATGACAGTTACAAGATATTTAAGGCATTGGATGAGATCAAACTTGCGTAAAAAATAAACAAACGAAAGGAAGGCCGCTTATGAAGAAAATATCAAAGCATGAGTTTAAATCAAATACGATGCCGGCCATAGTAACGGTTGGCCCGGTGGCATTATTGCTACTTCTTCTGGTGCTGGCTCCTTTGATATTTGTTACCGTAATGAGTTTCTGTCAGACGGATGAATTCTATAACGTCGTATACAGATTCACTTCGGTAAACTATAGCAAACTGTTTTCACCTGATTACATTAAGATATACGGTCAGTCATTATTAATAGCATTTATAACAACACTTATATGTGTCTTAATAGGTTATCCGTTTTCTTATGTTATAGCGAGAACAAAGAGTAAGAAAAGACAGTTGTTTTATATGTTGGTCATCATTCCTTTCTGGACCAACTCTCTTATAAGAATATACGGATGGAGAACATTCTTAGGAAGCAGCGGTTGGCTTAATAAGTTATTAATGTCAATGGGTGTTGCAGTCGAACCGATTGAACTGTTGTATAAGACGGGTACTACGGTCCTGGGTATGGTGTATTGCTTTATACCCTTTATGGTTCTTCCACTGTATACGGCAATCGAGAAATTAGATGCAAGTCTTCTGGAAGCATCATCCGATCTTGGTGCAAGACCGGTTAAGACTTTATTTGAAGTAATACTTCCCCTTACTTCAAGCGGAATATTCTCAGGATGCATAATGGTATTCATCCCGTGTCTCGGATACTTCTTCGTATCGAATATCCTTGGCGGAGGTAATACTGATATGATAGGTAACCTGATTGAGAGGCAGTTTAAGAGTGCAAATAACTGGCCCCTTGGTGCAGCGTTATCAATCATTCTCATTGTCGTGACACTGATACTTGTCAAGATATACCAGAAGCTTGGCGGCGATATGGACAGTCTTGGAGTATAGGAGGCTTATATGAGAAAAGCTAAGAAAGAAAAGAGAATAAAAAGACTAAGCATAGTGTTCTGTTCATTGGTTTATCTGTTCTTGTTTCTGCCTATATTTGTTGTAGTATCAAATTCATTTAATGCTACAACGACCAAGCCGTACCTAAGCTGGAAAGGATTCACTTTAGATTGGTATGTTAAGCTTTGGGACAATTCGGCGTTGCTTGAATCATTCGGCAACACGATCATCATTGCAATTGCCAGTACTATCCTCGCCACAATAATAGGTACGCTTGGTGCGGTAGGAATTTATAGATATAAGTTTAAGGGTAAGGGAATTATCAACGGTCTGTTGTATATTCCGGTAGTTATTCCCGAGATTGTTATAGGTATTGCATTATTAACTATATTTACCAATGCCAATGTTCCAAGAGGCATGCTTACATTAATCCTTTCACATGTAAGTTTCAGCGTGCCTTATGTAATATTCAATGTACGGGCAAGGCTGTCGGGATATGATAAATCAATCGAAGAAGCGAGTATGGATCTTGGAGCGAACAGAGTTGTTACTTTCTTTGAGATAACTCTTCCGGTGTTGGCACCGGGTATTGCAGGAGGAGCATTACTTGCATTTACCCTTTCAATTGATGATGTAATAATCAGTTATTTTGTGAACGGACAGACCAAGACATATCCTCTTAAGGTTATGGAAAGTATTAAAAGTGGTGTTTCTCCGGATGTAAATGCGCTCTCAACACTTGTGCTGATCGGAACGATTGCACTGGTGTATATAACGCAGAGCGGAATATTATCCGGTAAGCATAATAAAATCTGACAACAGATTTACGAGGAGGAAAAAATATGAAGAAAAGGATTTTAGCAGCATTAGTTTCATTATCACTTGCAGCGTTGAGTATGACAGGATGCGGCTCATCGAATGGAGGAGGTGCTTCAACGGATCAGGGCGAATTGAATATCTTTGTATGGACCGAGTACCTGCCGGATTCTGTTGTTGAGAAATTTGAAAAGGAAACAGGAATTAAGGTAAATGTTTCGACATATTCTTCAAATGAAGATATGCTTGCCAAGGTTAAGTCCGAGACAGCCGGAGCATATGATCTGCTTGTCCCCAGTGATTATATGGTAGCACAGCTTATTGCTCAGGATATGCTTAAGGAACTTGATTTTGAGCAGTTACCGAACTTCTCTCATATAGGTGAGAGTTACAAGAACCCGTCTTATGATCCCGGTAATGTGTATTCGATTCCTTATATGGGTGGTGCCGGTGCAATAGTTGTTAATACGGATAAAGTGGATATGGATATAACAAGTTATGCTGATCTTTTTGATCCTTCCTTGGAAGGACAGTTGGTGGTGCTTGATGACTTCCGTGCTGTTATCGGTATGACATCCAAAGCTTTGGGATATGACCTTAATGAGACAGACCCGGATAAGTTAACTGAGGTGTCCGATAAGTTAATGGAACTTAAGAAAAACGTTGTGCTCTATGATTCGGATTCACCTAAAAGTGCGCTTATATCAGGCGATTGTGCTGCCGGTATGATTTGGAGTGCGGAAGTAGCAATGGCAATGGAAGAGGTTCCTTCGATTGAAGTAATATATCCTACAGAGGGTGCATATTTATTTTTTGATAACTGGGTTGTGACCAAAGAATCTCCTAACTATGATAATGCACTTAAGTGGATGAACTTTATTATGGAGCCTGAGAACATGGAACTTGTTCTCGCTGAGTTCCCATATCTCTGCGCCAACACAGATGCAGTAGCTAACATGGGTGAGGAGTACAGCGGCAATCCCGCCAAGAATCCTCCGTCAGATGCTATCGCTAAGGGAAGCTATGTAGAGAATCTCGACAGTGCAACTCTCGATATCTATAACGAGATGTGGACTAAACTTAAAGAGTAATCATCTTTGTCAACTTCATAATTATAGGCAAAAGACCCGGGATAGTACCTACTGTCCCGGGTCGACAATTAAAGGAGGTATTAAATGGCTATAGATTTCTTATATCTAAGTGAAAAAGACATGATCGATGCAGGCGTACTCGATGCCAAGGGATGTGTTGAGGCCATGAGAGATGTCATGAGCCTGTTTGGTAAGGGGGATTTCCTGCTTGGCGGTCCTAAGAACGATGAACACGGATTACAGATGAATTTTCCTAAGGCTAAGGATATAGAGGGTTTCCCTCTTGATAACGGGCCTGACAGAAGATTCAATGCCATGCCGGCTTATCTTGGCGGAAGATTCCATATGGCAGGACAGAAGTGGTACGGTTCTAATCATGCCAATTTAAGTAAGGGCCTGCCAAGGTCCATTCTTATGGCAACTCTTAATGATGTTGATACCGGTGCGCCTGTGGCATATATGTCAGCCAACTTACTAAGTGCAATGAGAACGGGAGCCATGCCTGCCATGGCAGCATCATATCTTGCCAATAAAGACTCAGAGGTACTTACCATACTGGGTCCAGGTGTTATCAATAAATGTGCCTTGATGTGTTATATGGCTGTTCTGCCTGATATTAAGAAAGTCAAGATCAAGGGCAGTAGTCCCACATCGGCTTCGACTCTGTCCATGAAAGCTTTTATAGAGGAGAAATATCCGCAGATCAAAGAGATAGAAATATGTAAGACGTTGGAAGAGGCATGTCGTGATTCTGATGTTGTAAGTGAGGCCATGTCCGTGACTCCGGATAAGGCCGAGGAATTCCATCTTGATTGGTTTAAAAAGGGAGCATCCATATTCTCTATGGGCAGCTTCTTATACAGAGATTTCGATGAACTTATCGGAACCACCATGGTTGTAGATAACTACGGAATGTATGATAAGTACATGAACAACTTCATCGCAAGAGGACCGGTTGATGAACTCGGCAACAAGCGTGAGTGGGTAATCATGGGTATCCATTTTGTTCATCTTGTAAGAGAAGGTAAGATCAAGAGAGAGCAAGTCCTTAATCTCTGCGATATTGTCAACGGAATCACTCCGGGCAGAAGGACGCATGATGAAATCGTTATGTGCAGCAGCGGAGGAATGCCTATAGAGGATGTTGCATGGGGTTATGATTGTTATAAGAAGGCTTTAAAGCTTGGAATAGGTACAAAACTTAACCTATGGGATGAGCCGTATTTAAGATAACTACTTATTTAGTAGTACATAAGCCACAAAATGAGTATAAAAACGGTGAGAGTAAGTAATTGATGAAGTACTTACCAAGGTGTAGATTATATGCATGAAGAGGCAAAAGGGTCTATTTATTGATCCTTTTGCCTTTTGTATTTAAGAAAGATAAACAGACGGATGATTATATTTCGTCGGGAAGGAAAGCATATGAGTTATCCAGCCATTGATTTTTTGTTTCTAAGTGAAGAAGACATGATAAGAGCAGGAGTTAAGAATATGGCAGCCTGCATTGATGCCATGGAAGAAGTAGTCAAATGTTTGAACGCCGGTGATTATGTGATGGGCGGTGAGAATCATAATTCCCACGGAAGTCAGGTTTCATTCCCTAAGACTTCACCATTTCCCAATATGCCTCTTGATGTCGGTGATGACAGAAGATTCATGGCAATGCCTGCATATATAGGTGGCCCGTTTGATCTTATGGGAATGAAATGGTACGGATCGAATATGTCCAATAAGAATAAAGGCCTTCCCAGATCGATACTTACGGTAATGTTAAATGATAAAGATACAGGTGCACCTCTTGCATTAATGAGTGCCAATCTGTTAAGCGCATACAGGACCGGAGCCATTCCGGGAGTCGGAGCCAAATATCTTGTAAGAAAAGACGCTAAGGTATGCGGTATCTGCGGACCGGGTGTTATGGGCAAGACCTCACTTGCAGCAATTATGGCGACTTGCCCCAATATAGATACACTCAAGGTCAAGGGCAGAGGTAAGGCATCGCTTGAGAAATTCATACAGTTTGTTAAAGAAGAATATCCGACACTTAAGACAGTGGAAGCTGTGGATACCGTGGAGGAACTTATCAAAGACAGTGATGTTATATCATTTGCCAATTCCGGAGGAACGGATCCTTCAACCTATCCCTTTGTTAAGAAGGAATGGATCAAGCCGGGAGCAGTGCTTATCGGTGTAAGTGCCTTTGATATGGATTCTAAAGAATTAAAGAGTCTGTCGCTTGTTGTAGATAATATCAAGTTATATGAAGCATGGGCAGAAGAGTTTCCTTATCCGTCCTTTGGAGCGAACAATATAATCGGATCGAAATTTACGGATATGGTTCATGACGGGCTGATATCAATGGATGAGATCACAGACTTAGGTGACATTATTTTCGGCAAAAGGCCCGGGCGTGTAAGTGATGACCAGATATTCGTATATTCGGTGGGTGGCATGCCGGTGGAGGATGTAGCTTGGGGTAAGGTTTGTTATGAAAATGCGAGAAGACTGGGACTTGGGACCAAACTAAGACTGTGGAACGAACCGGATATGCATTAATAAACCTGAAACGATATGCGGAATATGGAATTTGGAAGGAGAGGATCATTATGGCAGACAGAATTGATGAGCATCCGATACTGGGTGCTTTGGAGAAAGGTCAGACGGTAAAGTTTACATTTGACGGTAAAGAAATAGAGGGATATGAGGGCGAACCTATAGCCGCAGCACTTAAGGCGGCTGATGTAATGGTTCACAGGTATACACAGAAAGAGCATAAACCCAGAGGAATATTCTGTGCTATAGGTCGTTGCACAGACTGTGTAATGATAGTTGACGGAGTTCCCAATGTCAGGACATGTATTACACCGCTTAAGGCGGGAATGGTAGTTAAGACTCAGTACGGTGTGTCGGCTGAACCCTTTGATAAACAGTAGGAGGACATGACTATGAAAAGATATGATTTGATTATTGTTGGTGCAGGTCCTTCAGGTCTTTCAGCAGCAATAGAAGCGGCTAAGAGGGGACTTAACGTTGTTGTATTTGATGAGAATGAGAAGCCCGGAGGACAGTTATTTAAGCAGATCCATAAGTTCTTTGGATCCAAAGAGCATCGTGCCAAAGTAAGGGGATTTGTAATAGGCAAGCAACTTCTTGATGAAGCGGCAGAGGCAGGAGTATCAGTGGTACTTAATGCGACTGTCATAGGTCTGTATCAGGACAAAGAAGTTGTGGTTAAGATGGGTGAAGAGATTAAACACTATAAAGCTGATGCTGTTGTAATTGCTACGGGTGCAGCCGAGAATATGGTCACATTTCCCGGTTGGACATTACCGGGTGTGATAGGTGCAGGTGCAGCTCAGACGCTTATGAATCTTCACGGAGTATTACCCGGTAAGAGGGTACTTATGCTTGGTTCAGGTAATGTCGGATTGGTGGTTTCTTTCCAGTTATTACAATGTGGATGTGAGGTTGTTGCACTGGTTGATGCAGCGCCCAGAGTAGGAGGATATGGTGTACATGCGGCCAAGGTAGCAAGGACCGGAGTTCCATTCTATTTATCCCATACTATTGTTGAGGCGGAAGGTGATGACTGTGTTAAGGGTGTAACCATAGCACAGGTAGATGAGAAATTTGATTTCATCCCGGGAACCGAGAAGCATTTTGATGTTGATACCATATGTCTTGCTGTAGGATTATCTCCTATGTCGCAACTTCTTAAGATGGCGGGTGCTCAGATGGAAGATAACCCGAAGCGTGGCGGACAGGTTCCGATATGTGATGAGTATGGACGCACTTCTATTCCGGGTGTGTTCGTTGCAGGAGATGTGTCAGGAATAGAAGAGGCATCTTCAGCCATGATAGAAGGAAGAATGGCAGGCGTTGTTGCGGCTGAGTATTTGGGATATACAGATGAAGAAGCAATGCAGTCGGAATTGGAAGAACTTAATAAGGCTCTGGATGGATTAAGACAGGGAATGTTCGCTCCTAAGAATCGAGGCAAGGCGATCGAGAAGACAGAAGAAGGAATCGATATTTCCCAGAACCTTCTTAAGAACGGTTATGTTGCAGATGATGAGATAGAGAGATTTCCGGGAGTGACACATAAGAAGGGTGTACATCCCGTTATAGAGTGTACACAGAATATACCGTGTAATCCCTGTCAGGATGCATGTCCCAAGAAGTGTATCTCAATCGGAAACAATATTACATCGCTTCCGATAGTGGTTGATAACAGTGAATGCATCAATTGCGGAATGTGCGTGGCAAGTTGTTCGGGACAGGCGATATTCCTTGTTGATGAAGACTGTGGGGACGGAACGGCAACGGTTACCCTTCCTTATGAGTTCCTGCCGCTTCCGGCAGAAGGAACCAAGGGTATTGCACTTGGAAGAAGCGGTAAAGAAGTATGTGAGGCAACTGTTGTATCGGTTAAGTCAGCCAAGGCATTTGATAAGACAAATCTGCTTACAATGAGAGTACCTAAGGAATATGCCATGACGGCAAGATTCTTCAAAGTCATGTAAAGGGAGGGATTGGATATGAACAGTGTTAATGACAGATCAAGAGATATAGGACCTTTTGTACCGGCTCCCGATGATGATATGTTGATATGCCGTTGTGAAGAGATAACAAAAGGTGAGATAAGGCAGGCGGTTCATGACGGAATGTGGACCATAACCGAGATACGAAGATACTTAAGAGCCGGAATGGGATTGTGTCAGGGACAGACATGTTCAAGGCTTGTTAAGGGAATAGTGGCTAAAGAACTTGGAGTATCACCTGCGGAGATTGAACCTGCCACAAGCAGAGTACCTATGCGTCCGATAGAGATGCGTATCTTTGCAAATGAAGCAAAGGAGGATGATTAGTATGAACAGTAATGCTGAAGTTGTAGTAATTGGCGGTGGAATAATCGGTAACTCTGCAGCATATTATCTGGCCAAGAGGGGATTAAGCGTAATTGTCCTTGAGGGAAGTGACTTTATAGGTAACGGCGGATCCAGCAGAAACGGCGGAGGAGTCAGACAGTCAGGAAGAGATGTAAGAGAACTGCCTCTTGTTATGTATGGTATCAAGAATCTCTGGCCTACATTATCTGAAGAGTTGGAGACGGATTGTGAATACCATCAGGATGGTAACCTTCGTCTTGGTAAGAATGATAAACATAAAGAGATTCTGACCAAACTTGCGACTAATGCACAGAGCTGCGGATTGGATGTAAGAATGATTGATGCAGCTGAGGTTAGGAGTATTAACCCTTATCTGTCGGATGAAGTAACCTGTGCAAGCTGGTGTCCTACAGACGGACATGCCAATCCTCTGACGACAACCCTTGGCTATTACAAGATGGCCAGACGCCTCGGAGTAAGGTTTATTTCCGGTGAGAAGGTAACGGAACTTAGGATGGTCAAAGGTAAGGTAAGAAAGGTCATATGTGAATCAGGTGATGTATTCGAAGGAGAGAATATATTAGTTGCAGCCGGATATGACAGCAGGGCAATCTTAGGTACAGTGGGAGTGGATATACCGATGACAAGATCTCTGCTTGAATGTCTAGTAACGGAAGCCGAACCCCATATGTTCGATCAGATGCTTGGAACTGCCGAGGCGGATTTCTACGGACACCAGACCAAGCATGGTTCGTTTGTTTTCGGAGGTTCATCCGGATTTGAAGGCAGTAATAAGGATAACGGTACGCCCATATCAAATGCCAAGACAGCCCCTTGTATCTGTCGCGGTATCATGAAATACTTCCCGGATCTTGCTAATGCCAAGATAGTCAGGACGTGGGCAGGATGGAGTGATAAATGTGCAGACGGAGTAGCAGTGGTAGGCGCCATAGATGAGGTACCGGGATTATATACATCCTGTGCAATGTCAGGCCACGGCTTCGGTATAGGACCGGCAGCAGGTCATCAGTTGGCACAGCTTATTGCTACAGGAACTACGGATGTAGACTTAAGTACACTCAGATATGACAGATTCAAGGCTAAGATATAAGCAAGTAACGGAGGAGCATATATGAACAATTACGAATATTGCGTTCCTACAGATATCAGATTCGGTAAGGATCAGGTAGAGTGCTTATCTAAAGAGATAGGCAAATACGGGAAGAGAGTTCTTATGGTATACGGCGGAGGAAGTATCAAAAGAACCGGTATATATGATAAGATATATGAAGTATTAAAGGACTATGAGATATACGAACTGCCTGGTATAGAGCCTAATCCGAAGTTAGCATCCGTTAAGGAAGGTACCAAGATATGTAAGGATAATAATATAGATGTTGTGTTGGCTGTAGGAGGCGGAAGTTGTATAGATGCATCCAAGCATATCGCAGCAGCAGCATACTATGACGGCGATCCATGGGACCTTGTTATGGATAAAACGAAGGTGACTGAGGCGCTGCCTGTTTTCACAGTGCTTACAATCTGTGCTACAGGTTCAGAGATGAACCCCGGTGCTGTTATAAGTAACGAGGAGACTAAGGAGAAACTTGAACTTAATCATCCGCTTCTGTATCCCAAGTTGTCGGTATGTGATCCGACATATCTGTATACATTGCCGGGCAAGCAGACGGCAGCGGGAACAGCGGATATAATCTCGCATATATTTGAACAGTATTTCCAACCAAATGACGGAGCTTACATTACTGACAGATTAAGTGAGGCGGCACTTAAGACATGTTTCAAATACGGTCCGATCGCAATGACGGAGCCTGAGAATTATGAGGCCAGATCCAATCTGATGTGGACAAGTTCGATCGCACTTAATCATCTGTTTACATTTGGTAAGGGAGGGGCGTGGTCGGTGCATCCTATTGAGCATGAATTGTCAGCCTTCTATGATATTACCCACGGTATCGGTCTTGCAATCCTGACTCCGGCGTGGATGAGATATGTACTTAATTCCAATACAGTTGCCAGATTTGCCATGTATGCCAGAAATGTATGGGATATTGTTGCAGAAGATGATTATGAGGCAGCGAATGCCGGAATAGATCGTACGGAGCAGTTTTTCATCAAATTGGGATTGCCGACAAGGCTTTCGGAGTTGGGAATAGATGATTCACAATTTGAACTGATGGCTTCCGAGGCAGTCAGAACAAGCGGATTATCTACAAGAGCATATGTTAAGCTTGATGTAGGCGATGTGACACAGATATACAGAGATTGTTTATAATTGTGGTGAAATACATAAGAAGCGCATTAAAAAAGTATAAAATGCGTGGACAAACCCTAAAATAGTGGTAAAATAGTACCAGATTATATACAAGGAAGTGTATACTGTGGAAGAGAAAATGATTGATACAGAGACTAAGGCGGAGCAGGTACAATATAAGGGAAACCTTTTGATGCTTTTTATGTGTGGCGGAGGCGGTATTGCATACCTTATAGAATCCCTGCTCTTTAGATTGTCTTATAAACCGATTTCCGAAGGGTTGGCGTATGTCATACAGATTATATGCCAGCTTATTTTTCTTTTGATTCTTGCTTTTTTTCTTAAATCTTTCTATAAGCAGACGCAGGCCAGATCTCTGACTTTTTCTGATTACATGCGCACAGTGGCTTCTGCCACGTGGTTTGGGATCATCGTATTTGCTGCGGGAGTGATCTACCGCGGAGGAATGTTTGCAGCCGTTGCCGCATATGCAGGCAATGGGGTCCTATCTGTTGTAATCATAGCTATATCGCTAATTATCATATTGTTTTTGGTCGTTACGGTACTGTTTGCCATACCGGTCAGTATGATGCCTAAGGGATCTAAGGTGTCATTATTTGCTGTATGGCGTCATATTTTGGTTCTGTTATCAACTGTCTTGGTTCTTATCCTGATAATTCCGGGTCATACATTGATTAATATGCTATTTGATTCATATCCGGCACTGTTTGGCGCGTCATTTGCTTCAAGAATGATGTCCAAAGTGCTGGTCGCATTTATTTATACCGTTATATTTGACAGGTATATCGCATATGTGATCAGACGGCTTGGCGGGTCGGTAACAGATGCAGATTCAGTGGATGAAACAGAGCGATCACGCGGGGTGATGATTTTTAAATTCATACCCCTTATTTTGGCTACGATCTTATACATGGTTTCGATAATCTTAACACGTGGTAATGAAGATACCAATGCTATTACGGCTGATATAGAAGCGCAGCTTGATAAGGCTGATCTGCTTATTAAGGATGGAAGTATTGCAGAAGGAATCCGTGAGTATATGATCGCATCGGATAAGGTGAGTGCTCTGGATGCATATGTTAAAGAGGATATGGAAGCACTTGATAAATATATCAAGGAACATCCCGGTGATGCTTTCTATATTAAACTTAAGTATGCCGTAACAGGTGATCCTGAAGTGATCGAAGAGAGTATATGGCAAAGTGATGTTGATTATAGTACTGTTCATGCAATTCTTAATGCTTATGCCGATAAAGACAGGTTAAAAGGAAAGAAGCAAGTATTAAGGAAAGAACTCACAGCCTTGTGTATTGCAGAGGAAGAACTTGTTAACAAAGATGATATCGGAGATGCCGGCGAAATAAAGAAGACCGAGATCAAGTCATATATCAAAGAACAGTCGGACCGTCTTGCTTACGGAGAATTACTTAAGGAAGTTCTTGGTATAGTACAGGGCGGAAACGTAAGTGAGGAACAGGTGAACATGCTGCTTGATATGGCAGAGCAGAATCCAGATAGCATGTTGTATCAACTGGCTGCAGTATCATATGCGTCCGGTGCAGTAAGTGATGATTCACACTTCCTTGATAGGTTCTCAGAGTGTGTGCTTCGTATGGACGACCTCTATTGCATGGGTGACCCGTCTAAGGAAGCGCTTATCAATGAGAAATTATATGCATCTGAGCTTATGCTTAAATGTTACGATTATGAGAATGCCATGGCGATCCTTAAAGAAGTGGCAGATGTCGGAAATGAAGATGTTGAAGATGAGTTAATGTTCTGCATGAATGCCTTAGAGGACTACGAAGGTCTTGCAGATTATGCTTATAAGTTATCATCAGAGAAGAATCGGGCAGAGATTCTTTATTATCTCGCCATAGCATACCTTAAGACAGATGAACCCGACAAATCCCTTGAATATGCAGTCAAACTGTCTAAACTGGTAGAAGAAGCAGAAACTGCAGACATGGAACGCGACAGCAAGTTTATCTACAATTACGCACAGTATGCATCTCTTAAGGATACATGGAGAGGTATCGTAGATTACAAATATGCACTTGAATTAAATGAAGAGCAGAAAAACAAGATCGGTTCGACTGTTCTGTTAAACGGATATATAGAAGCCATAGAGGATATCTTCAGAAACAGAGACTATGAGAGTGCCATTGAAGTAGCGGACAGACTTGAGAAATCATATCCGGGACTGTCTATGACTCCATATATAAGAGGTACTGCATATTTGTCTGATGATGATGCGGAAGCGGCAGAAAAAGAATTCGTAAAATGTCTGAATATAGACCCTGACAACATGTCGGCAGCGTATTCGCTCACGGTCGTATATGATGAACTTGAAGATTATGAGGCAGCATATGCGATGTGTGACAGGATTTTGGTCAATCTTCCGGAACAGGATCACGGAACGGACTGGTACGGAATTGCCATACACGTAAAACAGTTAAAAGAAAGATTAAAAGATTACGTGAGGAATTAGTATATGAGTACGGTATTAATGATATTTGTTATTATAACTGCATTACTTGGCATGACGGTATTTAATGGCAACATCTTATTCTGTCTGATATCGATCATATTGGGAGCAGGATATTTCGTATTGTCGATGTTTGCTAAGGGTAAGCTAAACGACAAGTTGCTTGGAGCGATTCGATATGGTCTTGTGATCTTAGGAATAGTATTAGTGTCCATGTGCGGTATCAGGCATACGAAAGGTGGCTTGTATGAGTATATGGACAAGATGGCGAAAGCGGAGAAACTGCTCGGTGATGAGAAATACTCAGCCGCACGTAATGCTTATGAGGATATAGCGGATATGCATGGTCAGACGGATGAGATCACCTTGGCATATGCAACTATAGACCTGTACGAAGAAGATTATGATGCCGTGATAGAGGATGTGGCTATGTTTGCTGATCCGGGCTCACGTATTGCTTATGATCTTAAACTGACTGCAATGCAACTCAAAGAGAATGAGGATAAAGAGAAAACTTATAAGGGAGTCGGCACAGAACTCGGAGATATGTATATAGAAGCTGCTGCGGCATATCCTGATTGGACATATGCCAATCTGA
>CACYWQ010000013.1 GCA_902778165.1 uncultured Lachnospiraceae bacterium
ATAAGTCCTGCATCCATCATAAGATCCACTCGCTTATTAATTCGTTCATACAGCCTGTCACGATCCATATCTATGGCTGTATATGTGAAGTTATAAGGAGAAGTTCTTCTTCTCTGTTCTTTGTTAAGTTCAGAGAATAATCTACCTGTATGATGATTATATTCAAGTGCTCTGATTACACGTTTAACGTTGTTGGGATGAACGGTATTAGCATATTCCGGATCGACCGAAGTAAGCTGATCATAAAGTTTAATTACTCCCTCAGGCGTAGCCGAGATATCGTTTAACTTATCTCGGTATCCGTCACTATGGTCTTCTTCATCATCAAAATCAATCCCATATATAAGTGCCTGAATATAGAATCCGGTTCCTCCTGTAATGATCGGCAGCTTGCCTCTGGAATAAATGTCATCAAGAGCGGCTTTACCGTATCTTACAAATTCATCAATGCCGAAATACTCATCGGGATCAAGAATATCTATTAAATGATGCTTAACCTGCGACCTCATATTAAGATCGGGTTTGGCCGATCCAATATCAAGACCTCTGTATACGGCAACTGAATCGGCGCTTATTATCTCTCCGTTTAATTCCTTTGCCAGATTAAGTGCTATATCGGATTTGCCCACTCCCGTAGGTCCGCCGATTATCAACAGTTTGTTTGTTGACATTTATACTATCCTTTTAAAACGTTTATCCAGTTCAGACCTTGTCATCGTTATCATTGTCGGTCTTCCGTGGGGACAATTATACGGATTATCAAGTGTTAACAGATCTGCAAGCAATGCCTTTACTTCTGCCTCACTTATGGGTGTATTGCCCTTAACTGCGGATTTACAAGCCATGGAAGCGAGTTTCTGATTGATTACTTCCGGAACACCGCTTATTCTGCCTTCTGCAAGTTCATCCAACACATCAAGGAACAGTTCTTTGGGATCTCTTCCATACAGGTCAGTTGGTACTGCTCTTAAGCTTATATCCTGACCTCCGAACTCTTCTATCTCATATCCTAAAGCCTTAAAATTCTCGGAGTAATCGTTTAGAACTGACAGTTCGGTGGGGCTTAGGGTGATAACCATGGCAGGCGAGATCATCTGAGAAGCGGTTGTTTTTTCATTAAGACGTTTAACCAATGCCTCGTATTTGATCTTCTCATGAGCTGCATGCTGGTCCATAAGTATTAATTTATCTTTGTATGTAAATAACCAGTAAGTACCGAATATCTGACCGACTATCTCGTAATCGCTTACGGCATCATATGATAATAATCTGTCATCAAACATCTCCATCTGTACAGCCGAATTGACTATTACGGCATCGGAGGCCTTGATCACGTTGCTCTCTTTCTGTATCTCTGGTTTCTCCGGATAAGGAGCCTTGCCGGGCACATTCTCACCCAGGACTCTTCTTATATCGATGCCCGACTCGTTAATTAGTTTCTCGTCTATTGCGACGGATACATTCTCTTTGATCCTGTTCTGTTCAAAGGGTTCGGGAGCCTTATTATTGACAACGGGCTTAGGCGATTCAGGCTTATTAAGTACCGAATCCGGGATCATCTCCCTTACTTTAAGTGCGCTTGATACAGCACTTGAGATAAAATCAGACATTCCGACTGAATCCTGGAACCTGACCTCCATCTTGGTGGGGTGAACATTAACATCTGTCTGCCCGGGATCTGTTGTTATATACAGCACACAGAAAGGAAATCTGTGCTGCATAAGATACTCTTTGTACCCTTCTTCTAAAGCTTTGGATATAACATCGCTTTTGACATATCTGCCGTTTATGAAGTAATTCTCATAATTTCTGGTGCTTCTGTTAAGCTCTGGTTTACCTAAGAATCCGGTTAATTCATAACTTCCGGAACTGCTTTCGATAGGAACGACTGCATCCGCGCATTCCTTGCCGAATAATCTGTATATAAGTTCCTTGACATTACCGTTGCCTAAAGTATGGAATTTGATCTGGCTGCCCATAATGAATTTGAATGATATATCAGGATTGGCAAGGGCAAGATGCTCAAGAATATCAGCGATATATCCGCCTTCTGTTATGGCGCTTTTAAGGAATTTCCTTCTTGCGGGGGTATTAAAGAAAATATTGCGGACTATGATTGTTGTTCCGCCGGGTATTCCTATATCCTTAATGCCTATCTCCTTACCGCCTTCAATTATATATTGAGTTCCGATGATATCATCATTGGACTTAGTCAATAATTCAACCTGTGAAACAGCCGCAATGGAACTTAAAGCCTCACCGCGGAAGCCCAGAGTCCCGATTATGTTAAGATCAGAGGCGTCATTGATCTTACTTGTTGCATGCCTAAGGAAAGCCTCTCTTACATCCTCTTTATCTATTCCGGAACCGTTATCCGTGACCCTTATAAACGATATGCCGCCGTCTTTGATCTCAACAGTTATGGCATTCGCTCCCGAGTCAATGGAGTTCTCAACCAGTTCCTTGACCACATTGGCAGGCCGCTCTACTACTTCTCCGGCAGCTATTTTATTAATTGTTTCATTGTTAAGTACGTGAATAATTGACATGTTTATTCTCCGTTATGCTTAGCCGTTCCACCTGTTATTAAGAGAATTCTGCAGTTTGTACAGAGTATTAAGTGCATCAAGAGGAGTGAGATTGCTCACATCCAGTTCCTTTAATTCTCTTAATACATCTTCATCAGTTGTTGTGGCAAAAAGTGACATCTGTGTCAGATCAACCTGATCATAGTGTTCCACATTCTTGCTCTTCACATCGCTCTGTCCGTTAACTGCAATGCTCTGAATCTTATCTATGATATCGTTATCAACAAGCTGTCTTACTATCTCTTTGGCACGTTCCGTAACTATATCGGGAACACCCGCAAGTCTTGCGACCTGAATACCGTAACTCTTATCGGCGCCACCACTGACAATCTTACGTAAGAACACGATATCATCACCGTTTTCTTTGACCGCAATACTGTAGTTACGAACATTGTTCATCTTACTCTCAAGTTCGGTAAGTTCATGATAGTGTGTCGCAAATAAGGTCTTGGCACCGAGTAATCTGGGATTGGCTATATGTTCAACCACAGCCCAGGCAATGCTTAATCCGTCGAATGTTGAAGTTCCTCTTCCTATCTCATCAAGAATGATAAGACTTTCGGATGTTGCATTACGAAGGATGTTGGCAACCTCATTCATCTCTACCATGAATGTTGACTGACCGCTGGCCAGATCATCACTGGCACCTACTCTTGTAAATATGCGGTCGGTTATACACATATCCGCCTTGGCTGCAGGAACGAAGGATCCGATCTGTGTCATTAATGTAATGAGCGCAACCTGCCTCATATATGTGGATTTACCGGCCATATTGGGGCCTGTGATTATGGATATGAGTCTTTTGTTATTATCTAACTTGGTATCATTTGAGACAAACATATCAGCAGGGATCATCTTCTCCACAACCGGATGTCTTCCGCCGACTATATTAATTGTCTTCTTATCGTTTATGGAAGGTCTGACATAATTATTCTGCTCGGCAACCAAAGCAAGTGAAGCAAATACATCTAATGAAGCGATGGCCTTGGCCGTCTTCTGTATTATCTCAATCCGCTCTCTAATAGTCTCTCTTATGGATACGAATGTATCGTATTCCATGGTACATAATCTGTCCTGAGCACCTAATATCATATCTTCCAGTTCTTTAAGTCTGGGGCATGTGAATCTCTCGCCCGTTGTCAGAGTCTGCTTACGAATATATTCATCAGGGGCTTTGTCTTTGACACCGTTGCTTAGTTCTATGCAATATCCGAATACTTTGTTGTATTTAACATGAAGGCTCTTGATACCCAGTCTTTCCTGTTCCGCGGCCTCGAAATCACTTAACCATTGCTTGCCTTCAGACTTGGCTCTTCTTAATTCATCAATATCCTTATCATAACCGGTCTTGATTATGCCGCCCTCTCTTACAGTAAGAGGAGGTTCCTCATCTATCGCATCTTCAATAAGAGTATATATATCTTCCAATCCATCGATATCATTGCTTATATTATTAAGTAATTTACTGTCAAGTTCGGCGGTTATAAGCTTAATTGCCGGAAGAGTTGATAAGGAAGATTTAAGAGCAAGCAAATCTCTCGGATTGACGGTCTGCATGGCTATCTTGCCTACGATTCTTTCAAGATCATATACCGTTCCGAGATACTCTCTTAATTCATCACGTTCTATGGGATTATTCTTAAGCACTTCAACAGCTGTAAGACGATCCTTGATATCTTCGGCCTCTATTAAGGGCTGTCTTATATATGATGATAATGTTCGACTGCCCATTGCGGTCTTGGTCTTATCAAGTACCCATAATAATGATCCGCGTTTCTGCTTATCTCTTAATGTCTCAGTCAGTTCCAGATTGCGCCTTGTAGAACTGTCAATCAACATGTATTTATTGGCTATATAAGGATAGAGATGAGTGATGTGTTTAAGCTCGTGTTTCTGCGTTTCATACAGATACTGAAGCAATGCTCCGGCCGCTGTTACTCCGTCAGGGAAATCAGCTATACCTAATCCCGCAATACCGTTAACGCCGAAATGAGTCGCGATCTTATTCTTGCATCTGTCTTCATCGTAGTAATGAGGAGGAAGGGTTGTAACGGCAATACCGTACATCTGCCTTATCTCTTCAATGTTCATTCCGCTTACAAGGAACGCTTCGTTGCATACTATCTCAGAAGGGCTGTATTTTAATATCTCATCCTTAAGAGTCTTTAGATTGTCTGTTTCGCTTAAATAATAATCGCCTGTTGTAACGTCGGCAATTGATAATCCGATATTATCGCAGGCATAAGAAATGCTCATGATATAGTTGTTACGTTCTTTATCCAGTACAGACTCACTCATGTTAGTCCCGGGAGTAACGATTCTTACAACTTCCCTCTTAACCAATCCCTTGGCTTGTTTGGGATCTTCCACCTGTTCGCATATGGCAACCTTATATCCCTTGCCCACAAGTCTGTCTAAGTATGAATCTACGGCATGATAAGGAACACCGCACATCGGGGCCTTCTCTACAAGACCGCACTGCTTACCCGTAAGGGTTATCTCGAGTTCTCTTGATGCAGTTAAAGCATCATCAAAGAACATCTCATAGAAGTCACCGAGTCTGTAGAACAGAATACAATCCTTGTATTCATCCTTGGTGTCCATATACAGTTTCATCATCGGTGATAATTTATCGTATTCTATATCCATAAGTCTTAATCAGTGATCTAAACCATATCTCCGATATAGTAGAATCCTCCTGCAGTATGTAGATTAACAGGCACAATGGTACCTATTAAATTGGAATCGCCCTTAAAATGTACCATGGAGTTATTGGACAATCTTCCCGTAACCATTGAAGGGTCATTGTCAGACAGACTCTCAACCAAAGCCTCTTGTACACTTCCTACCAAAGACTTATTACGTTTAGAGGCACATTCTCTTACAGCGTCCAATACTCTGTCAAATTGCACTTTGGCAAACGCTTCGTCCACCTGATCCGGCCTTGCGGCGGCAGGGGTTCCCGTTCTCTTGGAATAGATAAAGGTAAACGCATTATCATACTCCACATGCTTAACAACGTCGATGGTATCATTGACATCTGCTTCTGTCTCCCCGGGGAAACCTATGATTATGTCTGTTGTAATTGCAATATCGGGAATAGTATTTCTTATCTTATCCGCAAGCTTAATATAAGATTCCTTGGTATAATGTCTGTTCATATCCTTAAGGATCCTGTCAGAACCGGATTGCAGAGGCAGATGAATATGCTTGCATATCTTATCCGATTCAGCCATAGTATAAATAAGCTCATCGGATAAATCCTTGGGATGAGAAGTCATGAATCTGATGCGCTTGATTCCGTCTACTTTCTCAACCTCTTTAAGCAACTGTGAGAAATTAAGACCGTTATCAAGTCCCTTACCGTAACTGTTGACATTCTGTCCAAGAAGCATTACTTCTATAACGCCGTCATCCGTAAGTCTCTCGATCTCGCGTATGATCTCCTTGGCATCTCTGCTTCGCTCGCGACCTCTGACATAAGGCACGATGCAATATGTACAGAAGTTATTGCAACCGTACATGATATTGACGCCTGATTTATATTTATACTTACGTTCTATGGGGAGATCTTCGACATAGTCATCGGTACTCTCCCATATATCTATGATCTGAGAGTCGGCTTCCTCATACATTCTGTATAATAACTCTGCAAATTTATAAATATTGTGAGTTCCGAATACAAGATCAACGAATTTGTAATTCTTGGAAATATTCTCGATTACACTCTGCTCCTGCATCATGCAACCGCAGATAACTATTTTAAGCCCCGGCTTATTCTTCTTGGCAGCCTTAAGTGTTCCGAGATGACCGTAAACACGCTTATTTGCATTGTCTCTTACGGTACATGTATTGTATATCACCAGATCACAATCATTCTCCTGCCCTGTTATATCAAAGCCCGCCTCTGACAGAACTCCGCTTATTTTCTCGGAATCTCTGGCATTCATCTGACAACCGAATGTTACAACGGCACATTTGGGCACTCGTCCATAGACATCGATAAGCCTTCTAACCGTGTCTTTAAGCTTATCAATATATTCAAGTTGTCTTGTAAGTTCTTCTCTATTCTCCATTATTGGTATTAATCTGCTTTCTTCTGTAAATATTCTGTTCGGTAACAACCGCACTTAAGGGTATATCGTGCTCATTTACCGTAATATGCGGAACGATCTGCAATTCGAATGCGATTCCGATACGATTCTTAATATCACACTCTGCAAAGAAACGATCATAGAATCCCTTGCCGTATCCCATTCTGTTGCAATCCGAATCAAACACCGAACCCGGAGTAATGCATATGCATTTACTGCTTATCTTAGCTTTATCAAGCTTAAGATATTCGATCCTTAAAGGTTCTCTTATTCCGTAGGTTCCGCTTATCAGTTCATCTATTGCATATACTCTGTAGAAATCAAGCGTATAATCGGGATTGCTGACAGGCATATATACGGATTTGGAATCAAGCAAAGCCCTGCATATGAGCTTATCCGTAGCCACCTCATTATTGTAATCGGCATATATTAATACAGTATCGCTGTCCTTATACTCAGGCATCCCGATTATCTTATCCGCTATAAGATCGCTTAACTGCAATCTTAAGGTGGGATCCAGATTCTTACGCTTATTAAGTATCTCTGATTTATTAATCATTAAATAATCCGTAATCTTATGAATTGATCTTATTAATGAAATCGATCATATCAAAGGTGTCATCTTTGTTGGCGCAGAATAATGTTCCTATATCTCTTCCGTCCATTATTCTGTGAAGAATCCTCATATCGGCACCGTTGGCAATGATCATATCGGCACCTGAAGAAGTAGCGATCCTTGCAGCTCCAAGCTTGGTATTCATACCGCCGGTTCCCACATCAGAGCCGGTGCTTGACTTGGCCATATTGATGAACTCGTCATTGATCTTATCCACCTGAGAAATAAACTTCGCATCGGGATTCTTGTGAGGATCGTCAGTATACAGACCGTCTATATCGGACAATAAGATCAACAGATCGGCACTTACCAAAGATGCAACAATTGCCGATAATGTATCGTTATCACCGATAAGTACATCATTCTCACCCACCATGATCTCATATGTGGATACGGTATCGTTCTCGTTAACGATGGGAATAATGCCCATATTAAGCAGTTCCGTAAATGTATTGTAGGCATTGGTCCGGTTGACCTCATCCGTAACCGTATTCTTGGTCATAAGGATCTGTGCTGCAATATGATTGTATTCAGAGAATAACTTTTGATATGTCATCATAAGTCTTGCCTGACCTATCGCCGCGCAAGCCTGTTTAAATCCCATGTTATCCTTCTGACTGTTAACGGCTGCCTGACCGATAACTCTCTTACCTACGGCAATTGCACCGGATGTAACCAGTATTACATCCTTGCCCTGATTGCTTAAGTTACACAATTCCCTGATAAGGACTTCCAATTTGGTGTAATCCAATCCTCCTGTCTCGTGATGAACAAGAGATGAGGAACCGACTTTAACCACGATTCTCTGTTTGTTTCTGATTTCAGGCCTTGTTATACTGTCAAATGTTTCTTCCATATCTCCTCCGCAATATATATTCCGTCCATAGCGGCTGACATTATTCCGCCGGCATATCCGGCGCCTTCGCCGCATGGATATATTCCTCCGTATTCAGACATTCCGTCTTCATTACGATGTATCCTTACAGGACTTGAAGTTCGACTCTCAATTCCCGCAAGTACAGTATCATCCGATGCAAATCCCGAAATGATATTATCAAATGCTTCCATTCCTTCCTTGAAGGATTCACTTAATTCTTCAGGCAGAAGATGTGACAGATCGGCCGTATTAATACGACCCTTTAAACCGTCACATACAACAGGTTCTGTATCTTTATGACCCGATTTATAAGAACCGTATGTTTGTACGGGAATATTACCCTCACCTAATCTGTAACATTCAGCCTCAAGCTTCTCCTGAAACTTTACCCCTGCCAAAGTATCATCACCGGGATAATCATCCGGAGTAACCGTAACTATTATTCCGCTGTTGGCATATCCCGAATCACGTCCCGAATAACTCATACCGTTAACCGCTGTATAACCGACTGTGCTGGATGCATTGACAACATATCCGCCGGGACACATACAGAAACTGTATACTCCCCGTCCGTTATCACATTGATGAGTTAATTTATAAGGTGCGGAGCCAAGTCCTAACTTATGGGCATCTGCTCCGTACATGGCATTATCGATCATTGACTGAGGATGTATCACTCTTAATCCGACAGCAAATGATTTGGCCGACATAGGTACGCCAAGCCTATATAATTCAGCGAATGTATCTCTGGCACTATGGCCTATCGCAAGCACAAGAGAATCTGTTGCGATCCTGCTTCCGTCCTCAAATACGGCTTCGGTAATACCCGATTTGACATCTATGGTTGTAAGCTTACGCTCATATTTAAATTCACATCCGAGACTTATCATATAATCGCGCATCGACGCGATAACATCTCTTAATACATCAGTTCCGATATGGGGTTTGCTGTCATAGAGAATATTCTCGGGTGCTCCGTGTTTGACGAATATATTTAAAACTTTGGCATTTCTGCCGCTTTTGTCGTTAACAAGGGTATTAAGTTTACCGTCAGAGAAGGTTCCGGCACCCCCTTCACCGAACTGTACGTTGCTGACAGGATCAAGTACTCCCTTATTCCAGAAGTTAAGAACATCTTCCGTGCGCTTTGTTATATCTCTTCCTCTGTCGCATATAATGGGTTTACAGCCTGCTTCTGCAAGCATATATGCACAGAATAATCCTGCAGGACCCATTCCGATTATTACAGGCCGATATTCACCAACTTGTCCTTGGGGCCACTTATAAGATACAGGCTTATAGATCATTGCCTGTTTACAGCGACTCTTTCTTAATACAGCTTCCTCATTATTAACTTGGACATCTATTGTATATACCTTATAAATCTCAGGTTTACGCCTTGCATCAATACTTAATCTTGATATCATAATATCATCAACGGAATCGATGCGAAGTTTCTTACAAACAATACCTTTAAGTGCCTGTAAGCTGTTATCTTCATCTATATGCAGCTTAATCTGATTGATACGAATCATAGTAAATGTATTTAATCTAACGGCTTGCCGCTGCTCTGCCTGCTATATATCCGCTGGTCCATGCCCATTGAAGGTTGTATCCGCCGCATGCACCGTCAACATCCAACATCTCGCCGCATATATATAATCCGGGAGTCTTAACAGAGGCGCAATTATCATCAATCTCCCTAAGGGGAACTCCTCCGCTGCAGACCTGAGCGTGGGTATAATCTCTTGTACCCTTGATCTTAACGGTAAAACATCTTATTAATCCCACAAGAGTAATGACCTTATCTTCTGTTTCGTCGCATATCTTATCTTCCGGATCAAGCTCAGCATATTTAAGCAATAACTCAATCAATTTCATATTGATGGTTCCGAGTAAGAACTGGGATACACTCATTCCTTGATATTGCAACATTCTGCCCTGCATAAGTGAAATATAATCATCTTCATTCATTCCGGGCATGAAGTCTATCTTAAGTTCGTAATTACCCTCAGGATCAACACCAACATAATGGCTTAATTGTAATACGGGGATTCCGCTTAATCCGTAATCAGCGATCTGTAACTCTCCGTATTCGCTTCCTACATACGAACCGTCTTTGGTAAGTGTTATAAGCGCTTCGCACCTTACGCCCGAAGCAATTTTAACAATGTCATCTGATGTCTTTAATCCTGTTAATGCAGGCTTAACCGGGATGATTGTATGACCGAGACTGTATGCAAGAGAATATCCGTCATATTCTCCCGAAATTCTGTCTTTCTTATCAAGACCTGCATAACTTCCGCATGCAAGAATCACTCTGTCGAATTCTTTGGAATTATCCTTGGTCGTTACCAAGAATTTATCAGCTCTGATCTTCTCGATCTTCGTTACAACAGTATCTGTGTGAAGCTTGATGTCATAACTTAACATATTGTCCTTAAGGACATCTCTTACAACAGCTGCCTGCTCACAGAATGGATAGAAATATCCGCCGATATCTTTGATGATCAGTCCTAAGCTTCTGAAAGTTCTTATTGTGTCATCTTCATCAAACTTGGCAAAAAAATTATCTATAAGCTCATTGTCATAGGAATGATAATAATCGGTACGTAACTCCTTATTACCCAAGTTGCATCGGCCGTTACCGGTTCTTAGAAGCTTCCTTCCGGGAACTTCTTCTTTCTCATAAACGGTTACATATGCACCCATAGAAGCGGCACTTATTGCAGCCATCATTCCGGATGCACCGCCGCCTATTACCAATACTTCCATCAGACACCTACCTGTTAACGAAGAAATTACCCACAAATACAAGGGGATAATATATCAGTGTTCCTTTAAGAGAATTAATGTCTCTGGTTCCGACCCCTTTAAGCACAACTAATGTGACCGAATATGCGGCATAAGAGATCAGGATCGCTATTATCATAAACAGAAGATTCATCACAATGAAATTGTCCATTATGGCAAGCATACCCACAAATATTCCGGCAGAGACCACTATCTTGCCCATTCTTATACCTATATCGATAATATCGAATCCTATCATACGATAGAAAACAATTAACATTATCAAAGTCTCAACCATATATCCGATAACGTAAGCGATTACTAGCCCTGAGGGATTATTACCATCACCTACCATTGCACTTGCACAAAGAAGTGTTACTATCATTCCGCTAACGCTTCCCACTAAGGAATACCTGCTTATTCTTATGGAATTAAATACGTTCTTGCACATATAGCTTATTCCGGCCAAAAGAAGTACAATTCCGCCCTTTCTAAGCAATTCAACACCCAGACTTGTTCTTCCTGCAAATAAGATATTGACAATGGCGCCGGAAGAAATGATTATCATTAAAGTAATCGGCAATAAGAGTATTACCGTATTCTTAAGCAGATATGTTGCCCTCTGTCTCACATTCTTATGCTCTTCGTGTGCTACATCGACTCTTATCTTCTTGCATTCTCTGTCAACAAACTCAACGAAGAATGCAATGATCAATCCTAAGATCACAAGATATTTGCCTGCAAACACACCTACACCGGTAAATGTCTCTTTGATATCCGCACCGTTAGCAGATGCGGTTCTAACGTAGATATACAATAGTCCCGCAATCGTTAATACGGGCATGATATGTTCCGCAAGATACATTAGACATCCCTTAAGGAATGAAAGAGTTATATTTCTTCCGTTATCAACTCCCTTAACAGAATTGTATTCGTTCCTGTCAACTGTTCCTGCGATTCTGTCACCCACAATAAGAATGAGAATGCATAATATACCGCCGATGCACTGAGCCATAACAGCACCGATTGCACCGCCTATATTAGCATAAAGCGGGTTCTTTAATAAGCCTGATATATTCATGCCGTACTTATACATGCGAATTACAAGGATCGGACATAGAATAAGAGAAATGATTGTTTTGGCAACCTCGGCAACGATGCATATTAAAGTATTGCCACGTCCCTGATAATAGCCCTGAAGACAACCATCCAACATATGTATGGCGAAATATATACCTATTACGGCAAATACACTCTCGGGAAGTATATATCCCACTGCTTTAAGATATATCTGGCCTGAGAAAGTCCATATCACAAATCCGAATGCCAGACCGATTATCAAACTGTATAATACGCCGTATCTGAATATGAGTTTGGAATTATAATGGAGTCCCTTGGCTCTTCTGACGGCAACCATCTTGGCTATAGATTGCTTGAGCCCTCCGCAGAATATTACGGTCAATACTTCCGCAAATATAAATCCCAGATAATAGAATCCCATTCCGACATCACCCGCAAGATATGCAAGGATCATCCAGAATGCTATATTTAACAGTCTTGTCAACAAACGAACAAGGTCTTTGATATTCATAATTAAACTACTCCGATAATATATAAACTCAATCTCTGGTTATATTAAGAGATTTAAGTATATCTTCCTGTCTGCGTTCCATATCCGCGGCTTCATCCTCGGTCATATGATCGAATCCCGACAGATGCAGCATGCTGTGAGCAATCAAGAATGCATATTCTCTTAATCTGCTGTGGCCATACTCTTCGGCCTGGGATATAACCCTGTCAAGAGATATGATGATATCTCCCAACATAATAAGTCCCGTCTCGGGATCTGTATAATCCGCTTCACTGCCTGATAATGTAAATTCACCGGGATTAACAAATTCAAGTCCCGGGAATGACAATACATCGGTCGGACTGTCTATTCCGCGATTATCACGATTGTATTTCCTGATGGATTCGTTGTCGGTAAGAAGCAGATTGACTTCCACATCAAAAGGACACTCAAGCTGTTTAAGTGCCTCGTTAATAACATCTTTCGCTATATCTTCGTAATCAAAATCCATTATGACGTCTGTGTCATTATCAAGGAATAATCTCATGTCTTATCTATTTCTTCTTCTTGTTCTCGTACTTGTCATATGCCTGTACAATACGCTGTACAAGCGGGTGTCTTACCACATCTCTGCTGTCTAATTCAATAAATCCGATTCCTTCAACACCCTTTAACACTCTGAGTGCCACATCAAGTCCTGATGTTGTACCAGAGGGAAGGTCTTTCTGCGTTCTGTCACCGGTTATAACAACCTTGGAACCGAAACCTATTCTTGTTAAGAACATCTTCATCTGTGCGGGAGTCGTATTCTGAGCTTCGTCAAGAATAATATATGCATTATCAAGTGTTCGTCCTCGCATATAAGCAAGCGGGGCCACTTCTATAAGACCTTTCTCCATGTTTTTAAGGAAAGAGTCGGCGCCCATGATCTGATACAGAGCATCATACAGAGGACGTAAATACGGATCCACCTTACTCTGAAGATCGCCGGGAAGAAATCCCAACTTCTCTCCCGCTTCTATTGCAGGTCTTGTAAGGATAAGACGTTCAACTTCACCGTTTTTGAATGCTGTGATAGCCATTGCCATTGCAAGATATGTCTTACCGGTTCCCGCAGGACCCATTGAGAAGACAACCATATTATCCTTGATGGAATCAATGTATTTCTTCTGTCCTATTGTCTTGGGCTTCACCGGCCTTCCGGATATGGTATGACATATAACTTCTTTATCAATTGTAAGTAATTCTTCTTCTGTATTCTCCATGCTCATTGCTATTGCATAATCAACCTGTTGTTCGGCGATAGTATTCCCTCTTTTGGCAAGCTCATGTAAAGTCTGAATTACCGAACTTGCTCGGGATATACCGCTATCAGGTCCGTTAATAATGACCTTATCATCGCGCAGTATTATATCCACGCCCAAAGATCTCTCGATTTTCTTAAGATTACAGTCAAACTGCCCGAAAACATTGGCAGCCTGATCCGCTTCAATACTTAAGTATTCTGCCATATTGCAAAAAACTCCCAATCTAAACTATTTTACCATTCAGACCCCTTAAATACAATATCCCGAATGCGTCATTTATATTGTATTTATCAATAATAATCAAAGAGACGCTCGTAATAACTCGGGCGCCTCTTTAAATACTGTCTTAGATTATTATTCTCAATTAATATTGAATTATCTGTTGCTTAAATATTCGTCAATGCCCTGTGCCGCAGTCTTACCTGCACCCATAGCAAGTATAACTGTTGCAGCACCTGTAACTGCATCACCGCCGGCATATACCGCATCCTTGGAAGTCGCACCTGTCTCCTCCGTTGCGATGATACATCCTCTCTTATTGACATCAAGTCCGTCAGTTGTTGATGAAATAAGGGGATTAGGACTGGTACCGAGTGACATTATCACGGTATCAACATCTATTACGAATTCGCTGCCTGCCACTTCAACGGGACGTCTTCTTCCCGATTCATCAGGTTCGCCAAGTTCCATACGAATACACTTGATTCCGTTAACCCAACCGTTATCATCTGTAAGGATCTCTGTAGGGTTGGTAAGAAGATTAAATATTACGCCTTCTTCCTTGGCATGATGAACTTCTTCAACTCTGGCAGGAAGTTCTTCCTCAGATCTTCTGTATATGATATGAACTTCGCTTCCCAGTCTTAAGGCTGTTCTTGCTGCATCCATGGCAACGTTACCGCCGCCTACAACGGCTACCTTCTTGCCTATCTTAATAGGTGTAGGGCTTGCAGGATCAAAAGCCTTCATAAGATTGCTTCTTGTAAGATACTCGTTAGCTGAGAATACGCCGCTTGCTGTCTCACCGGGAATGCCCATGAATTTGGGAAGTCCTGCGCCTGAGCCTACAAATACGGCATCAAATCCTTCGTTCTCAATCAGTTCATCTATTGTTACCGACTTACCGATGATAACATTGGTCTCAATCTTAACACCCAATGCCTTAACATTCTCTATCTCACGCTTAACTACCTTCTCCTTGGGAAGACGGAATTCGGGAATACCGTAAACAAGCACTCCGCCGGCTTCATGTAAAGCCTCGAATATGGTAACGTCATAACCCATTCTTGCAAGGTCACCTGCACATGTAAGACCAGCAGGACCTGAACCTATAACGGCTACCTTCTTACCCTTACTTGCTGCATCAGTAGAAGGCTTAATTCCGTTGTTTGAAGCCCAATCCGCTACAAATCTCTCAAGCTTACCGATGGATATCGGATCGCCCTTAATACCTCTTATACATTTACCCTCACATTGAGTCTCCTGAGGGCATACTCTTCCGCATACAGCCGGAAGCGCGCTTGACTGTGATATTATCTCATATGCCTTCTTAAAATCACCGTTCTTGACCTGTTCAATAAATCCGGGAATATTGATAGATACAGGGCAACCTTTGACACACTGTGCATTCTTACAGTTAATGCATCGTGTTGCTTCGCACATTGCCTCTTCTTCGTTATATCCAAGGCATACTTCGTTAAAGTTCTTGGCTCTTACATCAGGCTCCTGCTCACGAACAGGAACTCTCTTCAGTACATCTGTCTCCACTATATTTACCTCCTGTTCTAGTTACCGCAGTTACCGCAACCACCGTGGTGTGTATCACCTTCGGTAAGTTCAAGCATCTTACGTCCTTCTTCGTCTTTATACATCTGTGAACGCTTCATTGCACCGTCAAAATCCACAAGATGTCCGTCAAATTCAGGACCGTCCACACAAGCAAACTTAACTTCATCACCTACGATAATTCTGCATGCGCCGCACATTCCGGTACCGTCTACCATTATGGGGTTCATGCTTACGATAGTGGGAAGATTAAGTTCCTTCGTAAGCTTACATACGAATTTCATCATTATCATGGGGCCGATTGCAACGCATACATCATATTTCTTGCCTTCGGCATAGAGATCTTCGATGACCTTGGTAACCATTCCGCTTCTGCCGTATGATCCGTCATCTGTTGTTATATAGAGATTACATGCAACTGCCTTCATCTCATCTTCAAGAATAAGTATGTCTTTGGACTTGGCACCGACTATTACATCTGCATCCACACCCTGTTCATGTAACCATTTAACCTGTGGATATACGGGAGCTGTTCCCACACCGCCGGCTACGAACAGAATCTTCTTGTTCTTAAGAGATTCAACGGATTCTTCCGTAAGTTCCGATGCACGACCCAAAGGTCCTACAACATCATGGAAACTGTCTCCTGTCTTAAGTGCACTCATCTGTGTTGTTGAAGCACCGACTGTCTGGAAGACAATGGTAATGGTGCCGGCTGCTCTGTCGTAATCACATATTGTGAGTGCGATTCTTTCACTGTCCGGGCCTGTTCTTACAATTAAGAACTGTCCGGGCATACATTTGGCTGCTACTCTCGGAGCCTCTACTATCATCTGATAGATATTGGCCGTAAGATTCTTGGCTTCTACAATCCTATACATACTAATTCTAACCATCCTCCGTAGTATTTCACGTTTACATCCGTAATATGATAATAAATCTGGGTCAAAAAATCAACTGAAAATATCAGCAATACGCTAGAACGGGCTTATGGAATAAGTATCTCCCGCTCCTTTTTTGACCAAGAATACTTCCGCTGTCATACAATCCAGTGCAAATACGTTGCTTGTCATGGACTTAACTCCGGTTCCGAGCAAATAGTATTCATTATAGCAATACAGGCTTCTTCCGCCTATATAGCGCATCTCCGTATACATATAATTAAATCTTCCGGGATAATACTCAGATGCGCCGGTATTATCCTTGATATATCCGATACTTGCAAGATGCTCGTTAAGCCATGCAAGTCCCATTTCGGGAGTAAATGCAGTAGGTACGGTTACTCTGTACTCTCTGTCTACAACATCGCTTGTCATATTTCGACTGTTGATTGCAATACATTTAAGATGAGTGATTCCGTCTGATACTGCGATGGGCTCACCGTATATTCGACTGTACATATCAGGCTCTGATTCATCAAGAGTGTAATATACTCTGCAATCTTCGGGAACAATTATGCGAATAAGCTGCGGTGTATCATAATCTCCCGAATCAAGGGATACAATGGGCTCTGAAGGCGCTTCTGCCAATATATCGTATTCACCTTTGACAACCGATGAACATACTCCGTACTCGTTTTTGAAGAAAGCCTGTATTATATGCTTGCCCTTCTTAAGATACAAAGGTTCAGTATATACGGGACTTGATTCATTGGGAGTCGTTCCGTCGTCGGTATAATATATCGTTCCGTTGGTCTCATTGGTAAGCGTAAGGATGACTGCTTCATCATAATTACCGCTTTCTGCCGACAATGTAGGGGGATAAGCAAGATAATCAACAAATGCCTCACGAATATTGTCATTGGCATAGTGTTCTAAGAAATCCTCTATATCATCGTATTCACCGTTAGCTTCATATAAAGCAATTACCTGAGCATATGCAAGAGTAGAATCAGGCGAATAAATAATGGTATTCTTATATACTTCCACAGCCATATCAGTATTACCCATCGTTACATAGCAATCGGCAAGTTTGATCCTGTAATCGATATTATCAGGTTCTATATCAATGGCTTTCTCATAGAAGCTTACAGCCTGTTTGTAATTGCCCGCATCATAAGCGGCATCACCTTTACGTATCTGATACTTATCCGAGTTATCTCTGTATATCATAATTGACAGGAACACCAACAGTCCTGTCAAAACTAATCCGAGTGCAAATATATAGAGTAATTTAAATCTGCCGGATACAGTCTTGGCCAGGGAATCCTCACCCATAATATCTTTGATATCATAGCTTAGAGTATCCCTGTCTTCACCTCGTGAATTGGCTGCTTCACCGGCATAAGTATCTTCTTCATCGGATAATTCGGATACAAGTCCCTGAATCGTCTCTTCTATGCTAATCTCTACTTCCGGAACAAATTCGGGCACAATTGATAATTCTGTCCCACACATGGGGCAGAATATCATATCCTCTTCAAGTTCATGTCCGCAATTGGAACATATCATATATTAAGTCTCCGTATCAATCAGTGGGATCGATCCTAAAACAGTCCTGTGATTTTGCCGTTATCATCAACATCTATGGAATATGCCGCAGGAACCTTGGGAAGTCCCGGCATAGTCATAATATCTCCAGTAAGTACGACTATAAAGCCGGCACCTGCAGATACATACATATCTCTTACTCTGATATTAAATCCTTCGGGTCTTCCAAGCAGTGTCGGATCATCAGACAAAGAATACTGAGTCTTAGCCATACATACAGGAAGATTACCAAATCCTAAGAATTCAAGTTTCTCCATGTTCTTAAGTGCATTAGAATCAAAATTGACTCCGTCTGCTCCGTATATCTTACGTGCAACCGCTTCTATCTTATCTTTGATAGGCAGATCAAGATCATAAATAGGTGCAAAATTCGATTGTTTGGTATCTATTACATCCGTAACCTTCTTAGCAAGCTCTACACCGCCTTCTCCGCCTTTCTCCCAGACTTCCGAAAGGGCAAAATCAGCACCCTTGGATTCGCAGAATTGCTTAACAAATTCCGTTTCTTCACTACTGTCTGTAACGAAGGCATTGAGTGTTACAACCACGGGTACTCCGTAACCCATAAGGTTATCTATATGCTTCTCAAGATTTACTATTCCGCGTTTGAGAGCATCAAGGTCAGGTGTTCCGAGTTTATCCTTAGGGATACCGCCGTTATACTTAAGTGCTCTTATGGTTGCGACCAATACAATGGCATCAGGCTTAAGTCCTGCAGCACGACATTTGATATCAAGGAATTTCTCTGCACCGAGATCTGCACCGAATCCGGCCTCGGTTATGCAATAATCCGCAAGTTTAAGTGCGGTCTTGGTAGCTATAACCGAATTACATCCGTGTGCTATATTGGCAAAAGGTCCGCCGTGAACAATAGCCGGAGTATGTTCAAGTGTCTGTATTAGATTGGGCTTAATTGCGTCTTTGAGCAACGCAGCCATTGAACCAACAACTTTAAGATCAGAAGCGGTTACGGGGTCGCCGTTTAAATTATAAGCAACAATGATTCTGCCGAGACGCTTCTTAAGATCCTTCATATCTGTTGCAAGACACAATATTGCCATTATCTCGCTTGCAACAGTAATAACGAAATGATCCTCTCTTACGAATCCGTCCGCCTTATTACCCATACCGACAACAATATTACGAAGCGCTCTGTCGTTCATATCTAGACAACGCTTCCAGATTATCTGTCTTAAATCAATATTAAGTTCATTGCCCTGATGAATATGATTATCAATTGCTGCAGCCAACAGATTGTTAGCCGAAGTAATTGCATGGAAATCGCCGGTAAAATGAAGATTAAGTTCCTCCATGGGAACAACCTGAGCCATACCGCCGCCTGCGGCGCCACCCTTAATGCCGAAACACGGTCCCAAAGATGGTTCTCTTAATGCAATAATTGCATTCTTGCCAATCTTAGCCATAGCCTGACCTAAGCCGACTGTTGTAGTGGTCTTACCCTCGCCTGCAGGAGTGGGATTGATGGCCGTAACCAATATAAGCTTACCGTCAGGTCTGTCCTTAAGATTCTCTAAATATTCAGATGAAAGCTTACACTTATATTTGCCGTATAATTCAATATCATCATCTGTAGCGCCGATTCCGGCAGCCACATTGACTATCGGTTCCAACACCGCTTCCTGTGCTATCTCGATATCACTTTTCATAATTCTCCTCCCTGACAGACGCTTCATAGCGCTGTCTTACCTAAACGCACTCCTCAATATATTGTTCGAACTGCTCCGGGCTCATTATTATCTCTCGCGGCTTGGTTCCGTTATCCTCGCTGACAACACCCGCATCCGATAATTGATCCATAATCCTTGCAGCACGATTAAATCCGATCTTAAACTTGCGCTGAAGGCTTCCGATTGATGCCTTATCCTGTGAGATGATAAACCTTCCCGCATCTGCAAACAGATCATCCAATTCATCCGCTCCGCTTGAGTCATATCCTGATGACGCAGATGTCATATTGGAAATCTTATTCTCTATATCACCTATGCCGATTCCGACATAATCCTGATCCTTAAGGAATTTAACAACACTTGCGACTTCAGCATCTGATACAAATGCACCCTGAATTCGTGCAGGCTTGGGATATCCCTGAGGGAAGAACAACATATCGCCCTTACCAAGCAACTTCTCTGCACCGTTCATATCAAGTATTGTCCTTGAGTCAACACCGCTTGATACGGCAAATGCAACTCTACTGGGCATATTGGCCTTAATAAGTCCCGTTATTACATCAACCGACGGTCTCTGTGTAGCAATGATCAGGTGAATACCGCAAGCTCTTGCAAGCTGAGCAAGACGACATATACTCTCTTCCACTTCCTTGGCTGCAACCATCATAAGATCCGCAAGCTCATCAACTATTATTACGATCTGAGGAAGTCTGTATATCTCATTGCCTTCTTCATCAATCTTCTGACCCTTAGATATAAGTTCATCAATCTTCTTGTTATAGCCCTTTAAGTCTCTGACATTTAAATCAGCAAATTTCTTATAACGTTCGGTCATCTCAGCCACACCCCAGTTAAGCGCAGCTGCAGCCTTCTTGGGATCTGTCACAACCGGAACCATAAGATGAGGGATACCGTTATATACGCTTAATTCAACGACCTTAGGGTCTATCATTATAAGCTTAACGTCATCGGGATGAGCTTTATATAATATGCTCATTATTATGGTATTGATACATACGGATTTACCGGAACCTGTTGCTCCGGCAATCAGCATATGAGGCATCTTGGCAATATCGGCCACAATGGTCTTGCCTGCGATATCCTTACCCACGGCAAAACATATCTTGGATTCGTGCTCTTTAAATACCTTATCGTTAAGCAGTTCTCTTAAGCCTACACCTGTACTTACCTTGTTGGGAACTTCAATACCTACGGCTGATTTGCCGGGTATGGGAGCTTCTATTCTTATATCCGTTGCGGCAAGACTTAACTTAATATCATCAGCCAAAGAAACTATCTTATTAACTCTGACGCCGACTTCAGGTTGAAGTTCAAATCTTGTAACACTCGGTCCCTGGCTTATATCAGTAATCTTGGCATTAACTCCGAAGGTCTCAAGAGTATTTGCAAGTAACTTAGCCGTATCCAGCAATTCTTCCTTGCTGCTTCCCTTCTTCTTATCCGAATCGAAATCATTAAGCAGATTAAGGGAAGGCATCTTATATGCCTTGGAAGAACTTTTCTTAAGGCTCTTCTTCATATCAAGGTCGGCATTGCTTAATGTGGCGGTAGTCTTAGCACCTACACTGTCAGCTTTGACTGCCTTGGGCTTATCACCGATAACAGCCGGTCCTGCCTGTGTGGTATCATCTGCAGGTTGATCATCCGGTTCAGCACCGCCCTTACCGAAAGTAATATCACCGTATTCATCCATGGGATTTCTTGATACGGCATGAGCCTTCTCACTTATCGGCTCATTATCCGAGATATCCTTAACGGTGATCTCATGTATATCATCTCTGTCAAATGTGCCTTTGGATCTGCTAGATGCGGAATTATCACCCACCTTAATATCAGCAACACCCGACACTTTCTTATTGCGTCTGGGAGTATTGGACAAATCGGGCAATTCTTCACCGTTGATCTTAGGTAATTTCTCATCCTTTAAGTCTTGCTTATCTTCATTAACAGAACCGATTCCTACGCCTATACCGCGACGCTTCCTGGCATATCTTGGCAGATCTTCATCATATACGTCTTCTTCCTCGGCTTCTCTGTTATCATGTCGTTCTCTGTATGCAGCAGCACTTTCTCGCATCTCTTCCGAGCGGTCCTTAGCGACTCTTATGGCATTCATTCCGCCCTGACTGAGATTACCTAACACTTCTCTTCCAAGAATCAATCCGATGCATATAAGCATAAATATAATGAGCAACGCAATTGTTCCGGCATGAGACAGATATCTGTTCATAACATATGCCAATGAGCCGAATATTATTCCGCCACCCTTACGATTAACGGAACCGTTCTCCCATAACAGAGCGGGATTATAAGCATCGCTCATCTCATTTACAACGCCGTTAAGCATCTCAATAAGAGTGCTTATAAGAATGTAGAGAATAACGCTGCACACAACTCTTCTAAGTACAAGAGGGCTCTCAGATACACTGTATAAGGCAAATACGAGTACAACTGCAAGTATCGGCAATATATATGCGGGCATACCGAATACACCGAACACTCCCTTGCTTATAACATCACCTACAGAGCCTAATATTCCGATGTTGCTTAAGAATATGAGTACACAAATAAGCAACGTAATAATAACCGTCATCAGAGGACTCATTAAGGGTTCTTCAATAACTGCATTGTTATTACGTCTGTTGCTGTTTGAGTTGTTTGTTCTTCTGCCTGAAGAATTATTGGTCTTTCTTTTGTTTCCTGACCTGCCGTTATTATTACTCATAATCAAATTCTGCATCATCATCGATGTCCAGATCATATTTAAGATCTACTTCATCGAAGTCATAATCATATTCCATATTCCTCGGTTCGTGCTTCTTGGGAACCGGAAGGGGATTGATAAGGAGATCAACTTTGTCTCCGCCCTTAGTCTTCTTGCCCGTATCTTTATTAACAGCCACAGGCTGTGAAACACTGTTATACGAAGCATAATCTTCATCGCTCATATTAGCGAGTGCTTCGGGAGTCGGAGCCGGCTTATGAAGATACTCCACTTCATGACTGTATGGATTCTCAAACAGCATATTAAGGCCGGAAATTACGACTCTGTATTCTCCTGGATCTTTCTTCTTCTGGGGCTCTTCACTGTCTGTGCTGATATAATCGGCCGCATTCACCCCATTAGCTGCAATATATTCTTCGCGCGAAACAGGAGCTGCATGCTCTTCCGCAGGTGCAGACTCTGTTGTCGGCTCGTATGCAGGCTCTTCTGCAGGTGCAGGCGCAACAGGCTCCGAATCGGGCTCATACGCAGGCGCTTCCGGCGCGGGCGCAGGCTTTTCCTCTTCATGCATCGCCCTGACAGGCTCATCCGCTTCGGGTGTCGGTTCCGGAATATCCTCCACATTTACCGCATCAAGATTGATGATGTCGGAGTCTTTGGTTTCAGGCTGCGCACCTTCGGGCGAGTCGCCGTCTGCTTCAAGCTTAGCCAGTTTTTTACGCTTATGTGCTTTCTTGATTGCAAGAATGACCAAAGATAATAAGAGGAATACGATCGCTCCTGCAAGGTATAACAATCTATCCGAGCGCCACAGAAGCATATATACCGTACCGGTGTAATCTCCTATCATAAACATTATAAGGGGATACAGCGCAACTACGATCGATACGATAAATGCAACGATGCGGTTGAATATATTCTTAAGCGCGCAATATATGCATATAAGAGCAAGCAATTCCAAAGCGATATTGAAATAGATTATCACTTCTTTGATATTGCCGAATACCTTAAAGCATATGGACAGCAATACAAGATATAAGCCGTTGACGCTGAAATAGTTGCTGAAAATAAGGCCGTCCTGCCCTATATATGCGGAATTGTAGAACGCATCCACGGTCTCGGCGTAGTATATCTCATATTCAAGATCGCTTAGATACATTATTCTGGTCACTACCTGAACTGCAATAACTGCAAGAAATCCCAGTATTGCCAGAATCACAAACAAAGCAGATCTTTTATTATTACTCTTGTCTTTAACAGTTTTATCCTTTGACATAGCCCCATCCGTCATAAAATAGTATTATTACTCAGCGTCACTCCAGTTGGTATATACATCCTGGACATCGTCATCATCATCCAGAAGATCCAATATACGCTGTATCTGTTTAACAGTCTCTTCATCCGTAACATCCACATATGTCTGAGGAAGCATTGTAACTTCACCCGATGCGATGTTGATCTTATTCTCGTTTAATGCATCAAGTACAGGCTGAAGGTCATCGGGAGCTGTAACGATCTCGTAGCTGTCATCTTCATCCGAGAAATCCTCAGCGCCAGCATCAAGTGCGATCATCATAAGGTCGTCCGCGCTTAAATCGCATTCTTCCTTATCAATTATGATCTGACCCTTCTCATCGAACATGAAACTTACGCAGCCGGGAGTACCGATATTGCCGCCTCCCTTAGAGAAACAGTTACGCACATTGGCAGCCGTTCTGTTCTTATTATCCGTAAGTGCCTTAACTATTATGGCTGTTCCGCTGGGACCGTATCCTTCATATGTGATATGCTCGTAATTGACATTGCCGCCTTCTCCCGCAGCCTTCTTAATACCACGCTCAATTGTCTCATTAGGCATATTGTTGGCTTTGGCCTTCTGTATAACCTGTGCAAGCTTGAAGTTATTGGCAGGATCCGGACCGCCTTCCTTAACTGCAACGGCAAGCTCACGACCGATCATCGTGAACAACTTACCTTTGGCGTTGTCGTTTTTCTCCTTCTTACGTTTGATATTCGCAAATTTTGAATGTCCTGACATTTTCTATCTCTCCTTTTCTTCTTTGTCCCTATCTTCCGACTCATCGGTAACCTGAGTTCCTAATACGGTATCTTCCGTCGAATCAGGCTTCTCTACCTTGGTCACAAGTATTTGCTGTATCATATTATGATCAACCTCAAGTACCTTGAAATTGTAATCACCTACCGTAATATCGAATCGCTCTTTCTTATCAGGAATCTTATCCATCTTAGAGATTAAGAATCCGTTGATCGTCTCGAAATCTTCGGTATCGAATTCTATTCCGAACCGCTTCTCTAAGGCATCAAGTTCGGTTATTCCTTCGATAATGTATTTATCTTCGCCGCGTTCTACGATATGATCTCCGTCCTCATCATATTCATCGTTGATATTGCCGACTATCTCTTCTAAGATATCTTCCATGGCAACTAATCCCGCGGTCTGCCCGTATTCATCTATAACAATGACCATCTGAAGCATCGATGCCTGCATACTCTTAAATAAGGCATCGACTTTGCGGGTCTCGGGAATAAATCTGGCCTCTCTTATAAGTCCGTCAATATCTCCGACAGTCTTACTCATATTGCCCTTAATCCTTGATAATCTCATGGCATCCTTAAGATGCAGTATTCCGATTATCCTGTCCAGATCGTCCATATATACGGGGAATCTGCTGTTGGATGTATCCAACATGAAATCAAGGGCGTCTTTAAGCTTAAGCGAAGCATCCACGGCAATGATATTACCTCTGTCAGTCATTATATCCTTGGCGGCTTTATCACCGAATTCGAATATATTACCTATCATCTGGGCTTCATCATCTTCGATATATCCGCCCGCGGCGCTTTCATTAACGATTGACATTATCTCCTGTTCCGCAGCATCAGAATTAGCATTCTTCTTATGCCTTATAAGCAGATAAATAAGATAAGCCAACAGTAATATTAGGTCATTGATTATTATGCCGAGTGCAACAATTACAATCTTGCTCATATCTCAAAAAAATCTCTGGTGTATTCCACTTCTCCGTCTCTTACATATACTCTCGGAACTCGCTTACCTATTATACAGGCAAGTTCGTAGTTAAGCATGCCTGACTGTTCCGCTATCTCTTCAAGTGTAATGGATTCATCACCCTCCCTGCCGATAAGTACAACTTCATCTCCTTCGGCAACGCCGGGAATATCCGTAACATCCACCATGAACTGATCCATGCAAATACGACCGATTATGGGTGCCTTGATACCCTTAATTATCACATTACCCTTACCGGACAATCTTCTGGGATAACCGTCACCGTATCCAACGGGAACTGTAGCTATCTTAGTCTCTTTATCCGTAACATAGGTTCCGCCGTAGCTTACTTCCGTACCCGCAGGAACGGTTTTAACATATGTGATATGAGATATCAAAGACAATAATGGCTTAATATGGATCTTATCTTTATCAACTTCATTACTGGGCCATAATCCGTATAATATGATACCCGCCCTTACATGGTGCTTATAAGCCTTAGGGATCTCTATTATGGCTGCGGAATTGGCTATATGCACGATATCAAATTCCGTATTAAGTTCATCCTTAACACGGGCTATAAAGGTATTAAATCTATCCAGTTGTCTGTATGCACTGCTAAGATCGGTCTCATCTGCCCTTGCAAAATGAGAGAATGCGCCCTCAACTTTGATATGCTTATAACCAAGAGCTTTGCGAACAAAATCAATACCGGAATCATCCGCGGACACACCTATTCGACTCATACCTGTATCGACTTTGATATGTACCTTGGCGATAAGTCCCAGCCTGTCGGCTATCTCATCTATCTCTTGAAGCATATCTTCGCGAAATACGGTAAGTCTTACATCTCTTACGATCATCTCCTCATAAGAACTGGGGAATGAATATCCGATGATTATTATCGGCTTACGTATTCCGTTATTCTTAAGCTGCATCGCTTCTTCCGCGGTGGCTACACCGTATCCCGCAACACAGTCATACTTCTCAAGTTCTCTGGCAACGGGCAATGCACCATGTCCGTAACCATCTGTCTTGATAACACCGATAATGCGCACATCGGGTGGCAGGATCTTATCTATCTGCTCAATATTATATGCAATATTATTAAGTTCTATCTTCGCGCATACTCTGTCGTAATTAACATTCATGGTAAATACTCTGTCTGTCTTAAGCCTTTGATTCGCCGGCTTGCTTGGCGGCTTCTTCTTTATCTGCCGCTTCTTTGATCATTGCTTCTTTCTCTGCAAGCTTCTGCTTCTCAGCTGCTTGCTTCTCATCTTTGATTGCCTTAAGCTTAAGAATCTTCTCCATGGGATTGTATTTCATATCCATCATATCAGCTACTTCCGAGCCGAATACATCATGCATATATGAATACATTACTCCGTTCTGGATCTCCATCTCCTGCTTACGAACGACATTCTTCTTAAGCTCAACTCTTATTCCGGCTATCCATTCGGCAAGTCTGTCGATCTCCTTCTCATTATCATGCATAACATCATATATGAGCCTTGCCGTAACGTCCATGATATCCCTGTTGATCTCATCTATCTCTTTGGGGATATCACCCATATCTTCGTCGTATTTATCAAGCTTCTCGTTGCATTCTTCAATAAGTCGCTTATTCTCTTCAACCTTCTTGACATCATCAGGATCCGAACTGTCGCTTAAAGACAATATCTCATCCATTAACTTCTTCTTAAGTTTCTTGATGTCTTTGGAATCGGTATTGATCTTGCCCTGTTTGCGAAGCAACTCATTTAAAGCCTTCTCCTGCTTCTTGACTTCACCGGGCTTCTCTATCATTGTCCAAATCTTATGCCATTTATTATCAAGCGTAACTACCGGAATATTCTTACTTGCTACGGCACGCTTAAGCCTTTCATTCTCTTCGGCCATTTGAGCATTCTCCCAAGTCTATTCTGTCTGTAATCCTACTGCGTCAACATATAGCTTAACTTCATCAGACTGTCGCTAAGATGAACATTCTCTACTACAACATCCTCAGGAACATTAAGATCCGTATGTGCGAAATTCCATATGGCTTTGATTCCGCATTTAACAGCCCTGTCTGCCACGGATACCGCTCCGGTCTTAGGGATGGCAATAACCACAATATCAATATTGCGGCTAATGATGAAATCCTCAAGATCTTCCATGGGCAACACCGTAAGATCACCTATCTTACGACCTATTAAGGCCTTATCCGCATCAAATATTCCTTCGAATATGAATCCTCTGTTCTCGTAATTACTGTAATTGGTAAGTGCACGACCCAAGTTACCCGCACCTACAATTATAAGGTGATGCGCCTCATTAAGCCCCAGAATATTACCAATCTCATTATAAAGATATTCGACATTATATCCGTATCCCTGCTGTCCGAAGCCGCCGAAATTATTGAAATCCTGCCTTATCTGGCTGGCAGTAACTCTCATTAACTCTGACAGTTCACTGCTTGATATTCTCTCAACACCTTCATCCTTAAGGTCACCCAAATATCTGTAATACCTGGGTAATCTTCCGATGACAGCCTGGGATATATTCTTAGAATCCATAATAATACCTACACTTCACGCATCTTATTGCATATACGTTAATATTTTAACACAAAATGTGCAATACTTCAAAGAAGTATTGCACAAAATCTTGTATAATCTGTATCGATTTTATATACATTGCGTATAATTATCACAACATATCCGCAATATCAAGTATTAGTCTCTCTGACTTTTCCCATCCTAAGCAGGCATCGGTTATTGATTTACCGTATATTCCCTCGCCGATCTTCTGATTACCGTCTTCAATATAACTCTCGATCATAAGGCCCTTAACCATCTTGCCGATCTCATCGTTATATTTGCGACTTGAAATGATCTCCTTGGATATTCGGATCTGCTCGAAGGGATTCTTACCTGAGTTAGCGTGGTTACAGTCCACAATAACAGCAGGATTCATAAGTCCGGCTTCGGCATAGAACTGATTTAGCAGTACAAGATCCTCGTAATGATAGTTAGGCATTGCCTGATCATGCTTATTGGCATATCCGCGAAGAATTGCATGTGCAAGAGGATTGCCGTCCGAATGAACTTCCCAACCTCTGTATATGAATGTATGACCGTGCTGAGCTGCCTTGATGGCGTTGATCATAACGGAATATCCGCCGCTTGTAGGATTCTTCATACCCACCGGAATGTCCACACCGCTGGCTGTAAGTCTGTGCTGTTGATCTTCAACTGATCTGGCTCCGACTGCCACATATGCAAGTACATCGTCAAGATATCTGTGATTCTCAGGATATAACATCTCATCAGCGCATGAGAATCCGGTCTCTGCAAGGGCTCTCATATGCAATTCTCTGATTGCAACTATGCCCTTAAACATATCCGGCTTCTCTTCGGGATTGGGCTGATGCAGCATTCCCTTATAGCCTTCACCGGTTGTACGGGGCTTATTGGTGTATATTCTAGGAATAATAAATATCTTATCGCTTACTTTATCCGCAACTTTGCGAAGGCGCGATATATAATCAATGACACTATCCTCTCTGTCGGCCGAACATGGACCGATTATAAGTAAGAATCTGTCATCTTTGCCCGTGAATATATTCTTGATCTCTTCTGCTCTCTTAGCTACCACCTCAGACATCTTGGATGTAAGGGGATACATCTCTTTGACTTCTTTAGGGATAGCGAGTTTTCTTTCAAATAACATTCCCATTGTATTAATCTCCAAATAATAACTAAATCATTTATCAAACAGTGCTCTTCTTGCCGTAGATATTCGCATCTTCTCCTTCATGCCTTCCGCATCATCGGATGCAAGTTCATCACGAAGAGATTTGAATTCATCAAGGAATTTATCCATCTCTCTTAGGAGGCTTTCTTTATTAAGCAAGAACAGCTCGCTCCACATATTCTCGTTGATACGGGCGATCCTGGTAAGATCTCTGAAGGAATCGCCTACATAATTAACAAGCAGTTCATTATCGGAACAGTTCATCAAAGTGATGGCTATGCAGTGTGTAAGCTGCGATACAAAGCCAATCATCTCATCATGTTCCGCAGGACTTAACGTTGATATACGTCCGAACTGAAGAAGCAATGCTATCTCCCTGCATATCTCAATCGCCTCATCCGTATTCTTATCTGTGGGTACAATGATATAGTTGGCACCATAGAATATCTTCTCATCGGCATTCTCAACACCGTATACTTCTTTACCGGCCATGGGATGCGCCGCAATGAATTCGACATCATCACGAAGCATATCCTGAATATCATATACCACACAACTTTTAACGCCCGTGACATCCGTAATGATGGCGCCGGGCTTAAAAAATCGCTGATTTGCATTTATCCACTCTTTAAATACATGTGGATACAGTGCGAACACAACTATGTCAGCCTCACCTATGATCTTCTCATTAATGTCAATGCAACCCTCATCAATGATATTATTGTCAATTGCATAATCTATGGTCTCCTGTCTTCTTGCAATGGCAGATACATGAAACCCAAGTTTCTTAAGTCCCTTGGCATAACTACCGCCTATAAGACCGAGACCGACTATGAGTATGTTGCATTTTCTGTTGACTAACATGTTATATCTATTCCAACCTTTCTCATTGTATCAAAGAATGATGGGAAACTCTTATTGACCGCTTCCGCGTCATCAATGGTTCCACCGTATATTGAGCATAAAACAGCCATCGACATAGCTATTCTATGATCATTGTGAGAATCAATAATATCAGAAGGCGCATGCAGACCGTTCTCTGCGTAGACATGAATGTCATTTCCTTCTACCGTGACGGTTGCACCCATCTTCTCAAGTTCCTGTTTCATGGCATGTCCGCGGTCGGACTCCTTAATCGAGAGCCTTGAAGTACCTGTAAGTGTTCCTCCGCCCTTCATTGCTAAATATGCCATAAGTATAGGACCAAGATCCGGACAATCCGATATATCGACAGTATTGTCACCTTTATCTATTGATTCCATCATGGAGATAAATGCCTTGTCTCCCTGAGGGCTGTTCTCTCTTAAGCCTGTAAGGACAATATTACGGCCTCTGATCCTCTGTAATACCGCAAGGGTATACAGGATAGCACCGTTAGACCAATCACCTTCTACAGTCTTATCTAAGGGCTTAAATGCCTGAGAACCCGGAACATATATAGTGTTCTCATCTTCCCATTTAACGTCAACGCCGAATTCTTTTAACACATCGATCGTAATGTTAATATAAGGTCTGCTCTCTACCGGAGGAATGATATGAATACGGCTGTTGCCTTCAAGCATTGGAAGGGTAAGCAGAAGACCTGTTATGAACTGACTGCTTACATTACCTTCAAGCTTATAATCTCCTGCTCTCAGGCTTCCTGATACATATACACTGTCGGGATTGTGAACAAAACTGACAAATGTATATTTAAACAACGTATCATATACATCAAGGGGTCTGGCAAGAAGTCTGCCCTCGCCCTTAAATGACATTATCTGATCGCTGTGCAGTATATTCTTGGTATAGAGCAAAGTACATACCGGAATCAAGAATCTTAATGTACTTCCGCACTCCTTACAATCAAGATTAATAAATTCCTTATCTGACGGATCAAATCCTTCCCTGTTATTATGGGGAATGTCGTTATACAGTCCCTTAATGCCGGTAACCGAAGCAGTATACAGAGTACATACCGCAGCTGTATTACTCTTCTCTTCGGTAAGCTCAACCTCAGCTCCCATTACCTTAAGGCAATCCAAAGTTGCCTTAATATCATCCGATAATTCAAGACCGGATATATGGCTTGTTCCGTCAGCTAACGCCGCACATATAAGCATCCTATGAGCAATGCTTTTAGAAGGCGGTGCCTGAATAAGAATTGCTTCCGACGTATTTAACGCATCGGTCGGATTAATCAAACATCTCATACAAATACCTGTTTCCTATTTCCTATTTCCCAAATTCCCTTTTATTTAATAAAATATATCAGTCTATTCCTTTGTTGCGCAGAATATCGGCCAATATATCCATGGCCTCGATATAACCTTTAAGTCCGTGTCCCTTAACAGTTTCCGTTGCAGCGGGTCTGATGAAGTTAACCTTACGGAAATCCTCTCTTAGATCAGGATCCGTTATATGAACTTCAACGGTAGGAATACTTACTGCCTTAAGCGCATCAAGTATTGCAACGGAAGTATGTGTATATGCTCCTGCATTGATAATAATTCCGTCAATCTCCTTATATGACTGTTGAATCTTATCTACGATATCCCCTTCGTGATTAGACTGCCATACTTCGACTGTGAGTCCCTTCTCCTTCGCATGCTCATTGATCATATCAGTAAGATCTGCATAAGTGGCAGTACCGTATAATTCAGGCTCTCTAATGCCTATCATATTAATATTGCATCCATTTATTACCAATATCTTCATAAATAATTCTCTATCGCTTCTTCTGTAGTATCCGTGTCAGTTACTCTTATATCCGCAGCAGATGTATATATATCGTATCGCTCTTCGTAACGCTTCTTAAGACTTGTGATATCTGAAGATAACGGTCTGTCTGATGTCGGAATAAGATCTTCGAGGGGTCTGTCTAAGAATATAAGTATACCGTTGCTTCTAAGGGCTCTTATATTCTTATTTCGAAGAATTGCACCTCCGCCGGTTGATATTATCTTACCGCCCGTTGCGCTTACTTCATCAATTACGGCACTCTCAATATCTCTGAAATACTCTTCGCCGGAATCAGCGAATATATCCGTAATGGGCCTGCCCTCTTTATCTGTAATAAGCTCGTCCGTATCGATCAGCTGCTTATTGTATGTCTTAACAAGACGTCTTCCTACGGTTGACTTACCACATCCGGGCATACCTATAAGTACCAGATTAAGCTTGTCGGTATATACATCCTTATATACCTTACCTATGATATCTGCTATATCATCATCCGTTACAGACTTGCCCATAAATAACTTATAACCATATACGGCCTGTGTAACAAGCATTCTTAGTCCACCGCAGCATGGAATATTCTTATCCTCAGCATCAAGCACCAGTGCCGTCTTAAGAGGATTATAAATTACATCTATTACACCGCTTAAGTTATTAAATCCTTCTAAATCAATTGCAGATGTTCCCGCATTTGGATACATTCCCACGGGAGTTGTATTGATTATGACATCTGAGTCGGAATGTTTATCATATATCTCATCATAAGTTGAGTATATGTAATCCGAACCATTATTCTCATCTTCACTTGCAGGCTTATTCCTGCTTACAATCACAATATTTAAAGCGCCTAATGACTTACATACATAACGTGCAGTCTTGGATGTGCCGCCGGTTCCAAGAATTGTTACCTTCTTACCTTTTAAATCTATTCCTGCATGGATAATAAGATCTCTAAGTCCGTAATAATCGGTATTATATCCGTATAGCTTACCATCCTTATTGACTATAGTATTAACAGCCCCGATAGCCTTAGCCGCATCATCAATATGATCCAGATACGGGATGACCTTCTCTTTATAAGGAATTGTTACATTGATGCCCTTAAAGTCTTTATTTAATAAGAACTCATCAAGATCTTCGGGTTCAATTTCATGTATATTGAATTCATATTCATCAGATGTATATCTGCCTATAAGTCCGTGAATTATGCCGGAGAAACTGTGAGGCAGATGTCTACCTATAAGTCCGTATTGCATATTTATTTCCAATCTTACGCGTAATCAAAATATGTTATGCAAGATAATCCGTTCCGAAATGTGTGACCAGAAGATCTGCAATTGTAATTGCAGTCATTGCATCAACCACTATTCTTGCTCTGTGGATGATCGCGGGATCATGTCTTCCTTCAATAAATAATTTGGTATTCGATCTCTTATCAAGATCAACCGAATCCTGTTGCTTATATATCGAAGGTGTTGGCTTAATAACCGTAGAGAATTCAACGGGCATACCGTTACTGATACCGCCGTTGATTCCGCCGTTATTATTCGTTGCAGTAACAACTTTATCTCCGCTTATTCTGTAAGGATCATTAGCCTCACTGCCCTTCATATTAGCAAGATCAAATCCCTTACCGAACTGCACTCCTTTAACTGCAGGAATAGAGAACAATGCATGTGATAACATACTCTCAACACTGTCAAACCAAGGTTCACCGATTCCACCCGGAACACCTATAACGGCCGTCTTAAGAATACCGCCGACACTGTCTCCTTCTGCCGCAGCAGCCTCAATGCAAGAGCGCATCTTATCGGCAGTCTCTTCATCAAGCGTAGGGAAATCCTTATCATAAAGTCCTTCAATATCTGACAGATAATTAACAAAATCTCTGTCCTTAATATCTCCTAAGGAAGAAATATGTGTGCCTATATATATACCCTTATTGTTAAGGGCACTAAGTATGATCGCACCTGCGGCAACAATAGGCGCAGTAATACGTCCCGAGAAATGACCGCCGCCTCTGTAATCCTGGAATCCGTGATATTTAAGCCCTGCCGTATAATCTGCATGTCCGGGCCTTGGTATCACATTAAGTCCGGCATAGTCACCTGAATGAGTATTGGCATTCGCAATTATTATGCTTATTGGAGTACCCGTGGTAAAACCGTTAAATACACCGCTTAATATCTTAGCTTTATCAGCTTCATGTCTACTTGTTGATATCTTGCCCTTAGGCCGTCTTAGATCCATTAAACTGTCGATATAATCCTCATCAACCTTAATTCCCGGCGCAATACCGTCAAGCACGCATCCTATAGCGGGACCGTGACTCTCTCCGAATAATGTAATTGTAATATTATTGCCGAATGTGTTTTTCATACTTAACTATATTAGACTAAAACAAGGGCTTTGTCAAAAGAAATTTTAGCACTTTTAAGTGTTAAAGTGTGCCCTTATATGTTATACTGTAATCCGTGATTTTTGACAGTAAATAATTAGCAGTTAAAGAAAGTGAAATTATGATTCTCTCAGTTAACAATGTATCCAAATCATATAATGATGAGATTATATTAAATGACGTAAACTTTCATCTTAACGAACATGATAAATGTGCTCTCATCGGCATCAATGGATGCGGTAAGACTACGCTTATCAACGTTATTATTGGCAAGCTTGTTGCAGCAAATATTACAGGATGTGCAATCTATTCCTCTTACGGGATCGAATCGGATTCGGGTGTAGTCAGCCTTTCTAAAGGTGCATCTGTCGGATATCTCCCTCAGAATGCAATCCTTGAAAGCGATAATACCATATACGAGGAAGTTCTTAAGGTTAAGAAACCCTTGCTTGACATGCAGGATAGGTTACGCGAACTTGAACGCTCTTTAGATGGCTTAACAGGCGATGAACTAAATAAACAGATGGATATATATCATTCTCTGTCCGAGGAATTCGACAGACTCGGCGGATATATGATAGACAGCGAAGTAAGCGGTACACTCAAAGGTCTTGGATTTGACGAAAGTGAATTTATTAACCCCGTTAATACTCTTTCAGGCGGTCAGAAGACACGCGTGGCCTTGGCCGGATTACTTGTGGGTGCACCCGATCTTATAATCCTTGATGAGCCTACCAACCACTTGGATATCGGATCCATAACATGGCTTGAAGGCTATCTTAGAGCTTATAAGGGCGCCGTATTAATCGTCTCTCATGACAGATACTTCCTTGACAGAGTCGTTGATAAAGTTGTTGAACTTGAAAACGGTCACGCAATTGAATTTACAGGCAATTATTCAGATTACGCCCTTAAGAAAGAAACACTTCGTGTGGCCGCTCTTAATGCATACTTAAATCAACAGCGTGATATCAAACATCAACAGGAAGTAATAGATAAGCTTCGGTCATTTAATCGTGAGAAGTCCGTTAAACGTGCCGATTCAAGGCAGAAAATGCTTGATAAGATAACTCTTATTGATAAGCCCACAGGGCTTAATGACAGAATGCAGATAGTTCTTACTCCCAAGGTTGAAAGCGGCAAAGATGTGCTTACAATCACGAATCTATCTAAATCTTATGATAATCTCCTATTCTCAGGCTTTGATATGCTGCTTAGACGTGGCGAACACGTAGCCATTATAGGCGATAACGGAACGGGTAAGACAACTCTTCTTAAGATAATTAACGGATTAACAGATGCAGATTCCGGAAGTATTACTCTCGGCGCTAATGTTACTGTAGGATATTACGATCAGGAACACCATGTCCTTGATGATACCAAAACTATATTTGATGAAATAAGCGATGCATACCCTACACTTAAAGAGACCGAGATTCGCAACACTTTAGCTGCTTTCTTATTTACCGGGGATGATGTATATAAGAAGATCGCTTCTTTATCAGGCGGTGAGAAAGGTCGCGTATCACTAGCCAAACTCATGCTTGGTGAAGCCAATCTCCTTATCCTTGATGAGCCAACCAACCACCTTGATATGACATCCAAGGAGATACTTGAATCGGCTATCAATAATTATACCGGTACGGTCTTATATGTAAGTCACGACAGATATTTCATCAACCGTACCGCCGAACGCATCCTGGAACTACGCGGTACGACATTCACCGAATATCTCGGTGACTATGACTACTATCTGGAGAAATCCGCAGAAGCTTTCGTATCCGTTGCCTCCGCTTTAATTCAAGCTAATTCTTCAGCATCTGACAGTCGCTTTACTACCGGAAATTCCGGCGTGATATCATCCACAGATGGCACTTCCGCTTCTTCCGGTGCCCTCGATTACAAGGCACAGAAAGCTGCCGCGGCTGAAGAACGTAAACGTCAGAAACAGATTGATGAACTCGAAGCCAAGATATCTGACTTTGAAGAACGATTATCGGAAATTGACGCAGAAATAAGCAATCCAAAGAATGGTACAAACACCGAACTTCTAATTAAACTACAGAAAGAAAAAGAAGAAATAGATGCCAATTTGATTATTGCAATGGACGATTGGGAGCAACTTCTGAATGAATAAATAAACATTTGCCTCGGGGGCATATTAAACGCCGGTACTTAGCCGGCGTTTTGTGGCGGCTTAGTACCGCTGCGTTTAATCCTGAAGCGAAAGCGTCCCCGAGCAAATAGTTTATTTATTAGAGTCTAATGTTGCTCGAATCGCTTTAATGAAATCAGCACTGTTAAGCACTGTGACATCTTTAAGCGAAGTGATTAGAGCAAGATCTTTGGTCATCTTACCGCTCTCAATTGTTGTAAGTGTAGCTTTCTCGAGCTTATCTGCAAATGCAACAAGATCTGTAAGTCCGTCTAGTTCACCACGCTTACGAAGCGCTCCTGTCCATGCAAATATGGTTGCAACTGAGTTGGTAGATGTCTCCTCGCCCTTAAGATGCTTATAATAATGACGCTGTACAGTTCCGTGAGCTGCCTCATACTCATATACACCCGAAGGTGATACAAGTACTGAAGTCATCATTGCAAGTGAACCAAAAGCACTTGATACCATGTCTGACATGACATCGCCGTCATAATTCTTACAAGCCCAGATGAATCCGCCCTTACTCTTCATCACTCTTGCAACGGCATCATCTATAAGTGTATAGAAATACTCTATACCGAGTGACTCAAACTTATCCTTAAATTCAGCCTCATATATATCGTTAAATATATCCTTAAATTTATGATCATACTTCTTAGAGATAGTATCCTTGGTAGCAAACCATATATCCTGCTTGGTATCGCACGCATACTTAAGGCATGCTCTTGCAAAAGATGTGATTGATTTCTCTGTATTGTGCATACCCTGGATAATACCCGGTCCGTCGAACTCATGGATAGTCTCTCTGACTTCCTTGCCTGATGCATCGGTATAGACTAACTCAGCCTTACCTGCTCCGGGAACCTCAATCTCCACGTTTTTGTATACATCGCCGTATGCGTGACGTGCAAGTGTAATGGGCTTCTCCCAGTTGCGCACACAAGGCTCGATGCCCTTAACAATAATAGGCGCGCGGAATACGGTTCCGTCAAGCATGGCTCTTATAGTACCGTTGGGACTCTTCCACATCTTCTTAAGATCATACTCTTCCACTCTCGCTGCATTGGGAGTGATGGTTGCACACTTAACGGCCACACCGTATTTAAGTGTCGCATTGGCAGAATCAACCGTCACCTGATCATCGGTTTCATTACGATGCTTAAGACCAAGATCATAATACTCGCTCTTAAGGTCAATATACGGCAGAATAAGTTCATCTTTGATCATCTGCCACAGTATTCTTGTCATCTCATCGCCATCCATCTCGACGATTGGTGTAGTCATTTTAATCTTATCCATTATAAATCTCCCTGTCTGAGTGTATTTATATCCTATTCATCAGGATATGCCTCTTTAAGGCCATTCTTAACTATGTTCTTATAAGCATTCTCAACATGTCTGTTGGCAGCCTTCTCGGCGTTATTCTCATCACCCGACTTAATGGCTTCCATTATGAGCTTATGCTCTCCGGTTGAAGCAAGCGAACGTTTATTATCAGACAATGTCTTAGTGCGAACACGCTGAACATATTCATGATACTCTCTAAGCTGATGCTCCAGTAATTTAGATCCGCATGCTTCATATAGGATCTCATGGAATCTGTTATCAAGCGTCGCTATCTGATCAAGATGACCCTTGGATGCATGGAATTCAGTAAGATATATATTCTCTTCCATCTCAGACATCTGATCTTCGGTTATATGTGACACTGCCCATCTTGCAGCCAGGCCCTCAAGCTTTGATCTGATCATATAGATATCCTTGACATCCTTGGCTGTAATGCCGGTTACATAGGCGCCCTTATTAGGGACTATCCTTATAAGCCCTTCAAGTTCAAGCTGTCTGAAAGCCTCTCTAACAGGAGTTCTTGATACGCCCAGTTCTTCACCTATGGTAAGTTCTCTTAATTCATCATTATTCTTGTAACGACCCTCGAGAATATCTCCTCTTATCTTATGATAAACACGGCCTCTTAAGCTGTATTTATCAGTTACTTCATCCTTTATTGCCATAATTTCCCTCCTCTGTTACACGCTATTTCTTCGGATTAAACAAAGTAATGTTAAGTTCTTTACATTTCTCTAAGATAACATTGATAAGCTCGTTATCTGTAATAACGGTCACACGACCGCCCTCGTATTCTTTATCAACCCATTCCTTAACTGCAGCCACCAAAGGATCGTTCTTATCAAGCTTACTCTCATCAGGCAGCTTATAGTAAGTGTTGATCCAGTGCGCTATACCGGCAAGACCGGATGTGTTAGATACGGCGCACAGAACGGGCCTGTTAAGGAACTTCTCCGTATCAAATATATTGTATATCTCTTCATTCTTAAGTAATCCGTCAGCATGCACTCCGGCACGTGTAACATTGAAATTCTTGCCCACAAAAGGTGTACGTGGCGGAATCTCATAACCAATCTCTTTCTCATAGTATTCGGCAAGTTCGGTTATAACGGTGGTATCCATGCCGTTTAAGTCACCCTTAAGCTGTGCATACTCAAATATCATGGCTTCAAGAGGTGTATTACCTGTTCTCTCACCGATACCAAACAATGAAGTATTAACAGCTGCACAACCGTATAACCATGCTGTTGTAGAGTTAACCACAGCTTTATAGAAATCATTATGACCATGCCACTCAATTAGCTCGCACGGAACTCCGGCATGAGTATGGATCGCATATATAATACCCTGAACGGATCTTGGAATAACGGCACCGGGATAATTAACACCATATCCCATAGTATCGCAGGCACGGATCTTAATCGGGATCTTATATTCATCCATCAGTTTCATAAGTTCAAGACAGAATGGAACAACATAACCGTAGATATCCGCTCTTGTGATATCTTCAAGATGACATCTTACGCTTATTCCTTCCTCAAGACAGTCTCTTACTACGCTTAAATAATGGTCCATAGCCTGTCTTCTGTTCATCTTAAGCTTAAGGAAAATATGATAATCCGAACAGCTTACAAGTATACCTGTCTCAGGCATTCCAAGTTCCTTAACAAGCTTAAAGTCCTCTTTGCTTGCTCTGATCCAGCTTGTGACCTCAGGGAACTTATAACCTCTCTCCATACACTTGACTACGGCATCTCTGTCCTTCTTACTGTATAAGAAGAATTCGGAAGCTCTGATCATTCCGTTGGGTCCGCCGAGCCTGTGAAGATAATCATATATCGTAACTATCTGCTCTGTAGAATAAGGAGCTCTTGACTGCTGGCCGTCACGGAATGTTGTATCCGTGATCCATATCTCCTTTGGCATATTATGAGGTACGATTCGATCATTAAAAGGAATCTTCGGTATCTCTGAATAAGGGAACATGTTACGGAAGACATTGGGCTTCTCAACATCATCCAATATATACATATGCTCTTCTATCTGAAGAAGATTGTTGCTCTCATTAAGAGTCACCGGACGATTCTGAAAACCTGTAAATCCCTTGTTGTAGTCGCTGTTCATTTTGCAAAATAACCTTTCGTATTCATTAATAATGTTGTTATGGTATCATACTTTTTAAGTGATATAATTGTATACAATAATACGATGTATGTCAATAAGCAAAATTAAGTACAACCATGTAAAAAAGTGTATTTAAACTCATAAACTATCTAATTCATCATATAATTGCACACAAAAAGGCTCTCCTGTTAAAGGAGAGCCTTATAAATTCTTATAGAATCTGTCTAAGCTTTAAATCAAAGCTTGGGACCAGCAGCAACTAATGCCTTACCAGCATCATTGCCTTCATACTTCTTGAAGTTCTTGATGAATCTGTCAGCAAGATCCTTAGCCTTTGTCTCCCACTCTGATGCATCTGCATATGTATCACGAGGATCAAGGATTGCAGGATCTACGCCGGGAAGGCTTGTAGGTACTTCGAAGTCGAAGATCGGGATCTTCTTAGTCTCAGCCTTGTTAACGTCGCCGTTAAGGATGGCATCGATGATACCTCTTGTATCCTTAATAGAGATTCTCTTACCTGTGCCGTTCCAACCTGTGTTAACAAGGTATGCCTTAGCTCCGCTCTTCTGCATCTTCTTAACAAGCTCCTCACCGTACTTGGTAGGATGAAGCTCAAGGAATGCCTGACCGAAGCAAGCTGAGAATGTAGGAGTAGGCTCTGTGATTCCTCTCTCTGTACCTGCAAGCTTAGCTGTGAAGCCTGAAAGGAAGTAGTACTGTGTCTGCTCAGGTGTAAGGATAGATACGGGAGGAAGTACTCCGAACGCATCTGCTGAAAGGAATATTACATTATCAGCTGCAGGACCTGCAGATGTAGGATTAACATTCAAAACGATGTTCTTGATGTGATCGATAGGATAAGATACACGAGTATTCTCTGTTACGCTCTTATCAGCGAAGTCGATCTTGCCGTTAGCATCAACTGTTACGTTCTCAAGAAGTGCATTTCTCTTGATAGCGTTGTAGATATCGGGCTCTGATTCCTTATCAAGGTTGATAACCTTAGCATAGCATCCACCCTCGAAGTTGAATACGCCGTTATCATCCCAACCGTGCTCATCATCACCGATAAGAAGTCTCTTAGGATCTGTAGAAAGTGTTGTCTTACCTGTTCCTGAAAGACCGAAGAAGATTGCAGTGTTCTTACCCTGCATATCTGTATTGGCTGAGCAGTGCATTGCAGCAATGCCCTTAAGAGGAAGGTAGTAGTTCATCATAGAGAACATACCCTTCTTCATCTCTCCGCCGTACCATGTATTAAGAATAACCTGCTCACGGCTTGTTACATTGAATGCTACACATGTCTCTGAGTTAAGGCCGAGCTCCTTATAATTGTCAACCTTAGCCTTAGAAGCTGTATATACAACAAAATCAGGATTGAAGTTGGCCTCTTCCTCTGCTGTAGGCTTGATGAACATATTTCTTACGAAATGTGCCTGCCAAGCAACTTCCATGATAAAACGAACTGCCATTCTTGTGTCCTTATTGGCACCGCAGAAAGCATCAACAACGAAAAGTCTCTTGCCTGAAAGCTGCTTCTTGGCAAGTTCCTTAACTGTGTTCCATACTTCCTCGCTCATGGGATGGTTGTCGTTCTTGTACTCATCAGATGTCCACCATACGGTGTCCTTAGAATTAGCATCCATTACGATGTACTTATCTTTAGGAGAACGTCCTGTGTAGATACCTGTCATAACGTTAACAGTATCAAGTTCAGTGTTCACACCCTTGTCGAAGCCTGTAAGCTCCGGCTTCATCTCCTCATCATAGAGTGTCTCATATGAAGGGTTGTAGACGATCTCTGTGGCACCTGTGATGCCATACTTACTAAGATCAATGTTTGCCATGTGCATTACCTCTCTTTGTATAATAAATTTAACCAATAAAGTTCCGTACAATATTATACATTATCTTCGCGGTTTGTCACTATATTTTATGAAAAATCTTTGTAAACATCGAAAGAACCTGCGTGGCATAAGCCACACAGGTTCTGAATCTTCATTATTTAACTATTCGGTCTACCAGTCGTCATCTCCGAAATCATCATAGCCGCCGTAATCATCATAATCACCCGCATCCGAGTAATCTCCGGGATCTGACCATTCATCGATATCATTATCACCGGGATCAGAGAACAGATCATAATCATCCTGATATTCATAATCACCCGTATCCCAGCCGGCGTCATTACTCTCATAATACTCACCGTCATCATCTATATATCCGTCGGAGCCGAAACTCTGGAATACATTCTCATATCCGTTCCAGTACCAGATATCACCATCTTCATCCGTCCAGTAGAAAGTATCCACATAATCTCCGGGATCACTTCCCGTAACCTTCTTCTTCGTTACTTTCTTCTGTTTGGTCTTACCTTTGTTCTTGCCTGCCTGCTTGGGCACAACCTTGGGAGCCGTGCTCCAATCAGTCTTATATGTACATGTATCAAGCATATTAAGGCAGATTCCGTAGTAGTTCTCTACCACATCCACAGGTGCGATCGTAATACCGTACATTGCATAACCCGTAGGGCCGAAATACCTCATCTGAACAACGCCAAGTACCTGATCAAGTCCCGAATCAGGATATACAGATCCGTCAAGCCACATATAACCCGTGATCCTGTAATAACTGCCCATATCCTGGAAATCGGATCCGATTATATTCTTAATATAAGGACCATAGAATGCATTCATCGCATTGTTAAGCAGATATCCCATGCATTTCTGAGCAAGAGCCGCGCCCTTACCCATATACTGATCCACATCAACAAGCGGTTGGAATGTAACAAGAATATTACTGTAATAATCCGGAGAACCATTCTCTACGGTTCTTTGTGAGAACATAAGAGTATTGGCAAGATCAGTCCTCGGCTTAGCCTCTAATCTTGAAGGGTAATTGATCGAGAAAGCCTCAAACTTACCCGGGAAGTATGCTACTTCCGTAAGTTTATCATTCATGGAAGCATTAAGATCAAACTTCTCCATACGGCTTAATGTACTTCCGTCCTGATCTATAAGCTTACCGTCTTCTGTCACACCAACTTCTTCAGGTTCCGACTCACCTTCATAATACATCAGATATCCGTCGCGATTCTCTTCGATATTACCACGGTATGATGCATTGCCCGAATCATCATATGCAACCCATTGAAGGTCATCAGCTATGACAAGATAGATGGGATAATCATCATACTTCCAATAACCCACACAGAAAGGAGTCTCATCAACAGCCTCCGCTGCTTCCTCATAATCCTCATCTACCTCTTCCACTTCTTCATCATCATCGTCATCATCCGATGATTTGCTTCCGCACGCTATAAGTGACAGCGCAAGAATTAGGGCAACTATAATTGATAGCGCCCTCTTGAATCTTCTCTTCATTACTACTCTCCTCCATCATTCCCTGAATACACAATTTATCATAATTGTAACTAAGCCGTTACAACTCTGCGCTTATATACTACCATAAACAATCCGACGCATGCTACCATAAATGCGATCACATATCGAATATTCATGCTGTTATCTCCGGTATTCGGAGAATCATCCAATTTATAATTGCGTACTGTCTGGCCGTTACGAAGTATTGAACGACCTGTGTCGCCGTCGGTTGCATATATTCCAAAGTGGCTTAGATGATTAGTGGTAAAAGTAAGAGCCTTTGACTCTTCGTCAACCGTAGTTGCCATCTCTTCAAGCTGACCGTCATCATCCACACATACAACATGATATGTATTGCCCTTAACCCCCTCCGGAATAGGCATCGTTATGCTTAATTCAGCTTTGCCGAACTTCTTAATGGGAACAGTCTCCGTTACATCCTTAAGAGTTATATCATATCCTGCTATCTCAGGTGTATTATCACTTCCGAACAGTTCTGTATATAAAGCCTTAACTTCCGAAGCAACATCTGAATCAGACACAATATTAAGAGTACCAACGTTCTCAGTCTCTGAGAATTTGCCCATATATCCGTCTATGGGATTACCGTTATATACTGTACGAACCACCGCATTACCTTCTGCAGGATACGAAGGCGCTTCTGCAAGTTTGATCTTGTCAAAGTCACTTATCTTATATGTGGTTCCCTGGATTGTTACAGCTTCGGGAAGCGATGATAATACATCTTCACTGAATATGTAATTGTCACGAACTATCATATTGCCGGTCTCATTTCCTGAAGCATCAAGTTCCTTACTTAAGATAAGTCCCGAGAATCCAAGGGCATCATCATCAAGCACGGTTCCGTCAAATTCATTAACAGCATTAGGAACTACGGCATATAACACACCGTAGAGCGCATCCTGTCTGTATGCATCATTTTCAAGGCGGGCACTGGTATTATCACTGACAACCTTAGGCAATTCAGAACCTGTGAATACCACAACCTTAGTATTGTCTGATTTAACAGAGTCAGAGAAATCAACACATCTGAGTCCCATCTCATTAACAGAACCCGGTATGGTAAGCGCCGATAAAGGACATCCCATATATGCTCTGTCACCAACTGTCGTGACATTATCACCGCCCGTAACACTTGATAAAGACGTACATCCTCTGAATGCATCCTCTCCTACTTCAGATAAAGTTGCGGGAAGATTAACAGATGTGATCTTCTTATTATCCATAAATGTTCCGGGAGCAATCTTCTTAACTCCTTCAGGAATATTAATAACCGAATCAGTACCGCCGTATGCAAGTAATACTCCGTCACCTACTATTAAGAAATCTCCGCCTGATACATCACTCTTAAAGTTATTGATATAAGGCGTATTGGCAAATGCATAGCCGTCTATATCCGTGACTGTCGAAGGTATACTAACATTCGAAAGATCATCACAATGATAGAATGCACCGTATCCGATGTGGGTCACACCTTCAGGAATGGACACCGAAGATACATTACTTCTGGCAAACGCGAAATCACCTATGTCGGTAATATGCTCAGGGATCTGATAATCATCCATTTTCCTGTTGGCATAATATGCCTGCATCGCGATCTTATTGCCAACCTCGGTAAACTTAGGCAGATATCCGCCCTTACCGGAATCATAAATTATGGGATTATTATCCTCTGCGGCCCTGTCGGCCTCAGAAGACGAACCATCAGTTGCACCGTCAGTTCTTGTATCTGTAACAACACCCTGATGAACGGTAACATTGGGATCTAAGAACAATACCGCTCTTCCGCCTACAACTATAGTCTTGGCCACAACATCAGGGCCATCTATAAGAGATAAGGGATCCACTGTAGGCATATAATCAACATTTGAAGGGTCTTTGCTGGCATCACGATATCCCGTTGCCGCACTGGCTATAGTAAGCGGGGATTCCTGATAATCGTGTCCGTCTCCTGCCGGAACATTCTGTGTTCCGCCGTTATTATCAGAACCGCCGTTATTTCCCGTATTACCGTTATTATCGGTATTAACATTATTACCGTTATTCGAAGAATTGGTTGAATCTGTATTAGTATCCGAAGAACCACCTCTGCTGGTTGCGCCTGAACTGCCGTTAGGATCAGACATACCGGGAGTGGTATTGGCATCACTGCCCGTAGCGTTGCCATTACCTGCATTATTACCTGTTCCGCTATTTACAGACGAACTGTCAGGCAGATTCGGTACTATAACAGGCTTGGTATCACCATTCTCGGTATTAGCTATATCGCTGTTATCGAAATTACGGAAGAATTCATAAGCCGCCGTACCCGGATCTGCAATGATATTAAGGCGTGTACATCCGTCAAATGCAGTAGGATCGATATATGTAACAGAAGGCGGGATCACAACATCCACAAGCCCTATACAATTCTCGAATGCTTTGGCCTCGATAAACTGTACGCTGTAGGGAATATTAACAGCCTTAAGATTGCGGCAATTAGAGAATGCATATGCCGGAACGGCTGTCAGATACGACGATAATGACACGCTGTCAAGCTTCTCATTACCCCAGAAAGCATATTTACTCATATGCTTAACGGAATTGGGCATACGATAATATGTGGCATCATATCCGCCAAGATATGCGTATAACATCTCGCCCTTATTATCATATAACCCACCGCCTAACACGGTAAAATCTTCATTATTGCGGCTTATATTGATCGTAGAGAGATTGTTACATCCAGCGAACACTCCATAGCCCATCTCTTCCACTCCACCGCCAAGATAGACACTCGTAAGCTTATTATCTCCGGCAAATGCAGCCGTATCGATCTTCTTAAGAGCATCATGGGTAGTTATCGAATATAAATAAGGACAATTGGAGAATGCTCCGTGTTCGATAGACTTGGTGTTAAGTCCCGTATCCACTTGAGCTATACTCTGATTGCCCGCAAATGCTTCTTCGCCGATTCGCGTAACATTATTAGGCACTGACACCTTAAATGCCGTACCCTCATACTTATCAAGCGAATCATGATCAAATTGGAATTCATCCACTACGGCCGCATTAAGCGCACCTGCAGGGATGGTGGCAATAAGCACTGCCGCAATGAGCAGTGCTATGCCAAAACCTTTTATTATATATTTCTTCATATTTAAGCCTTAACAGGTATAGCAACCTTATCTCTCTTAAGGAAAAGGAATAATGAAGTTGCTGCCAGTGCTATGGTCACAAACCACTTCGGATGTATCGGATCACCTGTCTTCGGTGATGAATCCATAAGGCCAACCTGAAGATTATTGGTATCCACATAAATCGTATAAGGCGAGAAGTGAGTCGCCGTGAAGCTAATGCAAGGAATACCGTCTACAGTCGTGAACTTACATGCAAGGTCTTCAAGCTGCGTACCGTTGACAACAGCTCCTACCTTATTGTTACCTGCATACTGACGAAGAGCATCAGGTATAGGCATTGTCACATTAACCTTAAGACCTGTTGTATCAGTGATCTTATTGGTTCCCGTTGCATCATATAAGCTTATATCCATTGCAAAGTACTTAATCGGTGTCATATCACCGTACTTATTGGCAAGGGCTGTTGCTACCTGATTAGCTGCATCAGCAGACTCTGTAATCTTAACCACGAAACTGTCTGTTGATCCGCTTACTGAGGCATAAGCCTTATCTACATCGGAAATACCAGGCTTGGTAATATCTACTCTTGTACTTGAACCCGTTCCTGCCGCAGGCGTACCATTGGCACCGGTTCTGTTATGAGTACCGGTAGAAGTCTTAGTGCCTGTAGCGCCACCACTTCCAGAACCTCCGTTACCACTTCCGCTCTTCTCATCCTTATATGTAGCTGTGATGATAGTTTCACCTGCAGCAGTTGTTACTGTAGTAGCCTTAGACGTCGAGCTGTATACGCTTGCTGCTGCACCTGTTACTACCCACTTATCAAACACCTTACCTGAAGGGGCATCAATGGCTTCAATAACAACTTTAGTTCCCTCAGGATAAGAACCCGATCCACTACCATATACTACCGTAAGAGGATACTTGGTTGCAGAAGAACCACTTCCACCACTGCCTGTGGCCTGAGGTGTTCCTGCAGCCGCTTGAGTTGCAGCGGCCTGCGTAGGATCAACAGCGCCGTTCGTTACACCGGGTGAAGTTAAAGCATCAATTGTATCATATCTTGCTTCGAACTCAATCTTATCACCATCAGTCATCATCTCCTTTGTAAGAATAATGTCCTGAATCGTTTCATTTGTATACAATTCACCGGTCTTACGATTCATCCAGTATGCAAATTTATAATTCACATGTGCATCTACATACTCATTAAGGACCTCATGCTTATTAAGTCTGAATCCCGTATCTCTGCCTGTAGGGCTTTCGCCGGGTTTCTTCTTATCCGGTGTACCAAATTGAGCTCCGTCACGACCGCAATAATAGAATACGAAGAATGTCGGATCATTATCAATAATAGCGGAAACTCTATTTTTGCCCAATTTCTTGGACATCTTGGCAACAAGCGAATCCTCAGCAACTGATAATGTAGGTACATCTTTTGCAGCAAGATCATTTCCGAATGCATCAGTTGATAATAACAAATTAGGATTGGCAATAGATAACCATATTCCGGGATCCTCACCAAATGCATCATCTTCTATTTCTCCGACAACATCAGGTATTGTTACTTTCGAGAGATTGTCACAATCATAGAAGCAATACTTGGGTATCGTATCTTCACTTATTCCATCCAGATTAACGAAATTGATCGTATCACAGTTGCTGAATGCCCCTTCTGCGATTTCGTCAACATTTGTTAGTTCAGGATCCGTGTTCTTATTAATACTCTTATCACCAACAACATCACCGCGCCCCGGGAAACATTCAATTATCTTCTTGCCGGTTGCTGTATTCTCGTAAAGAATACCATTATTTGCAACAAAATCACTGTTTCCGCAGGCAATTGAATTAAGTTTGGTACAATCAGCGATTGGCAATTCACCAACATTTTCAATATCATCGCCCAAAGATAAATTATATAGATTCTCACAATTATAGAAGGCAAGATCAGGGAGATACTTGACATCATGCATTGTAACAGTCTCTATAATATCATTACCATAAGGATTCTTTTCATCACCTTCAAACTTTAAACTCTGAGAACCTCCAGCAGTTATACCTGTGGTTCCCAATTTGTCCAGATAATATACGTCCGGATCATCATATGTATATGTTTTATCCGTAGTACCATACAATCCATTAAACAAGCCAAACCGCTCATAAATTGGGAAATAATCAATACCCTCTAAAACATCATTGGCATTTTTTGCTGTGGCGGGATTAAGATATACTTCTACATTTTTACGATTATCAAATCCTCCAGCAGGTGCAGGAGATTTAATATATCCTTTAACATCAATAGACTCTATTCCTTCCGGAATATCAATGTATTTAACAGCATTATAAAGATCCTGTTCTTTATTCGATAAAGCTTCAATATTATCAGTTATTTTCTTTACAAGATCATAATTAGTTTTAACCGATCCATCTTCATTAAGATTAAGTCCAATAGCAACCGCATAATCATTCAATTGATCAAGATGAGGGTAATCCACAAGTGTTGCTAAACCATTTGTATTATCTAAAATTACAGTCATATTTGACGGCGAGTTAGTCTTATAACAAACTCGAACACCTTCACCGGGATCAACGAAATTGTCCTTTTGCATTGCCCATTTAAATGGACCATACTGCGAACCTATTTCACCATAGAATGTAAGTTGTTTACTACCGGTAGAAAACGCATTTGCTCCAATATCATCCAAACCCAGCGCAGTAGGATCAGTAGGCGTATCAAAATGAACTTCTACAAGTTTCGGGCACTCACTGAATGCACCCGCTCCAATTGACTCAACATTCTCACCCAGAGTTACTTTCTTTAGATTTTTGCATCCATTAAACGCTGTTTCTCCAATATTATGTACACCATTACCAAGATCTACATACGTTACTGATTCAAAATTCTTAAATACATTTGGTTCAATTGTTGCAACATTATTTCCATCTTTAATTACAATTCCATTGATGTATTTTCTCAAATCAGAATCTTTTTCGAAACATTGAGAATCGATGGAATTAATCGGAATTCCTGCAACACTTTCCGGGATTGTTAAAGGAGTTGATTTTTTTGATGGATCAAGGCCCGGGACAAATGCACAATTAACAAGTTTACCGGTCTTATCTATGCCTTGAATCAAAAAACCATTACTAATTTCATATGTCTCAGGATTAGATTCATTATCGTCCTTAAAATATTTATAAGTTACAGGAAGTCCTGCAGCTTCTATCACATTACCGTTTTCATCTTTTTTCTCTGGGTTCTTATCAACGGCCATTCTTGCACGCCAAGTACACTGCCTGGGATAAGAATAATCAGATCCGAAGCTTTCAGGTCCCCAAACATAAAAATCCTTATTCTCAATATCATAGAACATGGTGGGGTCAAAAGTGATACTTTCTATATTATCCTGAGCCGGGAATCTCATATAAGACAAATTACTACAACCCGATATCAAAGTATCCGGAATATCAGGGTCCCCAGAACCGTTCTCAATATTATATGTATTATTTGTTCTCAATCCAGAAGGTAATTCTACAGTTTTAAGTTGTTTTCTGTTTGCCAATGTATATTTTCCGAGATTTGAACCATTATTAATGGAATCTGGAAATTTAAAATTCACAAGGCTTTCCGTTGGTGGAGAATTTGTTATTGCAAATGCATAATCCCCAATACTATCAATTTTCCTAATTCCAAAATCCACAGTACTCAAAGTATCAATATCGCAAAAAGCACCAATACCAATACTAGTATCGCTCACTCCTCTATTCTCAAAGGTGACGGTTTGCAAATTACCACAATTATAAAACGCTCCATCATTGACCAGCGTAACAGTTTCCGGAATAGTAATAGAATCAATTTTGGTTTTTGCAAAAGCTTCCTTACCTATTTTTTGAACGCCAGTTAAATCAACAGAAACAAGATTTGTACACTTATAGAACGCTCTATTTCCAACATAGCACTCTCCGCCAAAAGAAACTGAATTCAAAACATTTGTATTACAAAAGGCTTCATCACATATATATTTAATCTGATCTCCGAGAGTGATATTAGTAATATTCTGTACACCTTTTAGCGCAGCCTCACCAACACCAATAATATCAATAAATTTTGTCACGAGATATTTCTGATTATCGGTATAGAAAATCGTATTATCAAATTTATTATCTAATCTCAACTGATCTTCTGGTTGACCAGAGTTAGCACAAAAAATAGAAACAGTTTTGTCAGGAAGAGGCGCGCCAGAACCATCATACATGGCCATAGTTGATTCTTTTAATGAGATAGCATATTCTTTACCATTTCCAAATATTTTGTCACAAAGATATGCTTCTTTTTCTGCAGAGGTTTTATACCCTTCTGCATCACTTTGTTTCGCAGTAATTGCTTTTGGAGGCGCAGGTTTAGGGCTTACCGAAGCATCCGCCATTTTAGTATTATAATCTATCCAATCTGCTTGATATGATCTCCATAAATCTGGAAAATAAGTTTCAAAAAAGACCCTTCTTTTATCCGTAGCAGAAATGGTTGTGGGATCAACATTAAGTGTATACTCTATTCCCAGCTTCCTTACTTTAGCATCCTTTACCTTTGATTCACCAATATGAAGTGGAATAGTTATATAGTAATCCTCCTTCTCATCATCACTGGGATCATACGCTACAACAGTTGATAAATCATCATAGGAAGATGGTTCAATATATACATAGTCGGAAAACAAAAGGCTCGAACTAAGATCAACTGGTCTTTTTGTTTGGTCAGTAGAGTTAAAGCTTGTTATAAAAGACTCTTTAAACCTTGTAGCCGGACTCGTCGTTGTATCTTCAGTTATTGATTTGAATTCAAATTGCCAATCTAAACTAGCAACACCTTGACCTGATATGCGTAATACATATGTTTTTCCAGATGATTTGAATTTCGAATCCGGATATCCAGCAGATTCCATCGTCAAATCCACATTTTCAGGCAAGATTTTATTACCCGTGCCTCTAGCGAGTTCATCATTGGCATCCGTTTTCAATACTTCCAAAGAAGCATACGTCTGAGCTCCTGAAGTTTTCACCCCATCATACGCTCTATTCTCTGGTACAGGTATCGCCGCAACTGTAATTGCGGATATCATACATAACGCACCGATAGTTCGCCTGACTGTGCGCTTCATTCTCTTATTTCCGGTTTTCTTAGTAGCTCTTGCTTTTACGCTCTTAGCCATCTCTTTCTCCTCATGTTCATTACAAACAAAAAGCAATTAAATATTGGATTTAATACACAACTCCATATTCTCTATCGGCATTTTGCCGCGATTTCTTAAGAGTTTTGTGAACAAAAGGGCATACTCATCCCTTTATATACACATACACCATTATTTTACTATATATTGATGAATTTGCAAGCCCCAACACAAAATAAAGTGGTCTTTCGACCACTTTATCAATAATATACATATAACATTATTATCATCATTTAATATCCGCAAGGATAGTTTCTATCGCCTCCGTATCCAGCCCCATTCGTGCTGCAATATCATCAACAGATAAGCCAATGCTATAACTTCTTTTTCACATATTTTCAATGACTCTATAAGCCCATTATTCCCCGACAACCTCGTATTTGTCCAGACTTAGAGGCGCAAATATTGTCTTACGGCCGATATATCCGATGATCCGAACCAGTATCACACCGAAAAATATGCCGATACTGTCTATAAGAACATCCCTGGGTTCACCGCTTCTTCCCGGGACGAACATTTGATGATATTCATCCAGAACTGCGTAGCTTACGCATATTAAGCCCGTAAGCAGCATAAGACCGAATCCTCTTATTCTGTATACATAGAAAGGCAATCCTACGCTTATAGCAAGCAGGAAGTACTCTCCTACATGTGCAGCCTTACGCACATATCCGTGAATAACAATGGCAAGTGTGGCAAGCGAAATATCAGATAAGCCTTTGTGCCCCCACTTATTATAGCCATTAACTAGCGCCTTGCTGACTTCGAAACTAAGTCCTGCAGAATCTCCGCCCGGTTGTGATGACATATAGAATATGAAGCACATCATCGCTATAGCCGGCACGAAAGATAAGGGTTTAAGCAATATGCGTAATGTTTTCTTAATAAATAATCCCAAATATTTCATATGGCTAATACTAACACATATATAGGTATAAATTCATACATATTTTCTTAAAATATTATTAGGATGATCAAACATAATCTACCGAAATACAAAAAGGTGCAACCCCTTTCGAGGTTGCACCTTGGTTATTCCGTACATTCAGTACTCTACATCGTTAATTATCATATCCGAATTCCTGTGCCCACAATACATCACCATTAGTCTCATTGACTGCGATGGAACATGTAGTAAAGCCCTTGTCCATCAGGTTAGCATTATGCGTAGGTGATGCCACCCATGCATCAACGACATCCTCGGCGTTGTCATAGCCTTTGGCCAGATTCTCGCCATATACGCAGTTGCCGTCAGCGGTCCAGTACTCCGAGCCATCCGGTCTGGTATGAGAGAATTTCTCATCAATTTCATTAGCTCTTACCATGGCAGCTCTCTCAAGACTATTGTCCCAAGCAAGCTCACCTAAACCGGCAGCTGTTCTCTTCTTGTTAACGATTGCCAATGCAGCCTGTGCCATGGCACGTAACTGCGATGAGTTGGCAGAATCTGCAAGAGGAACAAACGGATCTACAATGTAGATTGTCGTATCATTGGGATCGAATACACGACTCGCAGCAGCTTCGTCTAAGGCTCCGCTTGCTGTCTGTCCGCAGCCTACAATGGCCGCAATCATTCCCAAAGATAACAGGATTGCAAAAATCTTCTTCATTATCACATTCCTCCATTTACAATATTATAACATATAATATCGTACTTTGGTACTATTATTCTGCCTCTTCTGAATCTTCTTCTTTTTTACGCTTTGCGTTCGTAGCCTCCCAAGCGCCTAATGCACCTGATGATGCGCCGAATACTGTCATCCACATACCTAAGCTGTTAGCATCAGCTGTTCCCGGAGTTCTTCTTGCTCCGAGTACGGCACCACGACCTCTCTTAGCACCGAGTACCTGGCCTCTGTTACGCTTCTTAGGATCAACGATCTTCTTAGCACCGAGTACCTGACCACGTGAACGCTTCACTCCGAGCGTACCGGCTAACGGAACCTCAGGCGGCTCGATAATAACCGGCGGTGGCGGCGGCGGTGGCGGTGGCGGCGGTGGCGGCGGTGGCGGCGGTGGCGGCGGTGGCGGCGGTGGCGGCGGTGGCGGCGGTGG
>CACYWQ010000014.1 GCA_902778165.1 uncultured Lachnospiraceae bacterium
CGTTCTTCTCTGAAATTTTCCTTCCTATCAGTCTCAGAATCCTGATAGTGTTTTAGGAATTTTCAGGGTTGCATTGCTGTTCAGTTTTCAAGGAACTTTGCTTGTCGGCTTTGCCGTCAAGCTTGCGCCTCTCAGACGCAACTTACACATAATATCACGGGTGTAAGGTGTCGTCAAGACCTTTTTGAAAAAATTTTTGATAGCGCTTCAGCTTCCTATATTGTAGAGAATAGGAAAGCGGAGAAAGAGGGATTTGAACCCTCGCGCCGCGTGAACGACCTACACCCTTAGCAGGGGCGCCTCTTCAGCCTCTTGAGTATTTCTCCGAATTATCAGCTGAACATTGCCACTACCAAATATTCAGTTCGCACCGCAAAAGACTACTCTTAAGGGCAGTGCAAGAGTTATTATACCCACGTAAATGCTAAAAGTCAATGGATTTTTGAGGAAAAATCAACCTTTTTTGAGAGCTGTTTAAAGCGCTCAAAATCTAGTATTCAGGTTGATGTTCACCACTAGATTTAGATGTGTTTCTTCTATATATATTAATACGTTTATCCTATATGGCAAATGTCAGTTCCACCCCATTGGAGGGATGGATAAACTTAAGCTTATATGCACACAACTGTATATCAGTCATGCCGTGAACCTTACTGTACTTAACAGACTTATCGCTTCCGTATTTGAGATCACCGAGTATCGGCATCCCTATATTGGACAGCTGAAGACGTATCTGATGATGTCTTCCCGTAAGCAGACGAATATCCACATCGGCAATATAATACTCATCTTCTGTCTCTATATCCGTCATCTTGTATTCAAGCTCGCCCTTCTTGCCTCCGACAACGGTCTTATCGCATATTCTGCTCATATTCTTAGTCTTGTCCACTTCTATATAATCGGACAATCTTACATAAGAATCGGTTATGACATTACTATTAGCATTATCTATATATACTCTCGCTCTGTATGACTTCTCCATCTTACGTTCCGTTAACTCTCTGTTAAGGATTGCAGCCATACTGCTGCTCTTGGCCATAAGAACAAGACCTTCCACCTGTCTGTCAAGCCTGTTGATCAGTCCTACATATCCGCCATTTAAGTAATTCTTGACATAGCTGCACAAATCGGATTCCGCAACATTCTTAGTCTGCGTGGCAACACCGGCAGGCTTATGCAGCACTATAATATACTTATCTTCATATATTATACGCAAATTCCCTTTCACAGTTATGTCACCCTTCCCTCTTTTATCGCTCTGCCTTCTTAAGCAACCGATGCAATCTTTCTAAGCGTCGCCAACACCAATCTGTATGTCCTTGCAACTGATTCAATCTCCATACTCTCTCTGTATGTATGAATTTCATGAAGATTGGGGCCTATTGATACACAATCAAGTCCCGACAGTTTATCAGCAAAGAATCCGCACTCTACTCCGGCATGAACCGCCTCTATATCAGGTTCGGCACCGTACTGCTCCACATAAATCTCCCGCATGATATCCCTGAGCGGCGAATCTACACGATACTGCCATCCCGGATAATCTCCGTCAAAACCTATACTTCCTCCTATCGCTTCCATTGAAGTAATAAGTCTGCGTATAAGCATCTCTTTCTCGGATGCCACACTGCTTCTTACGCAAAAAGTAAGAGTGACTGAATCATCTTCTGTCTTAAGAATGCCCATATTTAAGGATGTCTGTACAAGACCCGGAACATCAGGGCTCATTCTCTGTATTCCGTTAGGCAGACAAGTCAGCATATATATAATATGAGATGTCGTTTCTTTCGTCATCGGAAATACGGAAATATCCCCGGCATCCTGACATACTATCTTAATATCAGGGTCGGTTGTTGCATACTCAACCGCTATATCAGATAAAACCGCATTGACTGAATGTCTGACCGATTCAACTTTATCTTCACTTACGGCGACCACTGCCTCTGCAGCCACTGCGATGGCATTATCCTTCGCTCCGCCGGATATATCCGTTATCCTTATATTCGCATCATCACGCAATCTGTCCAATACTCTTCCGAGTATGACTATTGCATTTGCACGATTCTTATGTATCTCAATTCCCGAATGACCGCCTATCAGTCCTTCAACACCAATCCTTAAATACTGCGTATCCGAACTCGGTTCATCTCTCTTAACGCAGACTCTGGCATTGGCAACCACTCCTCCGGCGCAACTGACCGTGAACACACCTTCCTGCTCCGAATCGATATTTATCATGGTACGACCTAATATATCGGAAACGTCTATTGCTGCCGCACCTAACATTCCTATCTCTTCATCCACGGTAAATATAGCCTCTATAGGGGGCAATTCCTTATCATCGCTTTCAAGCAGAGCAAGCGTCATAGCTACTGCTATACCGTCATCGCCTCCAAGGGTTGTTCCCTTAGCTCTGATACAATCTCCGTCTATATACAGATCAAGGCCTTCTGTTGCCATATCCTTATTGCAACCGGCCTCTTTCTCACAGACCATGTCCATATGACCTTGAAGAATAACGGACTTATCCCCCTTACCTTCCTTCCATATGATGACATTACCTAACTTATCCTGTCTGTACTTTAGATTATGAGATACGGCAAATCCAACCAGGTAATCACTTATGGCCGCGGTATTACGCGAACCATGTGGTATTGCCGCTATCTCTTCAAAATACTTAAATACTCTCTTCGGTTCATTCTCTGCTATATTATTACTCATCTTATCCATCCTACTCTTGTATGTCTATTATACTTCAGCCTTGGATAATTGCTCAATCGACTTCGCTATTGAGAGATGAATAGGGCAGTACGGAATGATCATCGCCTGCAGAGCGTGATACAGATCCGATTTGCCGGGCCATACAGTTCCCTTAAGCTGATTGTGCTCATCAAGCTGATGGAACCATGAACCCTTATCGTGATCCATTACCGATTCATCAAGATAGCTCATAAATTCACTGTAATATTCTTTATAATCCTCATCCTGTGTCACACGATATAAAACAGCAGATGAGTTGATTGCTTCTGCTAAGGTCCAATGCATCCTGTCATGAACCACAGGATTACCGTCCCAGTCCGTGGTATAGACTATACCCGGTGCTCCGTCTGAATTCCACGCATCACCGACAGCCCTGTTAAACAGATTCTCCGCCTCTATAATATATCCTTCCGAATCCTCATTTAATCCGTATGTGGAAACTGCCCACTGAACAATAAGCCTTGCCCACTCTATACCGTGTCCGGGAGTTGCTCCGTAGGGCTTAAACGGATCACTCGGACGTTCCTTATTCTTATCAAGGTTGGGTTTCCAGTCGGAAGTGAAATGCTCAGGAATTCTATAGTCATTGTCCATGGCAAATCCAAGCACCCTGTCTATTATCCTTCCCGCTCTTGCCCTGTATATCTCACTTCTTTCATCCTTAAGAGTGTCCGCAACCGCAAGGAAAGCCTCGACGGTATGCATATTGGCATTAATACCTCTGTAGGAATCACACTTACTAAACTCCGTATCCCAAGTATCGCAGGACATTCCTTCTTCCTCATTCCAGAAGTACTTATCATATACATCCAGTGCTTCGTCAAGCAGCTTATCAGCACCCTCTCTTCCGGCTAACATCGCACTTGTAGCTGCAAGTATTACGAATGCATGGGCATAACACTGCTTACCGGGCATAATATTATTATTAGAATCAAGACCCGCATACCATCCGCCGTTCACATCATCATGTAATGACCCGGTGATACCTCTTAAGGCAGCATCAACCAATTCTGCACTTCCTTCATGCCCCAACATCGCACCGACGCTGTATACATGGGCCATTCTGCAAGTGATCCACAACAGCCTCGGCCTGTCCGCCCAGGGCTGTCCATCATCACCCAGATAATATGATTCGCCTCCGGGTGAAGGGAACTTATGACCGAAACTTAATAAGTCACGCGTACCCTGTGTAAGAAATGCCATATTGGACTTAGTGTCAAGAATGTACTTATCATCCATATAAGTCTCTACTCCTCATCAAGAAACAGATACAGAAGTCTGTATAATTCCTTGGCATCCTTCTCAGATAAGGTGATATTATCCTTAGATACCTTAGCAGGAATATCCTTACACTTCTGCTTAAGCTCCTGGCCTTTATCCGTGATGGTGATAAGCGTGACTCTTTCATCCTCTTTGGAACGACTCCTTGTCACATATCCCTCTTTCTCAAGATTCTTAAGTAACGGAGTCAGTGTTCCGGCGTCCAAATGGAGTATACTTCCAAGTTGTCCCACATTAATGCTTTCCTTCTCCCACAGAACCATAAACACAACATACTGTGTATATGTAAGTCCAAGCGGCTTAAGATAAGGCGTATAACGGCTCACTATCTTACGGCCACACGCATACAAAGGAAAGCATAATTGATTTTTTAACAAAAGCTGTTCATACTCCTGTGCCATGTTGTCTCCATTCCTACATTAATCCTGCCACGAATTTGTCTACCTCTTCCATTTTAGCAGTAGGTTCAAATCTTGCAACTACATTACCGCTTCTATCAACAATAAATTTGGTAAAATTCCACTTAATATCCGGATTATTCTTGTAATCCTTATCGATTTTAGAGAGCATTGCGCCCATTGCCAATGCCTTGGGGCCCTTACCGAATCCCTTGAATCCCTGCTGTTCCTTAAGATAAGAGAAAAGCGGAAGCGCAGTCTCACCGTTAACATCCGACTTCTTCATCTGAGGAAATTGAGTATTGTACTTAAGTGTACAGAATTCATAAATATCCTCATCGGTTCCGGGTGTCTGTCCCGCGAACTGGTTACAAGGAACATCTACCACTTCAAATCCTTTGTCATGATATTTCTCATACATGGCCTCGATGTCCTTATAATGCGGTGTGAATCCGCAGCCTGTTGCGGTATTAACTACCATTACTACCTTTCCTTCGTACTCTTTCATAGATATGTCATCGCCTGCAGGTGTCGTTACACTGTAATCATAAAAGCTCATATTGTCCCTCCTTTTGGAAATACATTTACTTTGTCTTGTGTCATATTATATTGTATCAAATATAATTTGTCAATACCCTAAATAAAAACGATCCCGTATAGAATCTGACCATAAATACAAGACCCCGGGGGCAAGAGAGAGCTCCCGGGGTCTGACCACATTTATGTAAGGGAATTGTATGTGGGCTGTATTATTTGATCGTTCTGATTATGATCGTTCTTAATTCTTTGTTATGTTAACTGCGGCTTATTTGATCGCTTCGGTACGTATGATGAACTTAACGTTGCCTTCCTTGCCGTCTGCAAGTCCTGAGAAACTGTGATAGCTCTTGGCTGCGTCCATTGTGGCATTGAGTCTGTCAACAACCTTCTCTCCTTCATCCTCGAAAGAAGATGTGAGCTTATCTATGCCTTCCTTATCGAATCTGACCATACCGTTGCTTAAGTCATTGGCACCTGTAAGAAGAGTACCTACACCGTCTGATAACTTCTTAGATCCGTCTGCCAGCTGTCCTGCACCGTCCTTTAAAGCATCATTATTGCCGACTAATTTATCTGCGCCGCTCTTAAGTTCGCCTACTCCGCTGTCAAGCCTGCCTGCTCCGTCTGAAAGAGCACTTGCACCGTTTGCTACTTCTGAAGCTCCGTTTGCTAATGCTGCCGTGCCGTCCTTAAGCTGCTGGATCATAGGAGCGTAGCCTGACATTGTCGAACCTACCTGACCCATGACTCCTTCTGCACCTGATACGGCTGCAGCCTTTGCAACTTCTTTCATACCGGTCTTTACCGCACCCTTGATGGCATCCGTATCTACCGACGAAGAGCTCATATTACTTAATTCACCGTTGATAGCAGTTCCTATTCCTTTCAGTATAGATGATGTAATATCAACTGCCTGATCTTGTGTCAGCAACGAATTTCCAGCATCATCCGTATAACTTAACAAAAGGGTAACTATTTCTGACTGTTTACTGCTAAGAGCATCTGACACAGCACTGCTTACAGATGATGAAAGATCTCCGGATGCAGATGCTATTGAACTTGCTATTCCGTCTGCCACCTGTGAAGCTCCGGCTGCGATCATGCCATCCGAATCAGCTGCAGCTGCTGCTGCAATGCCTGCCTTCTGCTCATCAGTAAGTCCTGACATTTCGGGAAGTGATATGGCCTGAACCTTATCGTTGAGTTCCTTTGCACCTGCGGACAAAGTGTTCGCTCCGTCACTTAACTTAGCTGCGCCTTCCGATAACTCAGAGGTTCCGTTTTTTACCGTATCTATACCTGATGCCAGAGCAGAAGCTCCATCTGTGTATTCAGTGATACCGTTTGCAAGTTTACCTGCTCCGTCACTGAACTCTCCTGTCTTCTCACTTAAGGTCTTAACACCGTCTGCCAAAGCCTTGCTGCCGTCCTCAAGCTGACCTGTTGCATCTTTAAGATCATCGACACTCTCCTCAACAGAGCTTAAGTCGATAGAGTCTGTCAGATGAATGTCCGAAAGAGCATCACTTAATGCAACCGTAAGTGTCATATCAAGCTTAAAATCATTGACCTTAGCCTCAACCTCGAAATACTCGGGAATCTCGATATCCTTATCGGCAAGTTCTTCCCTGTCAAGATCAAGACTGTCCGTAAGACCCGGGAAAGCAAGACCTAAGACTATATTGTTGTTACCTTCGCTCATGACCTTGCCGTTTGTTACGGTGACATCGGTGAACCTGTCCGTAGGAAGCATCATGGCCGTCATTGTTGTAAAGGGAACATAGACTTCTGTCTCTTCACCCTTGATCGCAGCCTCATATGTCGCATTGTTGCTGTAATCGAAACGAATCTTCACATCACCTGACTTACCAACCAGATCTTCTGCGGATATCTCTTTGCCATCTAAATAGTATGTGATGTTCATATCAACAGGGAGTGCCTTGTCTGTCGTTCCCTGATAGTAGATATCAGAACCTTCGGCATCCCATACTATGTCGTCGCCCTTGGTCGTATAAGTCTCATCACCTTTGACATTGACGATATCCTTAAGGTCCGTATTATCCGTAATGGTCTTTGCACCGGAAGTATTCTTAAGCCAGTCACTCACGATGACTTCTTTGGCTCCGCCTGCTGCATCGGCAACTATATATACGCTCTCTTCTTTGTCAACACTGCTTCCGACTGATCCAACCTGTGTAGCGATGATATTCTGGAGAAGGTCTGCCTGCTTCTCGGGTGAAGCCGCTGCCTCTTCCATCATTACGCTTGCATCACTCTCTTCCTGTGCCGTTATGCCGGCAAGTCTTATACCGTCGATACCGGGTGTAGTGTTCACATATGCCACTCCTATGGCACCTGCTGCCAGTGCCGTTGCTGTTATACAACTTATTGTTTTGATCGCATTTTCCTTAGTCCACATACGATAACTCCTTTCTGTCCGTCATCTTCTTATGCTGTCGCTACCTTGGTGCCCGTATGAGTACCTGCATTTTTATCTGATGACTTAACTCTGAATCCCTTACTTGTTCTTATTATCAGTCCGTCAAATATCATGAAGACACTCGGCAGGACGAAAATGACTACTGTCATGCTGATCAGCGCGCCTCTTGCCATCAGTGAGCAAAGAGAACTGATCATATCTATGTTGGAGTAGAGGCCTACTCCGAAGGTTGCTGCAAAGAAACTTAATGCTGATACGATGACTGACTGTATGCTTGCTTTATGTGCAAGAGATATGGCTTCTTTCTTGTCTGCTCCGGCATATCTCTCGGTCTTGTATCTGTTAGTCATAAGTATCGCATAGTCTACGGTCGCACCAAGCTGTATGGTACCTATGACGATGGACGCTATGAACGGAAGCTTCGTCCCCGTGTAATATGGTATACCCAGGTTGATGAAGATACCGAACTCTATAACTGCAACCAAGAGTACCGGAAGCGATACTGACTTGAATACAAAGAGGATTATCACAAATATCGCACCGATCGATACTGCCGATACGGTCTTGAAATCCTTATCCGTTATATTGATCAGATCCTTGGTACAGGGCGCTTCGCCTATGAGCATTGCAGTTCTGTCATATTTATCCATGATCGTATTGATCTCATCTACCTGCGCATTGACTTCATCCGAAGCCACCTTGTATTCGGACATGATCATGATCATCTGGTAAGTTCCGTTATCAAGCTTCTCCTTAATGTCCGAGGGAATAAAGTCCTTCGGGATCATGGGACCCACGAAACTGTCAAGACCGATCACCGACTTTACGCCCGCAACATCACCGATCTCGTCGAGCATGTCTCTCATGGATCTGTCATCCAGAGTGCTGTCGGCTAAGAGCACATGTGTCGCATTCATCTCAAAAGTCTCTTCAAGTTTCTTATTGGCTACTATGCTGTCCAATGTCTCCGGAAGAGTACTGTCCAAGTTGTAATAGACCTGTGTGTTTCTGTATCCGATGATCGCCGGTATCCATATGATGACGAAGAGGATCGCGAATATCACATAGTGCTTGGTAACCCGGTTTGAGATAAAGCCAAGATCCGGAAGTAAAGGCTTATGAGATGTCTTCTCGATCGCCTTGTCAAATATAAGGATCATTGACGGAAGTACCGTTACACAACAGATGACACCAAACACGACACCTTTGGCCATCACAACACCCATATCCAGTCCGAGTGTGAAGCTCATGAAACAGAGTGCTATGAAGCCGGCGATCGTTGTGACCGAACTACCGATCACACTTGTAAAAGTGGCTGTGATCGCATTTGCCATAGCCTCTTTCTTATCTCCGCCCGTAGCGACCTGTTCTTCTTTATAGCTGTGCCAGAGGAATATCGAGTAGTCCATTGTGACACCAAGCTGTAATACCGCTGCAAGTGCTTTTGTTATATAAGATATCTGTCCTAAGAAGACGTTGCTTCCCAGATTGTATATAACAGCCATTCCTATACTTAAGAGGAAGAATACGGGTACTAAAAATGAATCCATCGTAATACTCAATACCAGTGCGGAGAGCACAACAGCTATAGCTACATATATAGGCGTCTCGGAATCCGATAAGTCTCTGGTATCGGTGACTACCGCTGACATACCGCTTATGAATGCCTGCTTCTGTGTGACCTTTCGTATCTGCGTGATGGCTTCCATGGTCTCGTCCGATGACATCGTAGTGTCGAACAGAACGACCATCATAGTCGCATCTCCGTTTATGAAAGCATCCTTAAGCTCATCCGGCAGAATGTCCACCGGTATGGACAGATCCATAAATGAGTCGTACCAGATGACTTCCTTAACGTTATCAACGCCCTCGATCTTCTCCTTAAGTTTTGCTACATCCTTAAGCTCCATTCCCTGTACCACGCACATGGAAAAAGCTCCGGTCCCGAAATCCTCAGCCAGGATATCCTGACCCTTCATGGTCTCTATATCCCCCGGAAGGTATGAGAGTATGTCATAATTGACTCTCGTATTGAAGTAACCTATGGCTGAAGGGATAAGCAGTGCTATCGCTGCTATCAGTATGATGTAACGCATTTTCACGATTCCCTTACTAAACGCTTTCATGTGACACCTTCTTTCACTTCTTTGGTTCTGTACTGTCTGAATCACTGTAATATTGCGGTTCTTTGTCCGCCCTTCGCCTCAGAGTATAGAAAAAGACTGTACATAAGTAAATGTACAGTCTTCAATATGCGTTGTTTTGTATAATATATTTGTCTGCTAATGTTGTGTCTGGTTAGACATTTGCAGTTATTTGTCTATGCAGAATTGACACTTCCTAGTGTTATGTTGTCATTTGGCTTACTCATCTCCCGCTGTGTCGTCTGAATGCCGGATCATTTGAGTTTATCCTGCTTCCAGACCCATTCTTCGGCATCTACACCCATATCCCTGAAGGCATCGATAAGACTCTTACCCTCAAGATATTTATATATCTCTGCCATATCCTCGGGGGATACAGCCATATCCGCCTCGATCCACAACATAAATATATATGTCATGATATGTGCATAGAAGCCGGCTATCCGTCGGGGTGTGATCCATGGATTCCTGGCATGATGTACATCCGGATCCTTCATAAAGAATTCCATCACTATATCAGCCACACATTCTTCCACTATAGATTCAAAAGAGTTCTGGCCCTTCAGCTTGCCGGCGTTCTTGTAGAATTCCTTATGCGGAAGGATATTGCGTCCTATGACCACAATGGTCTCATACAACATACCGTTCTCTATGAGCACATCGACCCTTCCTAAGAGCCTGTCTCTTATAACAGCCTCGATCACCTCATATTTATCATGAAAATGATTATAGAAGGTGGACCGGATAACTCCGGCCTTGTCTGCTATCTCACCGATAGTGATCTTATCCAGAGTCTTATGGGAGCCCAATTCTATAAATGCATCGATCAAAGCTTCCTTGGTGTCTGTATTACCTGCCATTACGTCATACCTTGAAGCGGTATCCTACTCCCCATATGGTCTCAATATATTGGGGATTGGATGTATCTATCTCAATCTTCTCTCTTATCTTCTTAATATGTACTGTGACAGTTGCGATATCACCGATTGAATCCATATCCCAAATCTCACGGAACAGTTCTTCCTTGGAATAAACATGGTTCGGATTCTCGGCAAGAAATGTAAGCAGATCAAATTCCTTAGTCGTAAACTGCTTCTCTTCTCCATCCACATATACACGTCTTGCGGTCTTGTCTATCTTGATTCCGCGAATCTCGATTATATCGTTTAACTTCTGATTGGTCGCCATCAGACGCTCATAGCGTGACAGGTGTGCCTTAACTCTGGCAACAAGCTCGCTGGGTGAGAAGGGCTTGGTCATATAATCATCGGCACCAAGGCCCAAGCCTCTTATCTTATCAACATCATCCTTCTTGGCAGATACCATAAGAATCGGTATTTGCTTCTCTTCACGTATCTTGCGACATACTTCGAATCCGTCCATTCCGGGGAGCATAAGGTCTAAGACTATTATGTCATAATCCTCCTTAAGAGCTCTGGTAAGTCCGGCATCGCCGCTGTTCTCTATGTCTACACTAAAATCGCTTAACTCCAGATAGTCCTTCTCAAGCTCCGCAATGGTCTGCTCGTCTTCGATGATAAGTACTTTGTTCATATCATTTCCTCCTTAAGTACTTTAATCCAACTCTGTTTCCTCAGTATCCCTTTTTACCTTATCTTCCGTATATTTACGTATCACGAAGTGCATACATGTGCCTTCCCCTTCCTTACTGGTTGCCCAGATATAACCTCCGTGATCCTCGATTATTTTCTTAACTATCGACAATCCTATACCACTTCCGCCCTGCGATGAATTACGCGACGCATCGGTACGATAGAATCTTTCAAATATATTACCCAGATCCTTGGCGGCAATTCCCTTGCCGTTATCCTCTATCTCAACTCTTACGCTGTCAACCGCATCAAGCAGCCTTATCTCTATCTGTCCGTCAGGTTTGTCCATGTACTTAATGCTGTTGCCTATTATATTATCGATAACCTTACGCAACTGTATGGGATCAGCTATAATCCTTGTTCCAGGTTCAAGCAGATTCTCGAAATCAAGCTTAATATTCCGGTTGCCCAGATCCATACCCACTTCTTCAATACAGTCAGTAAAGAATTCGCCGACATTTATTCGATGGAAAGTATACGGAATCCTGTTACTGTCGATGCTCGAGTAATACGTCAACTCATTAAGCAACCTGTCAAGGTCCTTCGTCTTATCGTATATGGTCCTTATATACCGTTGCTTCTTCTCATCGGTATCCGCCACACCGTCTAAGATTCCCTCAGCATATCCCTTGATAGACGTAATCGGTGTCTTAAGATCGTGAGTGATATTACTGATAAGCTCCCTGTTCATCGACTCAGCCTTAATTCTGTCCTCACCGGATTCCTTAAGCTTAAGTCTCATGTCCTCATAACTCTCGAACAGTTCAGCTATCTCACCATCCACGGATTCCGAATCAAGCGCATGATCGAAATTGCCTTCTGCGATATCCTGCATGGCTTTATTCAGTTCTTTGATATGAAGAAAGACACCCTTGTTAACCCATGTGGTTAACATAATATCAAAGGCAACCAACACCACAATCAGTATCCATATGGACTCTACTACCAGTTGTCTTGATATCTGAGCATTATCATACACAATCAGGAAAATGCATGAAGCTATCGCCAATACCACCGGTATCGTCATTAAAGACACGAATGTAAATGTCAGTCTTTTGCTAAGGTTCATAAATACAGTATACCACCGTGATTTTGCCAAAAAAAGAATCGAATACTAAGATATATATTAATTTTTCATAAAACGAGGTTCGGGGCGAACCGTTAATTCTAGAATTTGCCCAGATAATCCGTACCGGTTGTTGTACGCATCTTCGCTATATATAAGTCCGGATTCTCTTCCATTTTGATCATTGTATCAAATCCAAGCATAGTCATCTTATACGGATTCCCCTTGTTCATTGCCTCTGCATTATCAAGTAATGCCTTGAAATGATCCATCTGCCAGATAATGATATCCGCTATGGACACTCCCTTAATTGTATAAGCACAGGAATACGATCCGTTCATCAAATAGAAGACATATTCTTCCTTAATCTTCGGATGATCCTGCATTTCTTTGAGGAATCGGTCCGTATAGCCTTCTTCCTTAATCTCCGCTCTTATGACCAGCTCTTCTGTATATTTATATAGATCATTATCACTCATCATAGATTAATAGTAGCATAGTACGGCTTCTTTGCCCATAGTAAAAGACCGAAGCATTACGCTTCGGTCTCCCAGAACAAATCATCCAGTGTCTTATTAAGTACCTTGCATATATTAATGCAGAGGTTAATGGTGGGATTATAATCCCCTTTCTCTATTGAGCTTATTGTCTGTCTTGATACGCCCACTGCCTTGGCCAGATCATCCTGCGACATATCAAGACCGGCTCTTGCGGCCTTGAGTCTGAGATTCTTCATAATCATTCCTCCTCCATGTCGTCAGCGTCTGTCTTCTTATCAATAGCACCCTTTATGAGGAATTCAATGCCGAATACAGCCATCATAAAGATAATCAAGAAGTTAAGTGCCGGCATTCCTATCTTACCGTCTTTCTCAAATAACATTCCTGCCATTACGGGTCCGACTACAGCAATAAGATTAAGTACTATGCATACTGCAAATACTACACCGTATCTCTTATGATCATTATTAAGACCCCAGTATACTCCGTTCCAGATGCAGTATGCACCAAGCACCAGGCATCCGAAGAGTATTCCTATGAAATGAAGTATATAATCTTCTATGGGTATCTCTATCTGGCATATTGAAGCGGTACATAACAGTGCCTGCACTGCGAGTGCCGTATAAAATGCGTACTTATATGCTTTGCCTCTTACCTTCTCCTGACGCTCATCATATTCTGTTTTAAGCTTCTTATCAGTATTGGCGAATCTGAATAGAATAACCACCAATATCAGACCAATTATTAAACCGATTACAAATCCTAATCCTTTAGCATTCATTTTGTTATCTCCTATTTCTCTCAATCAAAATCAATTAGTATGTTTTGCCGCTAAGTTTGTTGTTATGAAAGAGTGACGTCTTTCCCTTTCATGAGCTTATAATAAACCCGCTATGGAATAATGTCAAGTATATTTTACAAAAATATTTATATTCTTTTCATTTTGTCGTTTGACAGGGTGTTGCCACACTATCTTAACCCTTGATAAACAGTGACTTTTTCGCTATAATGTGGTCTATGAGAGCAAATGACAGAAATCTAAGAATTGAAGATAAGAACAGATTCATTGAGTTGCTTCGATTCATGCTCTGCATGATCATATTTATGCATCATTCCGGACATGTGAATGTTAACAGACCTGCATTGCTGCCATCCGGCGGATTGGCTGCGGATGCTTTTTTTATTCTGACCGGATACTATGCCATAAGACATGTCGGTAAGTTAAATGCTTCGGGCTCTGTTCCCGATAAGCCTTTATTATATTCAATCAAATACACCATTAAGAAGTTAATCAGAGTATTCCCTTATGCGGCATTCGGAACGATCATAGTCTATATTCTTGAATGTGTGATTGCCGTAAGAACCGGAACAGGCTTATCATTGGCTGACATTATTTCTAAGATCAAGCCGTTTATTATAGAATTATTCTTCTTACCTCTTACCGGTCTTATGAACCTTGATCTTCTGACATACCGGAATGCCCCCATGTGGTATCTCTCGGCGATGTTATTTGCACTTCCGCTACTAATGTGGCTTTCTTTCAGATTGGGTAAGATATTCTCACATGTTCTTGTATGGCTTGTTCCTATTGCCATACAGGTTCTTTTCTTATATAAATACGGCGGTATACTTCCGTGGCAGAGTTTCCTGGGATTTATCAATACCGGAATACTTCGCGGCTTATCAAGTATGTTGCTTGGTTGTGCGATTTACTATCTGCTGACGGTCCTTAATGACAAATTACGGTTGACTGAGTCTTCAATCATTCCTACCATAATAGAGGTAATCCTGTATATCATCTTCTTATTCTTAGTAATAAGAGGTGTCACCGGAATCGGCGAGATGGCTTCGTTATACATAATCTTAGTTGCCATTTGTTTTTCCCTAAGCAAAATGACATATACTTCACGAATAGGCGGCAGGATAATAAGTCTTCTTGGACGCTTAAGTATGCCTATATTCTGTATTCACTGGGGAATATACAGATGGGTCGGTGCTTTCTTCGGATATCTTGATTATAAAGTGGCTATACTTATGGCACTGATCCTCAGTATCGTTACCGCCTATGTTCTTATGATAATAACAGACAAATTAACGGAGGTTAGGAATAATGCCTGATACAACTACCGAAAGAGACTATTCGGCATATAAGGAATTAAGCTTTGCTAAGCGACTGTTCGGTCACATCGGGACGGTACTTACACATAAGAAGCATGTAAGGCACGGCTGTTTTAAAATGGGAATATACATGCAGGGAATAATGCATGATATGAGCAAATTCTCTCCCACGGAATTTATTCCCAGCGTGCGTTACTATTCCGGAACATTCTCACCCAATGCCACCGACAGATATCTCACCGGAATATCAAGCAGCTGGCTTCATCATAAGGGACGCAATAAGCATCACTTCGAATATTGGATCGACTATATTCCCGAGGGGGAAGGCCATATGGGCGGTTGCAGGATGCCTCTTAAGTATGTGGCTGAGATGATCGCGGATCGTTATGCGGCTTGCGTTGCATATAACGGTAATAAATATACCTGTGCCGATCCCTGGAATTATTATAATAAGAGTGCATCGCATCTTATGATAGATCCGGATACCAGGGCTGTACTTGAGGCAGCTCTTAAGTATATGAGAGACAAAGGAGAGGATGAAGCCTTCTTATACGTAAAGAGAATGCTTAAGATTACCAAGGGAAGAGACTATGATGCTTCTATAGTTGACAGGGCAAAATAGACGGAAATTTATAAATATTTTATAGAAAATACAGAAAATATATACAAATTACTCGCAACGTGTTATAATTATAATCTATCAGCATCAGAGTTATGACATCAGTTTGTGAGTTTTTTGGTTTATGACGGAGGAATTTACTAATGAAGAAGATTTTTGCTAAAGCCAATTTATCCTTCATGATAGCATTACAGATGCTGGTATTACCGGTTGTTATCTGTCTTGCGCTATCTATTGTGATGATGGGCAAAGAGATGAACACTACTTATAATGATGCATCAGGTCTGTATTATGATACTCTGTATCAGGTTAATAACAAGCTTGTCAATGCGGACAGAGACTTCTATCAGGCAATGAATGCCGCTCAGCAGTATTTAAGTATTACTCAGTCAGACGGTAATCTGCCGCCCGATATAATGGAAGGTTTACTTGCTGTAAGAGTACAGGACTATGATGATAACCTTGCACAGGTTCTTGAGAGAGTCAATGCTTCCAATGACATTGCCAAGAGCGATAACCATCTCTATACGGAAGTATTGGTTGACGGCAAGAATTATAAGACATACTCTGAAGAATTCATGGCTAATTATAATGCTTGGCTTAACTGCTTTGATTTCAAGACAGGGGAAGGTGATCAGACCGCATTCAATGAGCAGTTTGAGACAACAAGAGATTCCATCTCCTGCATGACCGATATAGTAGAGGCTTGGGCAGAGGAACAGGCAGTAGCAGCTAAGAAGTCGATGAATGCCAAGGTTATGACCGTAAGTGTTCTCTTCTTAATTATAATTGTACTTCTCTACGGACTTGTCCTTGTTACTGCTAAGTCACTTTCAGACGGAGTTAAGAAAGTGGCTGAGGGTATTGACAGAATGGCTACCGGTGATTTCGTTACACACCTAGAATCCGACTCTCCAATTAAGGAATTCAGGGAAATGTCTAATTCCGCAGAGAGTATGAGACATACTCTCCATGATGTCCTTCGCAAGATCGTCGGCAATGCACAGGTTGTTGATGAGAGTGCAACAGAAGCCAAGGATAAGATATCAGACAGCCAGAGAGCTACGGCAGATATCAATCAGGCCGTATCGGATCTTGCCAACGGTGCTACTGCAATGGCAGGCGATGTACAGTCTACATCCGATATCACGATTAATATCGGTAATGCAGTTGAGAACGTATTGGAAGCTGCTAATTCCAACCTTGAGAACGGTCGTACCGTTATCAATGAATCTACAAGAGTACAGGGTCAGTTAAAGGACCTTATGACATCAGGACAGAATACGAGATCCAAGGCCAACCAGGTATCAGAATCCGTTGGCGAGACCGCAGAAGTTGTGGCTCAGATCTCTCAGGCTGCAGAACTTATTATCTCTATTGCCAACCAGACCAACCTTCTTGCACTTAATGCTTCCATCGAGGCTGCAAGAGCAGGTGAGGCCGGCAAGGGATTCGCAGTCGTTGCCGATAATATCAAGGATCTTGCTGAAGAATCTAACGGTGCAGCCAATGAGATTACCGATATGCTTAAGCAGATCACAGATCTCTCCGATAAGAACAAATCACTCACTGAAGATATCAGAAGTGCTACAGAAGAAGAGGCAGATGCTCTTACCAGCATGAGCGCATCATTCGAAGAAATGTTGGCTATGCTTCGTGAGACCGAGACAGGCAATAAGCAGATTCTCAGCCTTGTACAGTCTCTTGATAATAATAAGAATTCTATTCTTGAATCAGTTGAATCGCTTTCTTCGGTATCAGAAGAGAATGCGGCTTCTACAGAAGAGACTTCTGCTTCACTGTCAATGCTTGATGATAACATGGAAGATGTCGTTGAGAAGGCTGAGAGCCTTAAGCAGATTGCTGAAGAACTTAGAGAGAACGTGAAGATGTTCACAATCTAATCTATCTTCTGTGAATCGTCTCCTTAATTGAGACATATTTATCCGCGAGGCATACAACCCATGCCTCGCGGTTTTTGGGTATACGAGAAATATTAAGCGGCCACATATGGCTGTAGATAATAGACTGCTCTTTCTTGCCTATTCCGAAATGATTGGTGGCGTTCTTAAGTGCAGTATCGGCATGAACATATCCGTGCATACCTGTATGAGTCGATGAGTCATGCCAGTCATACAGAAAAAGATCATGGAGCATTGCACCGCGAAGTAAAGCCTTGCGGTCACACTTGGTATGTAAGAGTCTGTCAAGCTTATAACTGGCCCTGACAACAGCCATACAATGATCATATGTGGATGTTTTACCGTGCTGCTTATATTCGCGCATCTGAAGAACAGTAGGATGATCCTTAAGATCACCTACTATACTGTTGATAACTTTCTTATCATGTTTATTCCAGTTACGCCAATCACTCCATTTGCCCATGCATACATAATAGCATAAATTTATTATGGTATAACATTGTTTATGAAATAATACAAAATCTTAATTGACTAAGAAATTAGCCGATTGTAAGATACATTTAAGGGTAATATTAACTGATTCTATAAAATGAAAAGGAGATTACGTATGAAGTATGTATGTTCAGTTTGCGGTTATGTACATGAGGGAGATAACCCTCCGGCAGAGTGCCCCGTATGTCATGCACCTGCAGAGAAATTTAATGCGCAGGAAGGCGAGATGACATGGGCTGCAGAGCATGTAGTAGGTGTGGCTAAGGGTGTTCCCAATGATATCATTGAAGATCTTCGTTCAAATTTCACCGGTGAGTGTTCTGAAGTCGGCATGTACCTTGCAATGAGCCGTCAGGCTTATAGAGAAGGTTATCCCGAAGTAGGTGATTACTATGCCAAAGCTGCATGGGAAGAAGCTGAGCACGCTGCTAAGTTCGCAGAATTACTTGGAGAAGTACTTACTGACTCTACCAAGAAGAATCTTGAGATGAGAATCGATGCTGAGAACGGTGCTACTGCCGGTAAAGTAGATCTGGCAAAGAGAGCTAAAGCTCTTGATCTTGATGCAATCCATGATACGGTTCATGAGATGGCAAGAGATGAGGCAAGACACGGCAAGGCATTCTTAGGACTCTATAACAGATACTTCAAGTAAGATATATCACATAAATAAGTACAGGGCTTACGAGATTCTCGTAAGCCCTGTTTTGTGTTTCGTATTCAGTATGTCGATAATGAATACATATTATCTTAGTTGAAAGGTATTACACCACCATCATAATTATCTTCGATGTATTTCTTGATATCATCTGACTTAAGTGCTGCAACCAAAGCCTTGATCTTATCTGAGTTCTCGTTACCTTCCTTAACTGCGATGACATTCACATATGTCTTAGCTGCTTCTGAATCAGCGCTCTCGAATGCAAGTGAATCCTTAGCTACTGATAAGCCTGCCTCTATAGCGTAGTTACCGTTAACGATACCGAATGAAACATCGGGAAGTGTTCTTGTAACCTGCTCAGCTGCAACCTCTACAAACTCAATGTTGTGAGGGTTCTCTGTAATATCATTGACTGTTGCCTCAAGACCTACACCATCCTTAAGTGTGATGTAACCGTTGTCCTGAAGAAGTAAGAGTGCTCTTGCTTCGTTGGTAGTATCGTTAGGGATTGCAAATGATGCACCATCGATATTGGCAAGATCGCTCTCCTTACCGGGATAGATTCCAAAAGGCTCATAGTGGATACCGCCGGCATTAACAAGGTGTGTACCCTTCTCTTCGTTGAAGCTGTTAAGATAAGGAATGTGCTGGAAGTAATTGGCATCGAATTCACCACTCTCTACTACCAGGTTGGGCTGTACATAGTCATCAAATACCGTAACCTCGAGTGTATATCCCTGCTGCTCTAAGATAGGCTTAACCTGCTCTAAAAGCTCTGAGTGAGGTGTCTCTGATGCTGCAACCTTGATAACCTTATCATCAGAACTACCCTTGCTTCCGCAACCTGTAAGAAGTCCTGCTGTAAGTACTGTTACACTGAGTAATGCTAAAATTCTCTTCTTCATAATATTCTCCTCCTGTCCGATGAAGCTTGTATTCTGTCTATTCTTCATCTTAAATCTTTCTATATCATAGGGTTGTCCCTGCGATACCTTAATTAAATATTTCTCTTATCTATGCGGGTCGCTATCTTCGTACCGATGACCTGCATTATCTGTACGAGTAATACCAGAAGTACTACCGTAACTATCATTATATCGGTCTGATATCTGTGATATCCGTATCTGATCGCAATATCACCCAATCCGCCACCGCCTACGGCTCCTGCCATGGCCGAATAACCGAGTACCGTTCCGAGTACTATTGTGGCATTGACTATAAGGGATGTTCTAGCCTCTACTATCATTACTTTAAATATGATTGTCCAGATGTCGGCTCCCATACTCTGTGCCGCTTCTATCACACCCGAATCAACTTCTCTTAGGGAGGACTCCACCATTCTTGCGATGAAGGGTGCTGCTGCGAGTGTAAGAGGCGGTATTGTACCGGCCGTTCCGTAACTCTTACCTACGATGAATCTCGTAATCGGTATTATCAATATAAGTAAGATAAGAAAAGGAATACTTCTTGTTATGTTAACTATTACATCAAGAACCTTGTATACCAGCTTATTCGGTTTAAGTCCGCCGTCTGCAGTTACCACCAACGCTATTCCAAGGGGTAATCCTATCAGATATGCGATAAGTGTAGAAACAAGTGTCATCGTAAGAGTCTGTCCCACACCTACTATAATCATATTGGTTACTTCTCTGCTCCACATAATCTATTCTCCCTTAAGCCTTAATCACAAGGCCATTCCTCGTCTTCTACGCTTAAATTACATCTCTTAAGATACTCAATCATCTTCTCCTGTGTAGCCACTTCTTCAGGTAGCTGAAGTATCATCTGTCCGTGGGCTATACCGCCAATGTCCTGTGTATCTGCCAAGAGTATATTAACCGGTGCATTGCATTCAAGTACCATATTGGCTATGACCGGTTCAAAAGACGAATTCTCGGTGAATGTGATTCGGATACATCTCCTGCCATCCATACGAGGTGTTGAGTGGTTAACCATGAATACCAACTTCTTGGCTGCCTTGCTCTTGGGATGTGAGAACACTTCCTCAACCGTTCCGTGCTCTGCAAGTACTCCCTCATCAATGATGGCTACGTGTGAGCATATCTCCTGTACCACGGTCATCTCGTGTGTGATTATGACTATCGTGATACCGTACTTCTCATTGATCTCCTTAAGAAGCTTAAGTATTGCCTTCGTAGTCGTGGGATCAAGTGCGCTTGTCGCTTCATCACAAAGAAGAATCTTCGGATTAGTTGCTAATGCTCTGGCTATTGCCACTCTCTGCTTCTGTCCGCCCGATAACTGTGACGGATAGGACGCCTCCTTAGCCTCAAGTCCTACTATCTTAAGAAGTTCTCTGGCTCTCTCTCTGGCCTTAGCCTTGGGTGTTCCGACTATCTCAAGCGGGAAACATATGTTGTCTAAGACTGTTCTCTGCGCCAGAAGATTAAAGCTCTGAAAGATCATCGCTATCTCTGTTCTGACCTTACGGATCTCCTTCTCGGATAACTTAGATAAATCCTTATCCTCTATGATGACTGTTCCTTCAGTGGGTTTCTCTAAGAAATTAAGGGTACGTACCAGAGTCGACTTACCGGCTCCGCTCATACCTATGATTCCGAATATCTCACCCTTACCTATTGATAAGTTGATATTCTTAAGCGCTTCCACTGTATTATCCGACGTAACGAATGTCTTGGATACATTCTCTATACGGATGATTGCTTCTTCCATAATAAGCAAAGTCCTTTCTGTAATACACTTATGTGCGTCTTTCTTATTTTATCAGATTTTTCATATATGTAAATGTCAATGTACGTTGTTTGTTTCTTAATCCCTACTTATTCCGTAGGAATGTTATGAATAGATAATACACCCCTTTTATTTGTCTGTCAACATCTTTTTTGAAAAAAATTTTATGGCATAGAAAACGCCGGATATCGGTGTGCCCGATACCCGGCGAAGATAAAGACAAATTATGGATTATGAACTATTGTGCCATTCGTGTATATACTATAAGATCCTGTTCCTGTACCTGACTGATCTCTGAAAGAGGCATAATCTGAATGTGCATTCATATATTGAGAATTACTGCTTAGACTATTATAACTTGGAGTGGAATTACCATTTTCATATACTTCTATTGATGTACCATTATCTACTAGTCGCATCTCTTTACCACCAAGTTTATAAGTTATTCCCGTTGAACCTATCATGTCAAGAATTCCTTGACCGGTTCTGGGATTTCCCTCAAGACCGGTAGTGCTAGAGCCTGTTACCGACATATTGGCTCCATTAATTGTAATTACATTAGCTGAATTTCCAACACGAGCTTGCACATCACTAGAATTCATAGAACTATCATTTAAAATTGTGCCCGTCGGCATACTAAATGTTTCTATATCACTTGCATTATATGTTGTATTTCCGATTGTAATGGGCAATGTGTATGTGCCCTGTGCTGTAATTTGCAAGTCTCCGTTTTGAGCAATCTGTCCTATTGGTGTACCATTATAACTAACCACACCGTTACTAACAGAGAATCCCATTACAACATTACTAGTAGAATTATCAGGTTCTTCTGACTCTTTGGATTCTTCGGTTTCTTCCTCTTCCTCAGGTTGCAAAGCTGCTAATTTCTTATTCTCCTCTTCCTGATTGGCTGAGTGGCCACCGGCCTTACCGTACTTAAGATAATATTCAAGCAATGCATACTTATCATTACCAAGCAGTGCAGCTATTTCAGGATTCATCTTTGCATAGAATTCGGGATCGAATACCGTTCCGTCAATAAGAAGGAATGTATTATCTTCATTCTCTGCTGCGATCAGTTCTTTAACTCTGCTCTCCGAGTTATCTTTCTTCACCTCAACTACAGGTTCTTCCTCAGTCTCAGTCTCTGTCTCTTCCTCTTCTGTCTCAGGAACTGCTTCTTTAATATCTTGGGGCTCTTCCTTAACAGTCTCTATTCTTAGAATTGCAGGTTCTGACCAATCTGTATCATTCACAACCTTCTCTAACAATTCAGAGTCATCTCTTAGAATATTCACGACAAAGTCAGGGATCTCATCCTCTTTTACCTCTTCCAAAGTAAACAGAACGGACTTCTCATCCCTGTCATAAAGATATACCGTACATCTCTGTCCTGCAGGTACGTCTGTCTCTATTGTCTCTCCTGTATTGGGATTGATACCTGTAACATGAACCGTTCCATCCGTAACGACAATATTCCATCTATTCTCGTTATCGACCGTCACATATCCTGATGTGCCTCTGATACCCACGACCATTGTCGAGGTTCTGATATCAAAAGTCTCGTCATCTTCAAGAGGCTTAGATACCTCGAAGAATAACGAACCCTTCGTCAGATTAAGATCAAGCATCTTACGCTTCTGATTAAACTCAGCACGACTGAGTTCATCCATAGTGATGACTTTGGTCTCGTCAAGACTTATGGATGCAAGCGACTCTACTTCCGTATTAAGCGCATCGCCGCTCTTAAGTCGCAGATTATCGATTATGGTCTTGAACTTACCGTTCTCTTCAAGAGTAACAGTTCCTTCCATACGAAGCATTCGCATGGTTGTCGCTCTTATTCTTCCGCCGTTCTTAATAAGTATCGCCGAAAATACGGCAATAACAGCCACGACTATAATAGCCGCAGCAATAATCAGATACTTCTTCTTAAGTATCCCATCTTTCTTCTCACCTGTCTCCATCTCCGTTTGCCCCTCTCACAAAACAGAATCCCTCTTTATTTATATACCACACTTGTCGCTATTCTATCAGCAGTATTCTTATCCGCAAGCGCCTCTATAATCGCTAGCGTAAATGGTATCGCCGTACCAAGACCGCGGCTTGTGATGATGTTGCCTGCAACACTTACAGCATCGTATGATACCTCGGCGCCCGTAAGCTCACCCTCCATACCGGGATAGCAGCAAGCTTTCTTACCATTAAGCTGACCCTTACGACCTAAGATTGTCGGTGCCGCGCATATGGCCGCTACCTTCTTACCGCCTGATATGAAAGCATCGACCTGATTCATAAGCTTATCGCAGACTTCCAGATGCTTGGTTCCGGGCATTCCTCCCGGAAGTACTATCATGTCTGCCCCTGTGAAATCTGCCGCATCTATGGTTGTGTCCGTCTTAAGTGCTATACCGTGCGAGCCGACCACTTCAGCCTTGTCGGTAATTGATACCGTCGTTATATCAATACATGCTCTACGGCACAGATCTACTACCGTAAGACCTTCTATCTCTTCAAATCCGTCTGCCAGAAAAATCAAAACCTTTCTCATTATGGAATCCATCTCCTTGTTATGTTAACTATCTTACCATTCTGTATTGTTATCTGTGTCGCCAGATATGTGTACGAATCAGATGCGCCTTCCAAGCCTTCAAGGTAGTCGCTTAATCCCTCATAATCAGCTTCTACGGGAGCAGATGCATCCTTATAGGCATCACTTATCGTAAGCTGTTCACTGATCGGAAGTGTACTTCCGCCGATCTGAACATATGTGGCGTAATCATCCATTCCGTGTACCTTGTATGTACCGGTTCCGTTGGTGATAAGATCCGTACCGCCTTCTTCTATGCCGCCGTTAATTATAAGCTCTCCATCTTTATCCTGTATGGACTCAACGACAATCGCTTCACCGCCTACATTAAGAGTATCTCCTATCTGCATAAGCGATATCTCCGAGGCCTCGAACAGCTCCTCTGTATAAGCCTTAAATGTCAGTGTTCCTTCATCTAGATTAAAATCCTTAATCGTAAATTCCGCACTTATTGTACAATCTTCTGGCGCGGCACTGTTATAATCCGTACCTATAGCCTTGATATTAGAGTTATGCAGGTCTTCTTCCGGTATGTTCACAGTGGTATTCTGCTCACTCTCCGCAGCCTTGTTAATAATCTTAAGCGCTCCATCCGTCTCATCTTCTACGGCGTCTTCAGACATACAGCCGGTGATGGTAAGTGCCGGAACAGTCGCTGCAAGCATAAGTGCCAATAATACTGATTTTGTCTTAATCCCTGTCTTAATCTTCATAGCAATGCCCATCCTGTCTTTTATGCAAATACTTTCTTAATTATAATCCATAAGAACAATTAATTGAATACTTATCAATTCATCGGGCAGTTCTTTTAAGTCCCCTTAATTCTTCTTTGTGTTCGTCGCTGACTCTGAAGCTTTCTATGGCCTTCTGGATCGCTTTGTTGTGAGTCCATTTCTCAAGGGAATCATTCTTTATATACTCAACTGCAGCATCATACTGCTTGGCCAAAGCAGTTGCAAAATACCATGCCACCATCATCTTAAGGTAGTAGTCGTCACCTTCCTTGGATGCGACCAGTCCAAGATACTCTTCCTTAAAATCCGCATCCAGATACTCATTCATAAGTACACGTATTCCGAATCTGGCCGTATATATGTGATTGGAATCTATCCATTTCCTGATATGTGTAAGAAGCTTGTCATGATTCTTCTTAAACACCTTGGGACTTGACTGATCGCTCACAGGCCAACAGTCCACATAGGGAAGGAAACGGTCAGTCTGTGCAATACATTCATCGAAGTCTTTGATAAGGGCTATCATGAAAAAGTGAACAAGATTCTCTTCATAATAATCATGAGGAAGCTTCGCTAGAAAATCCGAACCCTCTTTAGTATTATAGAATTCCTTGGCAATCTTACGCATATCCGGCGTACGTACACCTATGATTCTGTCAGGGTCTATATTGGGAACAAGCTTACTCTGAAACTCCCTGTATTCAGGGTCTTCACATTCTTTTAATCTGTCATATACTGTCATACTATTCACCCCTCTTAATCTTAAAACTGTCAAATAATATCACTCCCTTGTCGGGATTCTCCGTATCATAATAATAACTGTCTACTGTTCCCTTGCCGGTATCAAGGACAGAGAAAGCCGTAACGGTATTGCTGGCAAGGAACGGCTTATTATCCGGAAGGTTGGAAACACTCGGAGATACAGGACTAAGACCGTATGGGTCCCCGCTTAATACATAATTCTCCCTATTCCAACTACCGGATATGCTTGCCCTGGGATCACCTTCATTAAAAGCCGAAGGATACTCCAATCTCTTATCATCTCCAAGGAAACAATTATATGTATTTCCGATATTGGAACTTTCAAGGATATTCATTCCGGAATCTGTTATAAACCTGTTCCAAACATGAGAGTGTGCGTTATAAAGAAGATCCACCTTGCTCTCTTCCAAAACCGGGGCAACATATTTATCTATATAATCCTCGGATATCGGATAATCATATGTTACCATCTTTAATTTCGAAACAGGGTCAATTACCTCTGATGGAACCGGGTCGGTATAGGGCGGGATCTGATTACAGCCTAGTGAATGATATTGAAAATGAAACATGACTAACTTATACTTAGCATTTCTGTAATCCTGCTTCTTAAGCTCTCTTCTTAAGAATGAGAGCTGGTCACTGCCTTCAGATATATCCTCAAATATGAAGTCGCCGTACCCGTACAATTCTTTGGGTGCACCGGGAAATTCAGTGTACTTGCCGTTAATACCAAGCATCGGCTGGCGCCATACTCTTGATGTATCAAGTACGACCATACTGATATCGCCTATTGTAAGAGCGTAATAGTTCTCTTTACCTTTATTGTTAAGGGGAAGATCAAATATCTCCTCATATGTGGCAGTATTAAATGAATTGTCCTTAATAAAGGATTCTTTGTCTACGCCTTCCTTATCTGTAAGTTGCTCATATTTTTCCTCTGCATATATAACGGGCATTGGATTGTTAAACTGAAAAGAGAGCGGATCAGATTCATTATATAACCCCATGACATCATGATTGCCCACTGATGTATAGACAGGTGCAGATTGGATAATAGCACCGCCCTTATATATATGGCCTGCCGTCTCATGATTCCCACGACCCTGTAACACTTTAAAGAACGCATTATCGGAATAGAACCAGTCATATGCCCTATCCGCCACATCCGTACAGTCACCGTTGATAAATACGGCATCTATTTGACCAATCTGCCTCTTAACCGTCTCAAAATTGGCAGCACACATATCTTTGATCTGAAGATCTGAAGTAAGCAGGATCTTAAGATCAGTTCCGGGCTGTGGTAAAGCGGAAAGTGTATATATATCACTTTGGGCTTTGTCACTTACTACCTTATATGGGATACGTTCAGAGTCTTTGCCATGGTATGGGGGAAGATTGTCAATCAAAGCCTTGTGTTTGTAGATATCAGCTTTGATGGAAGCATCATCGCAATCCCTCTCTTTCTTACCCCCTCTGATATGACTTAGCTTAACCGTAGAAGCATATATTGTTCGGGAAGGTTCGTTATCAGGACCATCCTCATAGAGTAACACATAGTTGTCTTCTCCCTCATATTCCGTATACCATTCAACAAGCACCGTATTGTCGGTTGGTTGTTGAAGATAAGGATCTGTAAGCAGTTCCTGCTTAGCATAAGCATGATTACCCATAGCAAATACCACCAGTATTTCTGTAATTAGTAGAAATATTTTTCTTTTCAATACTTGTCCTTTCAAATGATCAGGAAACGGTCCGGTTAGTCGCACCTAGAAGTTAAAGTATAAGAATGTAGATACGCCGGCGAAAGATATGATTGCCCATATGAATAATAAAGCGGACAGAACAGCCTTGCCGACTGTAGGCTTAAACTTCTCCTCATGGAGATTCTTGGCACATAAGCAGATAACAAAGGACAGTACAAGGTACATTATCATATACCACTGATAATGTATCGTAAGGAACGCTCCGACAGGACCAAGCATTGCAAGGACCGTATTCACTTCCTTCATCACAAAGAGTGTGAATATGTCTTCGCTTATATGCATATTATTTAAGTCAAATATCTTACGCCATACATACACTCCGTCTGTCACACTCGGCGCATAGAACATCACCCATAGCAGATTAACAATAAAGAATGTGATAAGCCAAGCAAGCGCCTTGGGTACCTTATCCCATATCTTTTTACACATCCTGTTTATAACCTGCAGAATGCCATGTATCACACCCCAGAGTATGAATGTCCAATTCGCTCCGTGCCATATGCCGCTTATAAGGAAAACAAGCAGGATATTGATATAGGTGCGAACCTTACCCTTACGATTACCTCCAAGGGGAATATAGATGTAATTAGTCAAGAACCTGGTAAGGGTCATATGCCAACGCTTCCAGAAATCATTGATGGATACGGCTTTGTAAGGTGAGTTGAAGTTAACAGGTAAGTCAAGTGAGAACAACTTCGCAATACCTATGGCCATGTCACAGTAGCCGCTGAAATCAAAATATAGCTGGAATGTATAGAAGATGCTTATAAGAAGCATATCGATGCCGGTACGTGAAGCCGTATCAAGCCATCCCCAGGTCACCACTTGGCCGAACTTATCAGCAATTATAACTTTCTTAAACATACCCATTGCAAGAACATACAGGCCATTTGCCAACCTGTCGGCAGTTAGATGCCATCTGTCCTTATCCCTGTACTGAGGGATAAGCTCCGAATGTAACACTATGGGACCGGCCACCAGCTGAGGGAAGAAAGATACGAAGGCAGCGTATTCTATAAATGAATAGTCCTTGGTCTCTCCTCTGTATGTATCCACAAGATATGATATCTGCTGGAATGTGAAGAAACTTATACCAAGAGGCAGGATGATATGTCGCAGATTAAAGTCCGCCTTAAACAGGGCATTCATATTCTCGATAAAGAAGTCATAGTATTTGAAATAGAAGATGACTCCCACGTCGATAAGGATTCCTAAGATAAGAAGAAGTCTCTGTGATCCTTCTTTTTTGCTGCTATTCATCGCATGGGCTATAAACCAGTTGATCAGAATGCTTCCCGCCAGAAGGGCGAGGTAATAGACATTATCATATGCATAGAATACAAATGAAGCCACGATAAGTACGACAAGTGAGATATTATGCCACAAGAGTTTGCTTTCAGGCTTACTCACACTTGCCTTATGCCTTGCCAGGTAGTATATGAGAAGTACTATCGGCAGGAAGTATATTAAGAAATAGTATGAATTAAATAACATACCGGCCCCTATTCATATATACTGTCGTAATCGTAATTTAAGTAAAAATCGCGGACTCTGTTCATATAGTCCTTGTAGTTATCCGTCGTAATAAGCCCGTCATCTTCGGCCATGGCCTTAAGGATCATACTGTTAACCGTCTCTCCGTAATGAGCCATATCCTTATACAGAGACAGATCAGTCACAATATCCTCTCTGTCATCATAGCCGTAAAGTCGAATATTGGGGATACCGACAAGAAGGGACAGTTCATATTCCATGGCATCCATATCCCTCTTAAGCGTGCCTTTGCGCTGCTCCACGTCGTAGTAGCATACGCTATATGGCGGAATCCAGATATAGAAAGTAACGTCCGGATAATCAGCCGCAAGGTTGATTATATTCTGAGTAAGATTATCCCTGATAAGATTCTTATCTTCATCCGTAAGCGGGGTCTCAGTCTCTGACTTCGGAGGACGCGAGTATGTCTTAAGCACCGATTCTTTGCCGAATTCATACATACTCATCCAGTTCATATACTCATCAAAAGAAGTGGACGGAGTATGAGACAAAGTCATCTTCACATCTGTCACGGCATCTGATAACAGCGACTTATTAAGAACATATTCAATATCGTTGAATATATTCTTATCAAGTAAGAATAAAGGATAATCAAAGGTTGTCTCCGGATCTGTTGATGGATGCTTATCTGAAGGAGTGATAAGATCGAACTGATCGGTCGCACGGATTATCAGTTTAAGATCGGGATTATGTTCCAAAGCCGTTCTTATATTCTCACTTATCTCTCTGTAAGAGCCGCCCATGAAGCAGGTCTTGATCGAATTGACACCAAACAGTTCATCGGCCTCCGATGCCTTGAAATTCTCGGTCATAGATGTACCGGTGATCATAGCATCATAGGTAAAATGCTTCACAATACCGTTATTCTGATATCTCTCATCATTAAGGGAATAAGACATGCCGGATATTGGGGCGTGGTAGTGAAAAAGCGGGTCGATTATGACCATGACGACCGCGATCACTATAAGCGCGCTTATAAGAATCGTTAAGAATATGATATTGAATTGTCTGTCTGATACTCTCTTCATATATAATGCTTATATGTATGCGCTTAGTAGCTTCTTATCTGATCGTCGGAATCGTCTTTATTATTCTCAATCTTCTTGATAGTAACAAAATAGCTTACGGAATCATTCACCGTAACTTTTACTTTATCACCGACTTTGTGCTTAAGCAATGCTTTGCCAAGAGGAGATTCTATAGTTATAAGATTATTAAGGGAATTGCCTCTTACGGAAGTAACTATCTTATATGTCTCTTCACTTCCGTCATCCTCGAATCTGACTGTTACAAGATTATTCATGCCCACTTCATCATCGGCACTGTCATCTTCTATGATATTCGCAGTCCTTATCATTCCTTCAAGGTATCTTATACGGCTCTCATTCTTATTCTTGGCACGCTTGGCTGCATGGTATTCGAAGTTCTCGCTTAAATCTCCGTGCGCTCTTGCTTCCTTGACATCATCAAGCAACTCATGCCTAAGGGTAAGCTTACGATATTCGATCTCTTCTTCCATTTTCTGTATATCTGACTTAGTTAATCTGTCGTGCATAGTATTCTCCAAATATCTACGTGATCACATCATGTTCATTACATCATCGATACTGTCAATTCCGTTAAGTTCATCCCGAATTATCTCATCGATGACGCGCATGCCGAGAAGTTCTACGGGAGCCTTGTCATCCGTAAGGATGCGGTCACCGGGGGTGTACTTAACAAGACCGGAACCAACCTTAAGCATCATATCATGAAGTGCTTCGGTGTTAGTTTCGGGGGTATCTGCCTCTTCGGCTGCAGAAATGTCAGTTGCTGTCAATTTTTCCGTATTAGATGTTAAATGATCAAGCATCTTAGGATCATCGGATGCAAAGAGTTCTCTGTTGGTGGAACCGATCACGTCGGCCGTATAGACTTCGGAGAATACAGAAGCGATCGTATCGGAGAGATAATCATTGATACTTCCTTCGGTGCTACCTCTCATGTTCATATTCACGACCATCACTCCGCCCGGATTAAGATGAGACTTAACGAGACTGAAGAACTCAACGGATGACATCTGGAAAGGTATCGTAATGTCCTGGTAGGCATCTACCATAATGACATCGTATTGATCCGTGATGGCATTAAGATAGGCGCGGCCGTCGTAGGTAGTCACCTGTATGTCATCAGGAAGCTCGAAGTACTCTTCGGCAAGTTCCGTGATCTTACCGTCTATCTCCACTCCTTCTATATACATATCTCCGAAATATCGTCTGCACTGTGTGGCGTAAGTTCCGCTTCCCATGCCTAATATAAGCATCTTCTTATCCTTAATCTCGGATAAATCCGAAACCTCGCTCATAAGTGGGGCTGCCATGGCATAATCATAATACATGCCGGTTAAGCTCCCGTCCTTACGGTATAAGGACTGCACACCGAATAGCACGTTGGTTGAGAGGACCACTTCATTCGGACTCTCATATACCTGAAGATAATTGTATATTGATTCGCCTTCATAGGTCAGATTATTCTGCCAGAAAGCAAAACTTGCATCATGGCCTAAGATGCAACAGATTAAGAAAAGTGCAATACTAACAGGAACTTTCTTGATCTTGCCTATTGGGAGTTTGGTTGACATAAAATAGATGGCTGCCAGTACCAGCAGTATCCCTGCGAAAATAAGAAATGATATTGATGTTCCGACGGCCGGAATACTTATGAATGTCGGGACGAAGGTTCCTATGATACTTCCTATTGTATTGAATGCGCCGAGTCTTCCGACTGTAGAGCCGCTCTCATCAAGACTGTCCACAGAGTATTTAACTAAAGACGGAGTAACCGTACCGAGTAAGAAAAGCGGGAATACGAAGACTATCATACAGGTCACAAAGCCTGCTATCACAAGATAATTGCTGTTGACGGTAAATATCACCAGCCCCGCAACTGCAATGACAATATATTTACCGACTACGGGGATAGCTGCAATCCATATGGCTGCAACTAAAATCCTGGCATAGAGCTTATCCGGATTAGGATCCTTATCCGCACTTCTGCCTCCGTAGAGATTGCCCAGTGCCATCGCTATCATAATGGTGCCGATTATTATGGTCCATACGATCTGTGAGGAACTGAAATACGGGGCCAGCAATCTGCTTGCTCCCAATTCCACTGCCATAACCGACATTCCGGCAAAGAATTCGGTAAGGTATAGATAAGTCTTATTCTTAAGTATCTTTCGTTCCATATTATATTAACCTCTGAGAATGTCTGCCAGTTCTGCGAACTGCGCAAGTGTAAGGGCTTCGCCTCTTATTGTGGGACTAAGTCCCATCTTATCAAGTGCTGCTTCTATCTTCTCTTTAGTAAGTCCCAGTGAGCCGCCAAGCAGTGCATTGACCAGCGTCTTGCGGCGCATGTTAAATCCTGCTCTTATGACCTTGAACATATACTTAGGGTCTGTGGTATCAACCGGAGGCTTATCATATATGTCAAGCTTAATCACGCTGCTGCCGACCTTGGGCTGCGGCATAAAACAACTTGGCGGAACATTTAATATAACCTTCGCATCTGCGTAATATCCGACAGCCAAAGAGAGTGCTCCATAATCCTTGGTTCCGGGGCCGCACTGCATCCTGTCGGCGACTTCTTTCTGCACCATTACGGTAATGCTCTTAATAGGTGCATCTCCTTCCAACAGTTCCATGACTATAGGTGTTGTGATGTAATAGGGGAGATTGGCCACAACCTTAATCGGTCGGCCTGAATTGTATTCTTCTGCGAGTTTAGTTATGTCAACCTTGAGTATGTCATCATTTATGACTGTAACATTATCATAATCAGATAAAGTGTCCGCCAGAATGGGGATCAGAGCCTTATCTATCTCCACAGCCACAACATGTCGTGATTTTTCCGCAAGATACTGTGTGAGTGTTCCGATACCCGGACCTATCTCAAGTACACAGTCATCTTCGGTGATCCCAGACTTATCTATGATATCTTCCAAAACTCCCTCATCTATGAGGAAGTTCTGTCCATATTGCTTACGAAAGTTGAAGTTGTATTTCTGTAATACCGCGATCGTGTATGCGGGCTTGCCTAAATATGCCATACCTCACTTTATATACTATTTGCGGGGTTTGGTCAAGTTAAGTATCTGCCACTTTCACTTCTTATATCTCTTGGAATACAGCGCGATCATAAGGAACAGGCATGCGATGATCACGGCTGCGATATACAGAACCATTCCGCTTATTTCCATACTATTGCCAAACATCTTAGCCTTAAATGTAAATATATCCCTGATTGAACTTACAAAGGCACCCTTATCCAGTCCGCCTATGCTCTTATCTATATTCTCAAGTACCCCGTCTAACAATACATTTCTAAGAAGAATAGTCACATGAGACCCGGGGAAGATATTGCATACTGTCTGAACCTTGTCAGAGAAAGCTGATATCGGAATATATGCACCGATCACAAAACCCGAAACTGCCGATAAGATACCGAAGAATGCTCCGCATGCAGATGAAGACTTAAAAATCGGGACAACTGTCATAAACAGCGCCGTGGATGAGATACATCCGAAAGCGATCACGGCATAAGAAGCAAGTACGCCTGCTGCCGTCATGTGCATATTTCCTGCCATATTAAGTACAAGCAATCCTATCGTAAGTAAGAATCCTGTCATAAGGATTGCACACACACCAGATGCACTGAAATACGAGAGAACTATCTGCCATCTTCTGATGGGGGTTGCAAGAATGTCCTGATCCACATTATTCTCTCTGTCATTGACTACCGTTGATAAGCAGTTAAAGGGCACGGTGATCATGGCCGAACCAAGAATTCCTGTTAACAGTATAATGCTTGTCATCATATCCAGATCCCCTGCATCTATTCTGTCCTTAAGCATGGGAACCGCCCCTATTACATCATCTATCGCGCTTATAAATGTGCTCTTTAAAAACAACAGATACAGAGCAAATACTATTATCGAAGTAAGCAGCGAAAACAGTATGGACTGTTTATCCTTAAAATATACCAGTATATTTCTCTTGGTTAATCCTAAATACATTCTCATGCTTCCATCTCCCTTCCTGTAAGATTAAGGAATACATCATCCATCGATCCCTTAATCACTTCATAATCAACTATCTTAGATCTGTTCTCATATAACATATCAGTCACCGAATCAGTAAATCTTATGTTGTAATGATCCGCCTCATAGCTCCAGTCATATCCTTTAAGGATCCCTTCAGACTCTTCTGATCTACCCGTATACCATATCAGTTTCGATGAAGCATATCTGCTCTTAAGTTCTGAAGGTGAGCCCGATGCGATTATATGACCTTTCTCAAGAATCTTTACATTGTCTGCATCAGCCGTCTCTTCCATATAATGAGTGGTTAAGAATATCGTCAGATTCTTCTCCTTCTTAAGAGTTCTGATATGATCCCAGACCATCTTGCGTGATTTAGGATCAAGACCTGTAGTAGGCTCATCCAAGAATAATATCTTAGGCTCATTGATAAGCGCCCTGACTATGTCTACCCTTCTTCTCTGACCGCCGGATAATCTCTCATATCTTCTGTTCCAGATATCCGCTATCTCGAAGCTGTCCATGTAAGGCTCCAAACGACCTTTGATCTCAGATTTGCTTAATCCGTAGTAAGCTCCTCTTGTCATCAGATTCTCACCGACCGTAAGTTTCTTATCAAGCACCGAGTTCTGGAAGACTATACCTATCAGCTTTCTTATCTCATCATCCTCTTTGGATAACTTATGACCAAATACACTGATGTCTCCCGATGTTTTGCTTAAGATGGTGCATAAGATATTAATCGTTGTAGATTTGCCGGCTCCGTTCTCACCTAAGAAGGCAAACAGTTCGCCCTCTTTGACATCAAATGATATCCCATCCACTGCCGTAAAACTGTCATATTTTTTAGTCAGGTTATTAACCGTTATCGCGTTCTGCATCTTGACCTCCTGTGTCTTAATTGTCCTCTTAGGCACATATATATCACAGGCTTTGGGGCAATAAAATAGCAACTCAACCAACATGCATAAACATGTGACTAAGTTGCATAATATGATAAAAATTTATGCACTAAGCTATCGACAGTCCGTAAGATTAGTCCTCATCCCTTATCTCGTCAATAGCCTTATTGATTATCTTCTCATCATTCTTAAACATCCAAATACTGTATACCCAGACGCATACATATATGATCACATACAGTAAGGCTATAAATAGATATTCCCTTAAATTCGTATACCATCTGAATATGTATCCGCACAAGCTTACGATTCCGCACACGAGGACAAAATGTATTCCTTTCGTCGCGTACTCATTGACCTTCTTATTATCATCTTCCCTATACAGAATAAGTGATGCCAATGCACATAAGAATCCCGCAATTATAATCGATATGGGAATATACCACTGCCAGTTGACCATATATTCCCCCTTTAGAAAATATATGACAACCGCCCTTATTCCCATTGCAAACAGTATGCCCGTAGATATCATCAGTGTCTGGTTATATATAAGCTTAACCTTGTTCATATCTAAAGTCCTCCGTCAGACTCCCAACTTATTCTTAAGCTCCTTAACATATCCCCTGGATATGATAATTCTCTCACCGTTAAGCAATTCAACGCTCATCCTGGCATTTAATTCCGCTCTTACCGATCTGATCTTTCTTATATTGACTATCATAGCCTTGGAACATCTTAGAAAATTAAAACCAAGGATGTCTTGTAGCTCATACAACCTGTATTTGGTCTCGAAGCACTCACCCTTGGTATATACATATGTCCTTTTATCAACCGATTCAATATAATAAATCAAATCGTTTCTGATTATTCGTGTATCATTACCTAAACTGACAGCTATTCCCGCAGCATTATCCCTGAGGATATCAACCGCACTCTTAATGCTGTCCGTCATCTTAACGGCAGTTATAATCGCACTCTCTTCTTCTGTTGTTCCTGCCTGCCTTATTTCTACTCTCATTTACTCAACCGAAATGCGTCTTAACGCCAATCTTCTTTAGATGCTCTTTATACTTCTTATACGCTTCCTTGGCTTTCTCCGGTGTTGAGAAATACTTACCGTCATTACGGTCGACTGACTTAACCGGCACCGGAAAAGTCTTAAGCGACTGAATTGAGTCGACCTTGATCATATAATAATTCCCCTTAGGCAGATCCCCTGTTCCGTCGGATTGCATACTCGACATAACGGTATAAGAATCGCCTGATTTCTCGTAATCAATATAATATAACTTGTCTCCAGGTCTCATAGTAGCCCTCCCCTTTATGAGATCATTTGTTAAAAAACAGTTTTCTTGCGTTCTTGTAAGTCTGATCCAAAACCTTATGATAAGGTACGTCCTTAATCGCAGCAATCTTCTCCGCTATAAGCGGGATATATAATGAACTGTTCCGCTCCCCTCTATGCGGTGTAGGTGCAAGATAAGGACAATCCGTCTCAAGCAGTATTCTGTCAAGAGGTATCTCTTCTACCGCTTCGACTACCTTCTTGGCATTTGAGAAAGTGATCACTCCGCCTATTCCGAAGTAATAACCCAATTTAAGCAACTCCCTTGCGGTCTCGACGCTGTAAGAATAACAATGCATTACACCCGGAATATCTCTGGCAATATTGCTCTTAAGAATCTTCATTGTATCTTCCGTGGCTTCTCTTGAATGGATTATAACAGGCTTGCCCAATTCCCTGGCAAGCATAAGCTGTCTTTCAAACCAATCCTTCTGAAGCTCCTTGGCCGGCTCATCATAATGATAATCAAGTCCGATCTCACCTATAGCCAGTACCTTCTCTCTTCTGGCGACTTCCCTGACATGCTGGTAGTTATTCTCATTAAGTTCCCCGACTTCACTGGGATGGATACCTATTGCCGCATATACATGGTCATACTGCATCGCCAAATCATGCGTCGTGTCCACACTTCTTAGATCAGCCGCTATATTAAGCACATATGCATATCCGTCATCGTACAGGGTCTTAAGCAATTCGTCCCTGTCATCATCGAAGGCCTTATCATCATAATGCGCATGTGTCTCGAAGATTCTTATGTCTCTCATATTCTCACCATTTCTATTTTACTGTATATTTGGGATTATGTAAACTCAAGATGTTGAATCGATAATATTATACACTACAATAACTGGGATAGAAATGATAAATAGAATTTTTTGATGATTTTTACTCAAAAAGTGCTTGCTTTTCTAAAAATACTATAATATAATAACACTTGCGCTGTGTGAGTGTTTACATAAAGCACTGCGAATAATAAGCGCCTTTAGCTCAGTTGGTAGAGCACCTGACTCTTAATCAGGGTGTCCAGGGTTCGAGCCCCTGAAGGCGCACTAAAGTATCGATTTTGTGGACTTAGAGCCATGGGGTCGGTGCTTTTTTCTTTGTCCGAAACCACGAAGTAACTTCGAGGTCTCTGCCTATCCTACCCGTATATCGCCGCGGTTCCTGCGGGCAGTCTGAATCTGTCGTTATCCCTGCTGTAATACTTATGACTTGCTTCAAGTACCGTAGATTTACCGTCCGTTATATCTATTATGGATACCGCACAGTTATCAAGCTTGATATTCCAGAAATCCCCGATCGGGTTATCAAGCAGTCTGTTGATAATGGTCCTGTTCATACATCCGTGACCTATTATCAGTATATTCTCACACTTACCTTCAAGCGGAATTATCTCTTTATCCCAGAAATCTGCCGTACGGGCAAATACATCGTCAAATGATTCCCCACCCTCTGGCGGATTGTAAGCCTCTGTTCTGAATTCAAAGTTATATATCGGATTGCTGTCATCGTCATCTCTTCCGGGAATCCTGTGACCTTCCCTCTCACCGAAATTGATCTCAAGCAATCTCTTATCGGTTAGAATCTCCAACTCTCTTCCACGATTAAAAATCTCCGCCGTCATATAAGCTCTTCTAAGCGGAGAAGAATAAATCATATCAAATTTCGTATCCTTAAGCTCTTTAGCCGTTATCTCGGCCAACTCAATGCCTATCTCATTAAGGACCGTATCGGACTGACCCTGCAATCTGCACTCTCTGTTCCAATCGGTCTCACCGTGTCTTACCAAATATATCTTCATTACTTCATCATCCTTCGAATCACTGACATCTTATGCTCCGTATATGGCGGATATTTAACTCCCATATCCGTATTACCGCTTACCCTAAGCACACTCTTAACATGCGAGAATGTATCGAATCCGGATTTACCGTGATAAGTACCCATTCCGCTTGTTCCTATTCCACCGAAAGGAAGAGCTTCATTGGTCATCTGAACCATACAATCATTGACGCAACAACTGCCAAAAGATATATCGGATATTATTTCATCAGCCGATTCCTTATCTTCAGTGAATATATATAATGCCAGGGACTTAGGTCTTCTCTTAAGAAGGGCCAGCATCTCTTCTCTGTCATCATAGGATATTACAGGCAGGATGGGTCCGAATATCTCATTTCTCATTATGTCGTCATCAAATGTCACATCGGGAAAAACAGCGGGCTCTATGCGCATCTGCGAATCGTCACATCTGCCACCTATTACGCCGGACACTCTTCCCTTATCAATAAGATTCTTAAGTCGCATATAATGATGAAGATTGATTATTCTCGGATAATCCCCGTTGGCAAACGGATCTCCCACTAATTCCTTGACACTTGCCGTTAATGCATCGATCAATTGCTGCTTAACGGATACCGGAACCAACACATAATCGGGAGCCGTGGCACTCTGTCCGGCATTTAATATCTTGGACCACATGATCTTCTTGGCAGCAAGTTCAATATCCGCCGTTTCATCAATAATGCATGGATTCTTACCACCCAGTTCAAGGGTCACGGGTGTAAGATTATCCGCCGCTGCTCTCATAACAGTCTTTCCGACTCTCTCACTTCCGGTAAAGAATATATAATCATATTTCTGTCTGAGAATATCGTCATACGGGATCACTTCATCTATAGCATATACATAATTACGATCAAATGTGAAATTGATAATATCAACAACCGCACCTGATGTATACGGACTTGTCTTGGGTGTCTTGATTATCGCACAGTTACCTGCTGCTATGGCTCCGATAAGCGGTGCCATTGTCAGGTAGAAAGGATAATTCCAATGCGACATGATAAGAACTGTTCCGTAGGGTTCTCTTACAGTCATACTCTTAGCAGGCATTAAGAATCTGGGCGTCTTGATCTTCTCATTTCGTACCCATGAATCGATATTCTTAAGAGCATACTTAATAGCCATAATGACTGGACCTATCTCCGTCATATAGGCTTCCTGTTTCGCTCTTCCCATATCCTGATATAGAGCATTATATATGACAGGTTCATTCTCCATAACGGATTCAAGAAGTTTCTCTAAACTGTTCTTGCGAAACTGCAAATCTTTGGTCACTCCGGTATAGTAGAATTCTCTCTGTGTCTTGATAACAGATCCAAGATCCATTTTATCCTCTTTCCTCTATTCCATAGGTGTAAATCTCATATCTCCGATATACAGAGATCCTTCACCTTCTTTGGTAATCACAATCTTATAATTTCTTCCGGGATTTAATATATAATCCGCCACTTTATTCTCAGATGAAAGACTAAATCTGTCCGTAAGTTCTTCACCGTCATATAATTCTACCACGGAATCAACACCGGGGTCAGCCGAATAGTCTATTGACCATACACAGGATTCTTCCGTATGCATAACGGGGCTTACAAGTATCTCTCCGACTTCCGTGGTTGTAAGATGGCCCTTAGCATCAATATCACCCTTGACTTCATAACCGGGTGCTGTTACAAGGTCCGTCACGATAAGGCCTTTTAGAGGTCCTGCGATTCCGTCTATCGGGTTATTATTCGATATATACAGACCATAGTCATATGCCTCGCCATTAAGTACATAACTTTCCTTAATATAATCCGGACATTTATCATAATCCGAACCAATCGCTATAAGAACGTTACGATCAGAATACATACTTCTGTCTTTGGCTGAATGATAGAAGTCATGATTAACAATCTCTCCCGTCTCAGGCTCATATGTCTCGTAGCTTCTTGTCGTGTCGGCAATCCTTAACCATTCCGTACCATATCCGGTCTCACATACGCAGAAAGCAGTATCCACATCATTCTCTTTCATATATGATATTATCGCTCCGTTAACGGCCTTGGAATAATCCTCTCTGTGGAAATACTGTCTCGATCCCCAGAATATCTGATACAGATTAAGAATCAATAATGCCGCAACCACAAGACCATACAACAGCGTGTTAAGTCCCATACTGTCTTTGTTATCAAGGAATCTTCCTATACCAATGGCCGCACATATCATAAGAGGAATTGCACCCATAAGATGATATCTCTGCTGTGAACCGGAAATAAACAGTATAAAGTAATTCCACATAAATACCGAAATAAGCAACTGTTCGGCTCCGATATCCGATATCTTAAGACCTTCAGAAGATTCAATCGCAATCGTTTTTCCCACGGACTGCAGTCCGAATACCAATACGATCACAAATATAAAGAATCTTACTATGGACATAACCGTACTTAAGGACATTACCGGTGTGCTCTTTACGGGGAAGACCCTGAACATCTCCGTTAGATCAAGGAATGTTGAGAAGAGGTTTTGCCTTATCTCGGGCATCGATTTGATCACTGCAAGTTCTGAATTGGGGGATACGTCATTAAGCTTGCATATTATGATTCCTGCCATTGTAACTATTACAGAAGTTGCCGACAGAATAATACGACGAATCGTCTCCTTGTTCAGACCTTTGATCAACCAATCGATTATAAGAAGTACTATTACCGGGAATATTCCACAGATAAATACATATATACCGCTTGAAACAGCCGTGATAAGAAGCAACGCATAATACAGAACAGCAAGGCTTATTATTCCGACATTTCTTCCCTTACCCGAAGGGGTAAGGATAAGGGTTATGAAGATAAGTGGGATTAAGACCTTGTGTGTGTAGTGCTGCGCGCCGATAAACAGCATGTTGGTATAATACAACATACCGAAATCAAATAACGTCAGTATCAACGCCGCAGCCGTTAATCTGCAGACGCGACTCATTCCGGAAATCTTAAGTAATCTGTATAAGACCGCACACCAAAGTGCAATGTTGATCAAATTGGCTATCGAATATGAGATCATGATATTGCCTGTGATTATATATATGGGTATGGCAAATATCGCGCTGTGGTCAAGCTCTGCAGTCGTAATGTAATTCCAGTGCGGAAGGAAGAACGTTCTCTTATCTCCCATCTCCACGACATGTCGCAGTACTCTTGCAAAGTCAACATCTATCACATCGGATAATCTGAATATATTGGCGTATATCAAGAACAAGAGCTCTAAGGCAATGGTTGCGATCAGAGCAAGTTCCGCTAAATATCGTATTCTGTCCTTGTTCTTACTTATCATACAATTCCTATCTTAAACTTCCGACTATAGCCTGGAATATCTTAATACTTGTAGCATCATCAAAATGCATTCCGTCAACGAGATTATATCCGCTGCTCATCAGATAGCTGTGTGTGTCAATCCACCTGACACCGACCAACTGGCCGACAATTGAGGCATTAAAAGCCTCAACCTGTTCCTCGGTCACCCACGGATTCTCCCATACGGGGTTAACCGACACATAATATGTCTTGGCACCTCTTGCTGCCCATTCAGCTGCCTTGTAATTGACAAGCGCCGCATAATTATTGACATTACCTACGTCATTGACACCCAATGCTATAACGACCTTTGTTCCCTTGCCTATGCACTCATCTGCCTGAGGAAGGGCTGTTGATTCAAACCAGTTGTAACCCTTGGCCTCCTTGCAAATCCAAGAACATCCGCCACCGCCGACTGCATCTCTCATCTTTACACATCTTGAATCACCGATGAATAATACTCCTGCGGGTGCTGTCACTGTCTTGGCGGGGGTTACTGCCTCAGCTGCGGCAGGTGCGGCAGGTATAACAGGTGTAGCTGCAGCTGTTGCCGCATCCGTTATGGCTGCATCTGTTGCAAACAATGCAGGTGCGGTATCGCTTAAATAATCATCACTTGCAAATGCAACTTCATTCTTATATTTAATCTGATACCAACCGTCAGCGTCCTGACCTATTGCATCAATTGTTTCTCCTAACTTAAGCATACCCAATGATTCGTAATCAGTACTTGGTCCCTTACGAACATTAACATTGCTCATGGCATACATGGTCTTAGGCGCATCAAAGGCCTTAACCTTGGTCATATCTACCGTCAGTTCTTCACTTGATTCTTCTTGCGTTACTTCTTCGGAAGGCGTAACCTCCGGTGTAGGCTCAACTTCTGTTGATACGGATTCCTGTTCGGTATTATTATCTGCAACAGCCTCCGTTACTTCAACAGTCTCAGGCTCAGTCACGACTTCTGCTTCCTTAGTCTTGCCACATCCAGCGATGGTTGACATAACAACAGTCATGATAAGCATAAGGGTGATCATCTTAGTCACTCTGATCTTGCTTAGTCTGCTAATATTTCTCATATCGGTATTCTCCCTCATATGTTTTCTTTTATCTATTTAAGTCTTCGGGTAATTATTCCCGTTAAACTATTATACAATACTCCGAGTACAACCGCGAATACAAGAGTAATCAAAGCCGTGATTACAGTTGCTGTCGCATATCCGTGCTCTTCGAATTTAAATACAAGTGCATAGAACATAGAAGTATGCAGTATGTATATGAACAGGCTGCATTCTCCGAGTGTTGTAAGAATAAGTCCCTTCCATGTCGTGATAACATATGCGATGCACAGTACTCCCAGTGAGAAGAAGATATTAAATGCAAGCTCCCATCCGAATACTCCCTCTGTTCTGCTACCTCCGTTAGCCTGTACCTGAGTAAATGTATACCACATTCCTGCTCCTGAAATGACCGCAAGCACAATCTTAAATATCGGATTAAGCATTACACTTCTGAATCTGTCTTCTGCGGCTGCTGCAAGTATACCTATTACAAATGCCATATTGGACAGTTCCCAGAAGTCGGCGTAGCCTTTATTAAACAGGTAATATGTCTGACCTATTACGGCTGCGGTTATAAGGATAAGCTTAAGTCTGCCTCCGAATCTGTATATTATGATAAAGGCAATATACATCACGAAAAGTACGTTTAAGTACCAGTATCCGCCCGTAGTCAAATAGTGAATCACCTTATCTTTTAATCTGTCTTCTTCTATGGCAGATCTCCATGTTCCGTCATATGCATTGATAAGACCTGCACAGATAAGATACGGGATATATGCACCTATTATTCTTTTTAATATAAATGTGAAGGTGATCCCTGATTTATTATGCTTGGTGTGTCTGCCCCTCTCGGCCGACTTATGAAGACCGTATCCTGACATAAGAAAGAAGATATCCACACCTATCGGTCCCCATTTCATTATCCAGTCATGAGCCGTTACGTGAACAGGTTCAACGTACATCCACCCTGCATAATGGCTGGCTATCACTATAAGTATTGCAATGCCCCTAAGCATCTTTGATGTCTTGGCTGAAATCATTAATTTCTCCCCTGTTGTCGGTACATCTAAAGCCACCCTGTTACATCAAGTTAATTCGATTATAAAAGGAACTATCTATGATAGTTCCTTTTATAATCGGGGCGACCCGATTCGAACGGGCGGCCTCCACGTCCCGAACGTGGCGCTCTACCAAACTGAGCCACGCCCCGTTAAATATTTCACGGGTGACAAACCTGGATTTGTCACCCGTTAATAATATTACATATATAATTAAAATGCAAGTAAAATCAATCTTCTTACACCCTAAAGCCTCTGCTTGCCGTCTCATTGGTCAGACTGTCAAGCACTCTGTCCTTACTGTATGTCATACCGGTAAGAACCGATTGTGTATGGACCATTACCGGACCTGATTTATCGGTGTCCGCAATTTTGTCATAGGAATCCTTAAGACGCTTTAACTTACTAAGTACATCCTTAAGTCCTTCCGTCTCACCCGAAATATATGCGGCACGAAGTGTATTCTTCATATATGTGTAGAGTCTGTTCAAAGACTTAGCCAGGTCGTATTCAAAATGCAGATTATTCTGCATCTCTTCTATACACCTCATGGCATTAGCCGTGGAGAAGCTCACACTGCCAATCTCACCTGCACTCGCAGCGGCAATGGCTTCTTCCACATAATCTATAGTAATCTCATAGAGAATCACTATCAAACCTGCCCTGTTGGCTTGAGATATACGTAATGTATATTCATTCTTCTTCTCACTTGTCATAACTGATACCCCGTAATTAACCCGTCATCTTACTGCAGAAGCTGAAGCATCTGCGAAGGTCTTTCGTTAGCTTGCGCAAGTATGGCGGTTGCTGCCTGAGATACTATCTGAAGATTAGAGTAATTACTCATTTCTTCCGCCATATCCGTATCCATGATACGTGAGTATGCGGCTGTCATATTCTCATCACTTGTAGCAAGATTGCTCTCTGTATGCTCAAGTCTGTTCTGACAAGCACCGAGTCTGCTTCTCATCGCAGATATCTGACCTATGGCTGCACTAATCTGATCGATTGCCTTGGTTGCGCCCTCTCTTGTTCCTACATTAAGACACATGTCCTTGGTCTGATCACTGTCCTGATACTTAAATCCAAGTGACTCCATCGATAATTTCTCAAATCTGATATCAAGAGTCTGGCTTTCATTGGCTCCTATCTGGAATGTCATGGCACCGTATCCTGTCAGATCAACCTCTACAGGTATTGCTGCATTGGGAGTAAAACTATATGTAGTTGTGTCATTTGTTACAGTCTTTGTGTATCTTCCCTTGGCACCTGAATAATTATACAGATTAGTTGTATCAGTACTTACTGTCTCAAATACACCGTCAGCATTCTTCTTCTGATGCTCAACTATAGTATCTACTCTGGATACTCCGCCTATATCTGTATAGTTCTTCGTGGTTGTAACAATCTGATAATCTGTATCTCCGGAATGTGCAGGATCTTCACCTGTAACCGAAGTAGAACCCGAAGGATCCGCCTTCTCCATCTCCTTAGAGAAGTTTTTAATATCATATGCCGAGAAATCCAACTTAAACTCATCACCGTTGCTGCCCTTAAAGTCCAGATGATACATATCACCACTGACTGTATACATCTCCTGCTTATTATCGGGAAGTGTCATATTTACACGATTGTCTGACGAGCCGTTAAACTCCTTAAGTGTGATTATTCCGTCTTTGTTTTCTTCGAATAATATCTGACTTGCCTGTATATCAAATGAGTACTGTCCGTACATGATAGTATCCGAATAACTGTCGACCTTTATCTCAAGTGTATTGGTGTAACCCTTAAGATCAAAGTCACCGTTAAATAATTTCTGACTGTTATACTCTGTTGTCTGTCCGATTCGATCTATCTCTTCTCCAAGCTGCGCTATCTCCTGCTGAATGGCATCTCTGTCACCATCCATTAAGGTTCCGTTAGCTGATTTAACCGACAGTTCATTCATTCTCTGCAGAATATCGTGCACTTCCGCAAGTGCTCCGTCTGCTATCTCTATTACTGATACGCCATCCTTGGCATCCTGTGACGCTGCTTTCAATCCTTTGAGCTGCGCATGCATCCTCCTGGAAATCGCAAGTCCGGCTGCATCATCCTTAGCAGAATTGATCTTGTAGCCGCTTGAGAGCTTGCCCAGTGAGGTGGTCAGCTTATTGTCGTTTAACTTAAGTGAATTGTTGGCAATCATAGCTGACACATTGTAATTGATCTTAAGACTCATAGGTTTCCTCCACTGCGTATCGTGTATATAAATTGTTTTGCTATATTGTATAAGGCCTTGGTATCAACAGCCTCATTATTATTATCGGCATCCGATGCTCTATGCTTAACAGGTACTCCCGGATCTCCGGTCACAAATCTTATATTGCAATCCTCATAGCCGATATCGGCCAGTCTTCTGATGAACTCATCTCCGATGGGTTTAAGTATCTCCTGATTCTGTCTGCCTGATGTAATAAAACCGACATCAACTGACTCTCCTTTAACCCTGATCTGTGCCTGCACCGCGCCGAACACCTCCGTATCCATTGACGCCGTTACAAGACCTGTCTCATTTCCGTGTACCAGTCTTAAATTGATGTCCGTATACTTACCGTCCATCATAACAGGTATATGATAATTCTCGGATCTTGAATGACTGCTTATAAGTGATATCTGCTTATGCATAAGAGATATACTTCTTAAATCTATAAGACTCTGAGCGCTGTAATCCGTCATCATCTGCAATGTCTCTGTCATGGTCTGTGTAAGAGAACTGTATGCATTAATTGCAGATTCTTTATCCGTAAGAGATTCCGTGAATTTCTCCATTGCATCTGTCAGATCCGATTCCATATGACCTGATGTCATCGATGAATCTTTTGCTTCACTAAGCTTACGATCCGTTCTTGATGCATAAGTCTTAAGGTTTCTAAACAAGTCATTAGGTGCCGTGAATTGTTGCATCTGTGCCAGAACTGTATTTGGTGTTATGTTAACCTTACTTCCCAACAGTTCGCTTATAACTGCATCATCCGCAGTTGCAACAGATCTTAACTGCTTCACATTTTCCATAAGATATTCTTCATCAAGCTTATTATAGACTTCTTCGCTTATCTTATTCTTAAATGCTTCTTCTATCTGATCTGTTATGGATATTCCCTTAGGAATTCTCTCAGACAGCATACCGAAACTGTCATCTATTCCTGCGTCTATGACCTTGCCACTGCTTCTCATCGCCCTAAGAAGATTACCGAATGTCATATCGGTGTTGCTCTCAAGCAATTTGCCGATTGCCGCATGATCGGTTCTCTCTATACGATTAAGCATTCTGTATATTCCTATGTATGAAGTTCTCTCTTCATCCGTTATCTTACCGCTTTGCTCAAGTTTATATAAGAAACGACTGTACTTCTCTGCTTCTCTCTTAGGATCATGATCGGTCTCGCTGATATGATTGACAAGCTCATCTATATCAAGATCAAGCGGATTGACACCTTCTCTTATAAGCTGAAGCGTCTTACCCGGAGTAAGTGCCTTAAGCACACCCGTAAGTTTATTATCGGCGGCCTTCACTCTCTGAATACTTTCTTCATTGATGACCATACTGTTATAACCGAGTATTCTGACTGCGCGCCTGTTCTCTTCAGTCACATCAAGACCGATATCCTTAAGTATGTCGTCAACATTACGGAATGCCTTGTTTATCGAATCTCCGAGATCTCTTCTGATTTCGGTTCCGACTGCTTCATAGGTCTGTGATGCTGCTTCATATCTCGCCTTATAATCCGATCCGACACTGTGTGCTCTGTTTAGAGTAAATGCACCTTCATTCTCGGATGATACCTTACCGATAAGTGCCGCAGGCATCTGAGGTAATTCTCTTAAGACTGCAGTTGTTGCGGTATATACCTCTACCTTACGTTCTACGGTATTCATATAGGCGGATATATTACCGTCTTTGTTGCCTTCGTTTAATACTTCAGCATTGTTATCTTCCTTAAATAAAGAAGTTAAGATCTTATCCTGCTGCTCCTTAAGAGCATTGATCGTATCTTCTATGGAATCCGTATCAATCTTTATGCCTGATTCTATAAGCTTAATATTAGCCTCAACGGACATAATAAGTCTTGTCTGCTCTCTGTTAATTGATGCATCAAGAATCTTATTCTGTAATTCATAAGCTTGTCTGAATGTATTGTTCTTAGCAGGTGCAAGATTGGCATCCTTAGGTGTCAACCCCTGCGCTATCGCCTGCATCGATGCAGCTACGACAGTTCGTGCCGACACGGGAAATACTATGGAGTTAATCTGTCTGAGACTCTCGATTTTTTGCTCAGTGACTGGTATTCCCTTCTCAATCAACCAACCGGCATCGTTAATTAACTCATCACGGGTAGCATCCTCTATATCCATCTGATCTATCAGCTTCTCAAGCTGCGGCTTAAGTTCCGCAAGATCTACGGAATCTGCCTTACGTGCAAGATAACCCGGCATGTCTTCACCGTAATAACCTCTTGCCTGCCTGCTTCCGTCACCCGATGCACTGAAAGTTGAGGTATAGATATTTCCGACAGTGGGCTTAAGCTCATTCTCCACCATATATTTAATACTGCCGTCGGTAAGCGAATCTATTTCTGTCATCATGCTTACGGCTTCGCTTATCTTTCTGGTATTATCCGGTGTATCGGGAAGATCGGCTTCTCTTAATGCCCTCTTAATACTCTCTACATCTATATCTCTGCCTGTAATATTCTTAAGCTTCTCATCACTTAAGTCATCGTTAAATCCGGCAACTACCTGACCTGACTCTGCCATAACCGCTTTGATATGGTCCATTATAGTCTCTCTGCTCTCGGGATCCATATCTGCCGGGTCAAATCCGTCTTCCATTGCCTTCTTATAATCTTCCCCTGACATAGTATTAGACATAACAGTCATGTAGTTTCTCACGGTAGATACGTCAATATTAGACGCCTCTTTCTTAAGATCCTCTGTAGTCCTTCCGTGGACTCCATAGGCATTTACATCCGTGTACATGCCGGTTATGTCTAGTCTGATTGCTCCCGCTTTCTCAGTTTGCGAGAATTTGGGACTTTCGGGGATAGATGTATACTGCTTAACTGCTTCCTTAGCGTTTACATCCAATCCTATCTTCATTTGATTGTCCTTTCGCCGTATTTATTGAATTAAATGTGTCAGATTATCGTATATGATAAGAGTGAACAGACTTATTAATCTGTTCACTCTATATTTCGGTTGATTTGTCGTGTTACTTAATAGCTTATATCTCAAAAACCAGCGCCGTAAATGCAGGAAGGTCAAAAGTCAGCATATAATCTCTGTTATCACAGGGACTCTCCTTAGGAGTAATGTTCTTATGCACCTCATAACCTGTTCCGCCGTATTGCTTGTCATCACTGTTAAGTAATAATTTCGCCCTCTTAGATGTAGGTACACCTACTGTATAATTCTCTCTTAATATGGGTGTCATATTTAGTACGAATAATATCCTCTTCTTGCCGTCAAGCGACTTGCGCATGAAACTGTATGTGCTTCTGTCGGCGTCATCTGCATTGACCCATTCGAATCCGCCCCAGTCATTGTCACATTCATACATGCACTTGTTATTCCTGTAGATATTAAGTAAGTCTCTTACATAGTCATGCATTCCCTTATTAAGTGGTTCGCCCAGTAAGAACCAGTCAAGCTCTCTTGCTTCACTCCACTCTCTCTCCTGGCCGAATTCCTGTCCCATAAACAGAAGTTTCTTACCGCAATGACCGAACATGAAGGTGTATCCCACTCTTAAGTTGGCATATTTATCTACCTGGTATCCCGGCATCTTCTCAACCATGGAACACTTAAGATGAACCACTTCATCATGAGATAACGGAAGGATGTAATTCTCAGAGCTGTTATAACTCATGGCAAATGTAAGCGCATGGTGATTATTCTTGCGGAAGTACGGATCAAGCTTCATATATTCACAGAAGTCATGCATCCATCCCATATTCCACTTAAATGAGAATCCAAGACCGTCCTTCTCAACAGGTGCTGTGATCTTGGGCCAGGCCGTTGATTCCTCAGCTATGGTCATAACTCCCGGGAATCCGCCATGTATCACACTGTTAAGATGTTTAAAGAACTCTATTGCCTCTAAATTCTCATTACCGCCGTATTTATTGGGAAGCCACTGGCCATCCTTACGTCCGTAATCAAGATATAACATAGAGGCCACGGCATCTACACGCAGACCGTCTATATGAAATTCCTTAATCCAGAATAAGGCATTGGCAATAAGGAAGTTCTTGACCTCTGTCTTACCGTAGTTAAATATCTTCGTGCCCCAATCAGGATGCTCTCCCAGTCTTGTATCAGGATGCTCGTATAAGCAGGTACCGTCAAATTCAGCCAATCCATGTGCATCCTTGGGGAAATGTGCGGGTACCCAGTCAAGAATAACACCTATTCCGTTCTTATGGAACAGATTAACCATATATGCGAAGTCTTCAGGTGTTCCGTAACGTGATGTGGGCGCATAGTATCCCGTAACCTGATATCCCCACGATCCGTCAAAGGGATATTCGGCAATACCCATAAGTTCCACATGGGTATACTTCATCTCACTTAGATAATCCACCATTCTGTCAGCGAATTCTCTGTATGTATAGAAACCTTCCTCGCCGTTCGGATGTCTCATCCATGAACCGATATGGCACTCATAGATTGCGAGAGGTTCCTTGTTCATATCCTTGGTCTCTCGGTTCTTCATCCAAGTAGAATCTGTCCATTTAATGGATGCAATATCCACTATTCTTGAGGCTGTTCCCGGTCTTAACTCTGCACTGTTGGCATAAGGATCAGCCTTATATAACTTCCTTCCGTCCGGCGTGGTTATTAAGAATTTGTACAGTTCGCCGGTCTTGATTCCGGGAAAAAATCCTGTGAATATACCACCGGGACCCTGTCTCCTAAGTTCATGTGAATCTTCATTCCAATCATTGAATGTTCCCGTCACATGCACTCTGGATGCGTTAGGTGCCCATACCCCGAAGAATACTCCCTCTTTGCCATCCTCACATGAAGGATGAGCTCCCAGCTTCTTGTATATATCGTAGTGCGATCCCTGTGCAAATACATACTGGTCCGCCTCTGATATAAACACTGCTTCTCTCTTCTTACCAGCCACTCTGATGCCTCCTAATACATTAAATTATGCTATAAAATCCCGCTCTTTGAGAATAATCATATCATCATCGTCATATCTCTTGCCGAATAAGATCTCGGTAAAATGCTTGGGCGAGAACTTAGTAGCATGTTCTATAGCCTCATCTACAAGATCTCTTACATCCGACACGGTTACAATATGATCTGAGGTCTGCATCTCATCTATTCTTGTATGAAGCGCAAGCACTCCCATATCATCTATGGAGAATTCGTTCTTCTCGGCATATTTCTTGCCATATGCTACAAGCGCATCATCACTTAGCTCTTCTATCTCGATATGGACACCGAACATCTGCTTCATGCCTTCATTGCGACTAAGCAGCTTATTGATTGCCTTACGTGAGTCCTGTAATACCACCAGGATTCCGAGATTCTCCTGGTTGAGAGCTTTATAGAGCTTATCCGCAGTCTCATCCGACATGTCGCCGGCCTTCTCGACTATCATTCCGCCGCCCTTAAGTTTCTCTATCAGAGCATCCATATCCTTCTCATTAAGAGCGCTACCTGATACCTTACCTATTTTACCAGAGAAATTGCTATCCGTCATCTTGGCGTACTGCACGACATTCTTGGCAAGATCAACTGATTCCTCACCTGTTTCTCCGGTTACACATACATTGCCCACATAAGATGCAAGGCTTATTGAATCCAACGCTTTGATAAGATCCTGCTTACCCTTCTTGGTCTGAACAAAAGATGAGAATAACGCAGATTCCTCTTCTGTCATGGTCCTTACGCTTCCGTCATCTTCACTGTCTTCTGCTTCAGCCTCTGCTGCCGCTATGTGTTCGGCCTCAATTGCTGCAGCCTCGGGATCCGGTTCTTCCTCAGTTGCCTCTTGTTTGCCCGTATCGGAAGATGAATCTTCATCCGATGTACTATCAGTTGTATCTTTGTCAGACTCTGTCGATATTTTCTCTTCGGATTCTGCCGTTTCTTCCTCAACAGATCCTTCTGCTGCTTCGGTTACATTCTCATCCGCAGGTATTTCCGGAGTCTCCTCTATATCCGTAAGTTCTTCAACCTCGGGTAATTCCTCGTTAACCTCTGCTTCTAAAGCAGCCTCTTCTTCTATCTTATTGTCGATACTGCCCTTATTCTGAAGATCGAAATCCGTTAACAGACTGCCTGTATGATCGGATACAAGCTTATCAAGCTGCTCCGTCTGCTGTTTGTGGAATTGTTTCTTACTGTTCTCCCAGTCATTTAAGTAATCTTCGATATCTATCTGGCCGGTAATCTGCTTCTCAACGGGATTCTGTTCAGGAACCACAAGGCTTATCTGTCCGTCATATTCCTGTGACAGCATCTTCTGCATGGATCTCGGAGGGCTGACAGGTTCAACCTTCTTCTGACCGTTCATGGCACTATCAAGTGCATATGCCACCTTCTCATCGATAAGCTTCAT
>CACYWQ010000015.1 GCA_902778165.1 uncultured Lachnospiraceae bacterium
TCTTACTGCATGTGGGAATAACAATAGTCAAGTATCGGCTGATGCAACTCAGAATATGCAGATTGAGAGTTCTGTGGAAACAGAAAATACGAATAATACAGAAGAAGCAGAACAGATCGTGACAAATGAATCTGTTTCAGACACAACTGATGAGATAGCGGAAGATACTTCATCAGGAGAGACAGGAAGCACGAATGAAGAAGGTGGCATTCTTGTCGTGTATTTCTCCGCTACCGGAAATACAAAGGGTGTTGCCGAAAAGATCGCAGATATCACAGGTGCAGATCTATATGAGATCAAAGCGGCACAGGAGTATACAGATGCTGATCTGAACTGGAATGATTCAAACAGCCGCTCAACCAGGGAACAGAATGATTTATCCGCAAGGCCTGAGATCGGAAGTGAAGCCGTATCCCTTGACGGTTATACAACCATTTATATCGGTTATCCAATCTGGTGGGGAGAAGAGCCGCGTATCATGGATACATTTGTTGAGAGCTACAGCTTTGATGGCATTACCATGATCCCTTTCTGCACTTCAGGCAGCAGCGGAATAGGAAGAAGTGGTCAGAACCTTGCAGATAATGCGGGAAGCGGTACATGGATCGACGGAAAGCGATTTGGTGCCGGAGCATCGGAGGATCAGATCAGATCCTGGATAGAGGGGTTGCAGTAAAGAAGGAATCAGGGCGGATACATGCAGGTGAAACATAACGTCACGATAAAATGAAGGCGGTGTGAACGGAATGCGGATGACTGGACATTTGATGCTCCGAAAACTAAAGTGGGAAAGCCACTGCATCTTTGTACAGCTTCTGAAGTGTTTGTATAAATGCAGCAAGACTCTCGCGACTATCCGTTTTGTGGGTGCAGAGAACACAGTGAAAACATTCCCTACTGTCATAAGGGATCCACGCAAATTGTCCGCTGTGGTCGTTTAAGAATCCGGGAGCAAGGCAGATGCCTTTGCCGGATGCAACGTTTACAAGAGTAGAGTCATGATCCGGGCTGTTGAAGTAGTCGATTTTGCCTGAGGAGATGAGCTTTTGCTGAACTGATCGCAAAGCATTCGGCGAACCACCGCCTACCATAAGTGTGCGGCCGTAGATGTCTTCATCCGTGATGATATTTTTTCCGGCCAGCGGGTCATTTTTATCTGCGATAAGATATATTCCGGAATCAAAGAGCTTGTGGACGTTGATCCCGGGGATATGCCTGGTCTGTTCGATGAGTGCAAAGAGGACATCGGACTCATCTTTTAAAAAACTTTCCACACCATTATCGTACTGAAACAGAGGAGTAACCCGGACACCGGGCTGCTCCTTTTCAAATATGCGGATCGCCTCAGGCAGGAAGTATATGGCCTGTCTGACCATCATGGAAACCGTTATATTGTCAGTATACCTGACGCTGAAATTCTGTCCCTGTTCTATAGCTCTCTTCATATCTTCGCGCATACCGGAAAGGTACGTTACGAACTGCCCGCCGGCCGGGGTGAGTGCGGCTCCCTTGCCGTTTCTTTCAAATATCTTAAAGCCGACCTCATCTTCCAGCAGTTTTATCTGATAGGAAAAGGTGGGCTGGCTTACAAATGCGTTCTCTGCGGCACGGCTGAAGTTAAGTGTACGTGCCAGTTCTATACAATAATCTATCGTTTCATGCAATAATTTTATCAACGAAGCAAAACATGCAGGAATGATAGGACAGAGAACGGAGGATAATACTATGGCTAAAACATTGATCGCATTCTTTTCAAGAGCGGATGAGAACTATTTTGGGGGAGCAATGAGATACGTAAAGGTTGGAAATACTGAGATCGTAGCAGGGATCATGAAGGAGTTGATCGATGCGGACACATTTAAGATCGAGATGAAGGATCCTTATTCACCGGTGTACATGACCTGTATCGATGAAGCGAAGAAAGATAAGCAGAATAATGCAAGACCCGAGCTTACCGGATACTTAGACAGTATCGATGAGTATGACACGATCGTTCTTGGTTACCCGAACTACTGGGGGACTTTCCCGATGGCAGTCGCAACTTTCCTGGAAAGATATGATTTCACCGGAAAGACCATCCTTCCACTTTGCACCAATGAAGGAAGCGGAATGGGATCCAGTGAGAGTGATATAAAGAAATGCGCCAAAGGCGCAACAGTGAAGAACGGACTTGCGATCACGGGCTCTAAAGCGGCAGATTCAACGGATGCGGTAAAAAAATGGTTTGCGGAAAACAGTGTCAGAGAACACTAACAGATTATTAAACCTATAACGGCGGTTATGAGAGAGATCTTGTAACCGCTGTTTTTATGAAATAGCAAAAAAAACTTGACGGCTAATTCGGATTAGCCTATAATTTGGCTAATCCGAATTAGCCAAACAGGGAGGGTAGTCTATGGATACAAGACGAAGGATTCTTGATGAAGCGCTGACGCTTTTTTCGGAAAAAGGTTATGCCAACGTTTTTGTAAACGATATAGCGGAAAAGGTCGGGATCAAAGCACCTTCATTGTATAAGCATTACAAAAACAAGCAGGCGATCTTTGATGCGATCATCGATGAAATGAATCACAGATTTGAACAACAGGCACATGACTTGAGCATAAATGGGACCGATCCGACCGCAGACGCTGAAGTGTATAAAAACATGGATGAAGATCATCTGGTCAAACTGGGAACCGATCTTTTTATATATTATCTTCATGACAGTTATACCAGGCGCGTTCGGAAAATGTTGACGCTTGAACAATTCAAGGACAAAGATCTTGCGAAGATGTATTCTAAACAGTATTTTGACATGCCGCTGACATATCAGGGGATGCTTCTTGGGTTATTGGTCTCACAGGGATTTCTTATGGCAGATGATGTACCGGTAATGACTCTCCATTTTTATGCTCCCATATATATGCTTCTTACGGTTTGCGACAGGCAGCCTGAGAGAGAACAGGAAGCGCTTGGGATTATGGAAAAGCATATCCGGCAGTTTGATAAACTATATGGGAGGAATTTCTGATGAAGATAACAGTGATAAATGGTACGGAAAAACAGGGTGTTACCTACAGGCTTAAGGAGATCTTTCTGGATGGACTAAGAGATGAGGCAGAGATCACGGAGTTTTATCTGCCTAAGGACTGTCCGGGTTTCTGTGTTGGGTGTACGTCCTGCTTTCGTACGTATGAGCATAAGTGCAAGGATGCGGAATACGTTCAGAAGATCGAGAAAGCATTGCTCTCGGCGGACCTTCTGGTCTTTACATCCCCTGCATATGTATTTCACACAACAGGCGCCATGAAGGCAATGCTGGATCACTTTGGATACAGATGGATGCCTCACAGACCTGCGAAGGAAATGTTCGGCAAACGAGCAGTCATAATCACTCAGTGTCTGGGCGCAGGGGGGAGATCGGCTGCAAAAGATATCAAAGACAGCCTTTCATGGTGGGGTGTCAGCAATATCATGGTATGCAGCTTTAAACTGATGAGCGAGATCGATTGGGAAAAGATCCCGGAGAAAAAGAGAAGACAGATAACGGCAAAACTGGTAAATACCGTCGCTAAGGTAAAAAGGATAGATTTTTCACGGCCCGCAAAGACGAATCTTGTAACGAAATGTAAGTTCTATGCTGTAAGGATGTTGCAGACAGGACTTGGAAAAAAAGATCCTGAGTATACTGATTACAGGTACTGGAAGGATAATGGCTGGATCGACAGGACCAGACCGTGGAAATAAGAAAAGGAACAGATGGATAAATTATGATAATTACTATCTGATATATACATTTTGGGGATTTGATGCCATTTTAAGCCGGTTTGTATTTGTAGAGGTACGGAGACATGATTTTTCAGGAATATGGTACTGAACACAAAGAGACGATCATCTTGCTGCATGGTGGTGGATTGTCGTGGTGGAACTATCGGGATGCTGCAGAGGTTTTGCAGGATGAGTATCACGTTATCCTTCCGATTCTGGACGGGCACGCAGGAAGTGACCGATCATTTACCTCGATTGAAGAAAATGCATCCGAGATCATCGACTTTATCGACAAGAATTTTGGCGGATCGGTTTTGCTGATTGGAGGTCTTTCTCTTGGAGGACAGATTCTGCTTGAGATGTTGTCACAACGCAGAGATATCTGCACCTTTGCTTTGGTTGAGAGTGCAGCTGTTATTCCATCAAAGCTGACAAATGCGTTGATCGGTCCGGCATTTGGCAGTAGTTACAGTCTGATCAGAAACAGAGGTTTTGCCAGACTACAGTTTCGGTCTCTGCACATAAAACCGGAACTTTTTGAGGAATACTACCGGGATACATGTCAAATAAGCAAGCAGGACATGATTGCCTTTTTAAAAGCCAATACGGCCTATGCGCTGAAGGATTCTTTCTGCGAAACAGCTGCTGAGGTACATGTTTATGTAGGGGAAAGGGAGACAAGAGAGATTTTGCGTTCAGCAGAGGCTATTTGCAAAATGCTTCCGTCTGTAAAGCTGCATCGCATGAAAGGTCTCAAACATGGTGAATTCTCAATTAACTATGCTGACAAGTTTGTTGATGCTCTTAAAAGGGTTGTTGGAGGCGATGTATGAAGAGCTTCCTGGATGTATTTGTAAAGGAAGTAATTTGAGTATGAAATCGATTCTTATCAGAGATACGACAAAAAGAAAAATGATTCTATATCATACAAGTGACAGAGAAATAGTATATCCGGATATTCATCATGGCAGGAAGAATGCAGATTTTGGTTGGGGATTCTATCTGACGCCTGATAAGGAATTTACTTATCGTTGGGCGAGAGATAATGCTGTTGTCAATGAATACGAGTTGGATGAGCAAGGACTTGATATGCACATCTTCCATCGGAACGAAGAGTGGTTTGAGTACATATTTAACAATCGCAGGTTAAAGGACGCTTTGAATTCTGATGTGGTTATCGGACCTATTGCAAATGATACGATTTTTGATACTCTCGGAATCATAACCAGCGGCTTTCTGAAACCGGAAGAAGCCATGAGACTTCTTTTGATAGGACCGGAGTATAAGCAGGTTGCAATCAAAACGGAGAAGGGAGTTAAGCAACTTCGATTTATCAGATCTGAGAAGATAGAAAGAATGAACGGAAAAGCGTTGAAAGCAGAGCAGGATGCATTTCAGAAAGCATTTGCAGAGGAATTGCAGAGAATAACAGAATGAAGGAAGGCTTCACAGCCTTCCTTCTTCGAATCATACCAAATCGATCTCTTTTAATTCTTCATCGGTAAAATCGATATTATCAAGTGCCTTTATATTCGCAATTATTTGCGAAGGCTTGGAAGCACCTATAAGAACTGAAGTAATCTCAGGCTGTCTTAACAGCCACGCAAGGGCCATCTCGGGCAGGAGTTGTCCGCGCTTCTTTGCGATATTATCAAGCGCTCTGATTTTTGCCGTAGTTGTATCATCAAGCCTTGATTCATTGAGGAATCTGCCGTCAGTCTTAATTCTGCTGTCCTCCGGAATACCGTTAAGATATTTGCCGGTTAAGAGCCCCTGAGCCATCGGAGAGAAACAGATGATTCCTTTGCCAAGTGCGGCTGAAGTCTCCTTAAGGCCGTTATTTTCAACGGTTCTGTCCAGGATATTGTAGCAGTTCTGATTGATAATGAAGGGCACATCCATTCGATCCAGAATGGCCGTGGCTTTACTAAGAGTCTTACCGTCGTAGTTGGACAGACCTACATACAGAGCCTTGCCACTGCGAACGATCTGAGCCAATGCCCCCATAGTTTCTTCAAGAGGGGTCTCGGGATCCATGCGGTGGTGGTAGAAGATATCGACATAATCAAGACCGAGACGCATAAGTGACTGATCAAGGCTTGCGATCAGATACTTTCTGCTGCCCCAGTTGCCGTAGGGGCCTTCCCACATATCATAACCCGCTTTGGTAGAGATGATCATCTCATCACGGTAGGGGCGAAAATGTTCCTTAAGTATCTTGCCGAAATTGCGCTCCGCACTGCCTGCTTCGGGACCGTAGTTATTTGCCAGATCAAAGTGCGTGATTCCGTTGTCAAAGGCGGTAAAACACATTTGTTCCATATTGGCCGGATCACCGGTATCGCCGAAATTGTGCCACAGTCCAAGTGACAGAGCAGGAAGCATAATCCCGCTTCGGCCACACCTGTTATACTTCATATTCTCATATCTTTTGTCAGATGCCAAATACATATCGTAACCCTCCGATCCGCTTTAATCCATATATTCCATTATTAATAATTTCGAACTGATTATTGTGGAAATGAATATAGCTATTATTCTATCATAAAGCGACCGTTGACCATAGTTTTTAGAGTTTCTTTACAAAAGAATCTTAAAAAAGCATGGCAAATCTGTTAGAATGAGTTGACTAACTGTACATTCTATTGAGTAAGTATGAATAAAACAAAAGCAAGCATATTATTAATACTGGTATTTATGGCAAGGGGAACGTCTTTTTTGTTTTCCAAGACACTGATGCATGACCTGACTCCAATGAGTATTCTGGCGGTCAGGTTTTTAATGGCCTTTATTATATTGGCCGGCATATTTCATAAGAAACTTATGAAAGCTGATAATAGGTGTATAAGACGTGGAATGATGTTAGGATTATTATACTCTGTCTGCATGATATTTGAGATGTATGGCCTCAGACTTGTCGATACGGGAGTGAGTTCATTGATAGAGAATATGGCGATAATCCTTGTCCCTCTGTATGCTTCGACCCTGACAAGATCATTGCCTAAAGCTAAGACCATGTTATGTGCCGTTCTGGCAGTTATAGGCGTCGGATTTCTCTCATTGGATCAGATCAATAACGGCGGAAGCGGTCTGGGAATGTTACTTATCATCCTTGCTGCAATGACATATGGTGTATGCATAATGTACACGGATAAAGTAAGCCATGATTCCGATCCTATGACTATAGGGATTATTCAGCTAGGAACTATGGGAATGATTGGTTTAATTGCATCTTTCTTAACAGGCGGTGTGAGTATGCCGAAGACCGGAGAGCAGTGGGGGATGCTGCTTATATTGGTTCTGTTATGCAGCTGTTTCGGATTTGCGTTCCAACCCCTTGGACAAAAGTATCTTAAGGCGGAAAGTGCAGCGGTGCTCACGGTCGTTAATCCGCTTACGGCAAGTATTATGGGCATTCTTATCGCAGGTGAGTCTCTTACAGTTTATAAATCTATCGGTTATGTGATTATACTGTCGGTTTTGATCTTCTATAATGTAAATACAGACGGATATATATCCAGAGTATGTGGTAACCACGGATAAAACACTCGCGATTGGTTCCAAAAAGGTACTATATAATTCATCATTTGCTTGTGGTAAGGTTTCTATAAGATACTTGATGGATGTGTATCTGAAAGGAGATTGCCATGAAGAAAAATATACGACTTGTTTTAATCGGTGAACTGATTCTGTTTGTAGCGGTTTTTTTGTTTGTCATTTTTATGGGCAGCTGGGGGATCTCATCAATTGCGTGGTTCCTTGATTTGCCTTCACTGTTATTAATCGCGCTGATTTTGATCCCGGGTCTGCTTATTATGGGAGAATGGAAAGATTTTATTAGAGCTTTTTCTGTTGGAATCAAGCAGTACAGCCTCTTGGAACTGAAGAATATAATTGAGGCAGTTGGGGCTGCACAGAAACTGACTGTATATGGTGCACTGTTTGCAATTATTATATCCGGAGTTCTTCTAATGGGAAAACTGGATGATCCATATACTATAGGTCCCAATCTGGCTGTTTGCTTTCTGTCAGGTTTCTATGCCGTTATTATAGAGTTTTTCCTTTTGCCGCTAAGATTGAATGCTGAACGTAAAATGAACGAAGAAATGGATTTTGGCGATGAATGAGCTTGAGATAACAAAAGAGCGTTATCTTAAAGTTGCTCAGAAGTTTGGATTTACAAGGCGCGAATTGGAACTGGGCTTCTTAAAGGTGTCCGGATTCTCAAATCGCAGAATTGCATATATGTTTGGCATTTCAGAGCAAACAGTTAAGAATCATTTCACACACATATACGAGAAGGCGTGGGTGCCCGGAAGAAATGAGTTTAGGAACCTGTTTGCGGAGGCGGAATAAGATAAGAAAATTCTTAATATGTAATAATATAAAGTGTTCCCTGGATATCAAATTCAGGGAACATTTTTATATCTGAGTCTTGAAAAAACAGGGAAATAAATGGGATAATTGACAATATATTTCCTCGGGGTATATTAAAAAGAGAGAAATTACGGCAATACAGAAGATGATGAAGTGATTTAAGGAGACAGTATGCAACAATATAAAGTGACAGGAATGAGCTGTGCGGCCTGTCAGGCACGAGTTGAGAAAGCGGTAAGCGCCGTAGACGGTGTTGAAAGCTGCGCGGTCAGCCTTCTGACAAACTCGATGGGAGTTAACGGAACTGCCCGTCCGGAAGATATAATAGCGGCTGTAAAGGTAGCAGGATACGGAGCTGAAATGAAAAGCGGAAATGAAGGCGAAACTTCGCAATCACTAACGGATGATACTCTTATAGATACAGAGACTCCTGCGATGAAGAAAAGGCTATTTGCATCGATTGTGTTTCTGATTCCGCTTATGTATGTGTCAATGGGACACATGCTATGGGGTTTTCCGTTGCCGGGGTTTATGAAAGACAATCATGTGGCAATGGGTCTGTATCAGCTCTTATTGTCGGGGCTTGTGCTGGTGATCAATCAGAAGTTTTTCATAAGCGGATTTAAAGGACTTATTCACGGAGCACCCAACATGGATACCCTTGTTGCACTCGGAGCCGGAGCATCCTACGGTTACAGTGTGGTTGCGCTCTTTGCAATGACGGGGGCTGTTCTAAGCGGCAACGAAGAACTGATAATGTACTACATGAATCAGTTCTATTTTGAGGCGGCAGCAATGATCCTTACCCTTATCACGGTGGGTAAGATGTTAGAAGCAAGGTCTAAGGGTAAAACAACGACTGCTCTTAAAGAACTAATGAATCTTTCACCGAAAACTGCGGTGTTACTGCGTAGCGGATCTGAAGTGACCGTTCCAATCAAGGAAGTAAAGGTTGGGGATCTATTCGTTGTAAGACCCGGGGATAGCATACCTGCAGACGGAATTGTCACGGAAGGTGAAAGCGCTGTTAATGAGTCGGCGCTTACCGGTGAGAGTGTACCTGTAACAAAGTCAGTGGGAGATACAGTATCGGCCGCAACCATAAATACCTCGGGATATATGGTATGCGAAGCACTAAGGGTCGGCGAAGATACGACTCTGTCGGCGATCATTAGGATGGTGAGTGATGCCGCAGCAACAAAGGCGCCTATTGCCAAAATTGCCGATAAGGTATCGGGTGTATTTGTGCCTGCCGTAATCTGTATTTCGATTATTACTTTTGCTGTGTGGCTTATCACGGGACAAACAGTGGGATATGCAATTGCAAGAGCGGTTTCGGTGCTTGTAATAAGCTGTCCGTGTGCGCTGGGACTTGCAACGCCTGTAGCCATAATGGTAGGAAACGGAGTGGCAGCCAAGGCAGGAATACTGTTTAAGACTGCAGTCTCTTTGGAACAGGCCGGAAAGACACGAATAGTTGCTTTAGATAAAACAGGAACTATCACTACGGGTGAGATGAAGGTTACCGATATCTTCCCTGCAGATGGAATTACGGATAATGAACTTCTTACGGTGGCATATGCTCTTGAATCCAAGAGTGAACATCCTATCTCCAAGGCGGTTACCGATTATGCAATGGAAGAAAAGATTAATCTTAAAGATACAACGGAATTTGAAGTTCTTTCGGGAAACGGTCTTAAAGCTAAACTTGATTCGGTAATCGTAAGCGGCGGAAGCTTTGATTATATCAGTGCTGCTTTGGGCGGATTGAGTGTGGAGATTGAAGATGAAGTAAAACGTCTTGCTATGAAAGGCAAGACTCCGGTCTTATTCTCAAAGAATGATAAACTTCTCGGAATAATCGGAGTATCCGATGTTATCAAAGAAGATACGGCTGAGGCAATTGAAGAATTAAAGAGGCTTGGAATCCATACGGTTATGCTTACGGGTGACAATGAGGTGACTGCGCAGGCAATTGCAGCACAGGCCGGTGTTGATGAAGTTGTTTCTTCTGTTAAGCCGGACGGTAAGGAAGCAGTAATAAGAAACCTTATGGATCATGGCGTTGTGACCATGGTGGGAGACGGTATAAATGATGCTCCTGCTCTGACAAGCGCAAGCCTTGGAATTGCAATCGGTGCAGGAACAGATGTTGCAATAGATGCGGCGGATGTGGTTCTTATGAAGAGCAGCATTAAAGATGTAGCAGCAGCTATCAGGATTTCAAGAAGCACATTAAGGAATATCCATGAGAATCTCTTCTGGGCTTTTTTCTACAACGTGCTGGGAATTCCGTTGGCAGCAGGTTGTTATATCGCGGCGTTCGGATGGGAATTAAACCCTATGTTCGGAGCGGCAGCCATGGGATTATCAAGCTTCTGTGTTGTATCCAACGCATTAAGACTTAACTTTATCAAGCCTTATGACAGCAGAAGAGATAAAATGATTAAGAACCCCGTCCTAAAGAATTTGATTGAACAGAAAACAATGAATGAAACAATAAAGGAGAACAAAGAAATGAAGATCAAAGTAAACGGAATGATGTGTGAACATTGTGAAATGCATGTAAAGAAGGCCCTTGAGGCAATTGACGGAGTGGACAGTGCAACGGCATCTCACGAAGAGAACCTTGTTACTATCACCAATTCCAAGGATATTGATGAGGCTGTATTAGAGGCAGCGATTAAGGAAGCCGGTTACGAATATGCCGGATTGGTATGAAGATAGGCGAGTATTTTGAAATACTGAAAACTAAAGACATTATCTGTCTTGGTAACGGGAAACATTTTAAAAACATTACAGTCCCGTTTTTGGTAAAAAGCGGATTAATCGATAATCTTAAGGGATTTGCCCGGACTGCGGATAAAGAGGCGATCAAGGTTTTAAGTCGTTCCTATGATACGTTTACCAAGGAAGAGCTGTCTGAGTTTGATCATAATAAGACTGTTGTTCTGATTGCCGTTACCGGATATGAGGAGATCCTTAACCAGCTTAGTTCTGATGTGAGATTGGCTGAATTCGAAGCGGTTCCTTCTATATATCTGGAATCTCTTTATGAGGATATGCTTTTATTATCGGCCCCCAAACCGCCGATTAATTATCATAAGAATGCCGGACAGATGATTCCTAAGATTATTCATGCAATATGGTTTTCAGGCGACCCTATGCCACAACTGTATTTAAGATGTCTTGAGTCATGGAAAAGATATGCCGGCGATTATGAGATCAGAATATGGGATCTTAAGACATATAAACCCGATGATTGCCTGTTCTTTAAGCAGGCAATAGAGCATAAGAACTGGTCTTTTGCATCAGATTACGCCAGAGCGGATCTGTTATATAAATACGGCGGAATTTATATGGATCTTGATGTAGAGATGCTTCGCCCCGTAGATAATCTGTTGTATAACGACGCTTATATGAGCTTTGAATCTTTGGAGCGAATCGAGTGCGGTTCGGGAATGGGTGCAAGGCCCGGACATCCGATCATACGGGAGATATGTGAAAGCTATAAGAGCAGACCATATCTTAAGGATGACGGAACATGGGACAATTCCACATGCCCTGTACGCTACACTAAAGTTATAGAGAAGCATGGCCTTAAGAAAGACGGTGGTTTCCAGCATGTTGAGGATATCACTGTCTATCCCTTCGAGGTATTAACAGGCAAAAGCTTTGATACGGGAATAATCTATAACACTGAATTAAGTTATACAGTGCATCATCACAACGGAAGCTGGATTCCGGAACATACTAAAGTGGCTATGACTAATCGGTATGAGAATATTAGGAAGTTTCTTGAATCAAGGGGAATAAACGAAGTTGATGTATATGGTACAAATACAGGTAACGGATACAGCTAAAATATGTTAGTATTAATTGGGAGGTTTGTGATATAAATGCCCTATTCGATAATAAGCATATTTGCATTAATAATTAATCTCATAATGAACCGTGAGGCATAGAGGATTGGAATGGAGACAATAATTACAATCATTGTGGATAATAAGTCGGATAACGGAATGCAGGGTGAATGGGGACTGTCCGTTCTGGTTCAATATGCGGATAAGAAGATCCTTCTGGATGCCGGTTCTTCGAAACTTTTTCTTACTAACATGAAGACCCTCGGAATAGATGTGGCGGATATAGATTATGCCGTGCTCAGTCACGCCCATTACGACCATGCGAACGGACTACCGGCTTTTTTTAATGTCAATGATAAGGCCAAACTGTATATACAGGAATGTACGGCGTGTGATTGTTATGCCAAGAAAAAGATATTCAGAAAGTATATCGGAATCCCCCGCAAGATGATCACAAGGTATTCGGACAGAATACATAAGGTGTCCGGAGATTATATGATCACGGACGGAGTCTGGCTTATACCCCATAAAACAGAGGGGCTTGAACGCATAGGGGCAAGAGAACTCATGTACAGGAAGACGAAAGAAGGGTGGAAACCGGATGATTTTGCGCATGAGCAGAGCCTTGTTATAGATACCGATAAGGGATTGGTCATACTTAATTCATGCTCACATGGTGGTGCGGCCAATATAATAAACGAGGTGAAATCAACTTTCCCCGATAAGAATGTCTACGGCCTTATCGGAGGATTCCATCTGTTTAATAAATCGGAAGCAGAGATAAGAGAAGTTGCGTCAAAGATACGTGACACGGGTATAGAATACATCTGCACCGGACACTGTACCAAGGACAGGGCCTATGGGATTCTTAAAGAAGAACTTGGAGATAAAGTAAACCAAATGTCGGTCGGCTATCGGATTGTGATCTGATACGTCCGACATATTTGTAATGTGAATAATTCTATGAATCTGATAGAGATTAAGGATATAAATGCGCCGGAACTTGATGTGTTCTCAAGGCTTTCGGAAGTACAGTTATACAGATACAATGAACCGGATATAGGAATATTCCTTGCAGAGAGTGCCAATGTGATCCTGCGCGCGTTAGAGGCCGGATATGAGCCGCTTTCGATGCTTGTGGAAACAGAGCGTATTGACATAGAAGCACGACCTGTATTTGACATGATAGAGAAGCTCTATGGCAGAGACAAGCTTGATTCAATTCCCGTATATATCGCCGGCAGTGATACACTGACAGCTCTGACAGGATATGAACTTGTACGTGGATTATGGATGACACTTCGAAGGAAGCCTGCAATCTCGCTTGAGGAATTCTGCAGCGGAAAAACAAGAATAACTGTCTTATATGATATAGTTAATCCTACGAATGTCGGGGCGATCATCAGATCGGCGGCGGCACTCGGAATGGATGGAGCAGTCTTAACTTATGCCTCGGTAGATCCTCTTACAAGACGATCATCAAGAGTCAGTATGGGCACAGTATTTCAGATTCCATGGACCAAAGTTACCAAGGAAGAATCACAGGGTATTAATCTGATCCGAAGTCTTAATTCATATGGATATAAGACTGTTGCAATGGCACTGACAGATGATTCAGTCAGCATAGATAATGATGATATAAGGGCAAATGAGAAGCTTGCAGTGATTCTGGGCACGGAGGGAACCGGATTACCTGAAGAAGTAATTGGGGCCTGTGATTACCGTGTCATGATTCCGATGTATCATGGCGTAGACTCATTAAACGTTGCGGCCGCGAGTGCCATAAGTTTCTGGGAATTGCTTAAATAAAGATTTGAAAGGGAGAAATAATGGGAATAATATATGTGACCGGTCACAGAAATCCGGATCTTGACAGTGTATGCAGCGCATACGGATATGCGGGACTTATGAATATGCAGGATGGGGACAATACATATATCCCGGTAAGATGCGGTCATCTGTCGGAAAGTACAAGAAGTATATTGGAACAACTTGATATAGATATTCCAGAGTATAAAGGCGACATATATCCCAAAGTTAAGGATGTAATGCTAAATACGGAACATCTGATTGATGCAGAGGATCCCTTGACAGCCGTAGCAGCTATATATGAGAAGAATAATCCGAGTGCCATACCGGTCTATGATAAGGATGAATTCTACGGACTGCTTACTGTTGATGATATTACGAATTGGACCATGAGAGAGTTGTCTCAGAGCAGTAAGATAACCAAGATACCCAAGGTGAAAGATATCATGACTCCGCAGGAAGAGGAAGTGACTTCGGAAGAACTGTTTGACGAAGGCAGATCCATACTGCAGAAATCAGATAAAAGAGGTCTTGCGGTATATGATGATGACAGATATGTCGGTTTTGTTACAAGAAGATGCTTCCTTAAATCACCCAGAAACAATGTTATTCTTGTTGATCACAATGAACCCGGACAGAGTATCCGTGGAATAGAGACTGCCAATATCGTAGGAATAATAGATCATCACAGATTGGATGCAATTAAGACCAGTCAGCCGATATTTATCTGTTCCGAACCGCTTGGAAGCACCTGTACGATAGTATATCAGCAGTTTATAAGAAATAATCGTACTCCGGACAGTGTCATGGCCAAAGTGTTACTTACAGGAATTCTGTCGGATACACTTATATTAAAGAGTCCGACAACAACAGGAGAAGATACGGTTGCGGCACATGTGCTTGCTTCGATATGCAGAGTGGATCTTGAAGAGTACGGCCTGTCCATGTTCTCAAGAGTCGGAGGACTTAAAGACAGGGAGCCCAGAGCGGCCATATCCGCAGATTTCAAAACATATTCGGAAAACGGCGTAAAGATCGGAATCGGTCAGTGCGAAGTCACAACGCTGAATGATCTTAATGATTATTCCACCGAATATCTTGATGCGCTTAATGAGATCAGAACACTTAAGGGATTGGACTGGGCTGTACTTATGATTACCGATGTGATTCATGAGCACAGTGCACTTATATGTACCGAACACAGAGCAAATAAGCATCTTCCATACAGCCCTATTGATAAGAATATATATGATATGCCGAATGTTATGAGCCGTAAGAAGCAGTTGCTTCCGGAAATTATTCATGCGGTCGGAGATAAATAATCTGTCTAAGATGCATATTATCATGGCAATAGTCGGGGTATTGTATGTCTGTATGTAATGTCTGTTTCAGGAAATGTGATATTAAAGAAGGCGATAGGGGATTCTGCGGAGTAAGAATGTGCGCTGACGGCAGAGTGGTTCCGACAGGATACGGGCGTGTTACTTCACTTGCACTTGATCCTATTGAGAAGAAACCGCTTAACAGGTTTATGCCCGGCAGCAGGATTCTTTCAGTGGGATCCTACGGCTGTAATCTAAGATGTCCTTTCTGTCAGAACAGTGAGATATCGTGGTCTGAACAGGCATACAGATATGAGACGGAAGCAGAAATCCTTACACCCGAAGAACTCACGGATATAGCTGTGTCGGCTAAGACCAAGGGTAATATCGGATTGGCTTATACTTATAACGAACCCCTTACGGATTATGAATTTGTCCGTGATACGGGACAACTCATACATGAGGCAGGTATGGTAAATGTGCTTGTGACTAACGGATGTGCAAGCCTTGAGATATTGCGCGAATTAACACCGGTCATCGATGCCATGAATATAGACCTTAAGGGATTCACAAGGGAATACTATACGGATGTCCTAAAAGGAGATCTTGATATGGTACTTGAATTTATTAAGGAAGCCGTGAAGGTGTGCCATGTTGAACTGACCACCCTTATAGTTCCGGGATATAATGACAGCGAAGAAGAGGTCAGGAATATAGCGGAGTTTATTGCCGGATTAAAGGATAAGGACGGAAATAAGACAGGTGTTAATATACCGCTTCATATTTCGCGTTTCTTCCCGCAATATATGATGACTGACAGACCCCCTACGGATGTTGATCACATATATCATCTGAAAGAGGCGGCAAGTGAGAAATTAAGATACGTATATACGGGAAATTGTTAGCCATAAAAATATGATGATGTCGGAGTGAGTCAGAAGGAGGGTTCTATGTCTGTAATAGCCGCATATATGGTGCCGCATCCGCCGATGATAGTTCCAAATGTGGGACATGGCGATGAGAAGCAGGTTGAATTAACCCAACAGTCTTATGAACGTGTGGCAAGAGAGATTGCGTACCTAAGACCTGACACGATTGTCATATCCAGTCCTCATGCCATAATGTACGGGGATTATTTTCATATATCGCCTGGAAGAAGAGCAAGAGGGGATTTCGGAAGATTCAGAGCTTCGGAAGTAAGTTTTAATGTGGATTATGATACGGAACTTGTAAGCCGTATAGAATATCTTGCAGATACAGAAGATATAGCGGCAGGTACTCTTGGAGAGAGGGATGCTTCTCTTGATCACGGAGTGATGGTTCCGATGTATTTTATCAATAAATACTACACGGATTATAAGCTGGTGCGCATCGGTATATCGGGTCTTCCGCTCAGTGAACATTACAGGTTGGGTATGGTTATAGCCAAGGCATCCGAAGAGACAGGTAGAAGAGTCGTATATGTTGCAAGCGGAGATTTGTCACATAAGCTACAGACATACGGGCCTTACGGATTTGCACCCGAAGGACCCGAATATGACAAGAGGATAATGGATGTCTGCAGCAGAGCTGCATTTAATGAGTTGTTTGACTTTGATGAGAGCTTCTGTGAGAAAGCGGCTGAGTGTGGGCACAGGTCGTTTGTGATGATGGCGGGTGCTTTGGACGGCAAGTCACTTAATACCGTCATGCTTTCCCATGAAGATGTTACGGGTGTCGGTTACGGAATCTGTACATTCGAAGTGACAGGCGAAGATAACGGAAGACATTTCCTGACACAGTATTTGAACAACAAAAAGGATAGGATTGATTGTGCACGTGAAGCCTCGGATGCATATGTAAGACTTGCCCGTAAATCTCTGGAACACTATATACGTACGGGTAAGCAGATTGATTTAAGGGAATGTGCGGACGTTATTACGGATGAAATGATGCATACGGCGGCCGGAGCATTTGTCTCAATACATGAGCACGGAAGGTTAAGAGGTTGTATCGGAACGATACTTCCCACGGCATCCAATCTTGCCGAGGAGATAATAGGCAATGCCGTGAGTGCAGCAACAAGGGATCCGAGGTTTGACCCCATAGAGGAGAAGGAACTTCCGTGGCTTGAGATCAACGTGGATGTATTAAGTGCTCCGGAACCGATTGATTCCGAGGATGAACTTGATCCCAAGAAATACGGAGTTATTGTATCAAGCGGTTATAAGAGAGGTCTGCTTCTGCCGGATCTTGCCGGTGTTGATACTATTGATGAACAGGTATCCATTGCACGTAAGAAGGGCGGCATATCCGAATCTGAGCCGATTACACTTGAAAGATTCACGGTTACAAGACATATTTAATATCTTAGCGGAAGATTATGAATATAAAGATATGCAGGGACTGCCGATACGTGACGGTAGTCCTTTTGTGCATAATATGGTACAATCTTTGATATGGGTAAGGATAAGAAGACAAAAGAGAATAAATCTAAGAATAAGAAGCCAACAAACGGTATTAAGCCTTATTCTGCGGACAGAGTGATTAAATGGGACAGATTAGATAATACGGCTAATTTATTCCCGGCAATTGCAGGCGAGAATGCAACCAATGTATATCGAATCAGTGTTACTCTGTATGAAGAGATAGACGGAGAGCGACTTCAGAAGGCGCTTGATATTATCCTGCCCAAGATGGACGGATTCAATGTAAGACTTCGCAAGGGGTTCTTCTGGTTTTATTTCGAAGAGAACGGCAAGCCCGCTCCGAGAGTGCATAAGGAGCATACTTTCCCCTGCAGATATATAAGACCCAACAGGAATCACAGTTATCTGTTTAGGGTAACTTATTACGGAAGAAGGATCAATCTTGAGGTCTTCCATGTGCTTACGGACGGCATGGGAGGTATCAATTTCTTAAGAGAACTTACATATCAGTACCTTCGCCTTTCCCATGAGCAGCTTGCGGAAGAGGGAGATGCTTTAGGTGAAGAGACATCGCTTGATCTCGACGACAGTTTCGTAAGGAATTACAAGAAATTTAAGCCGAGGGGATTTGAGCGTAAACGTGCTTATCTTATCAAGGCAGACAGACTCCCTGAAGGTGAGTTCGGACTTATGCACGGATATCTGCCCATTAAGGAGACCAAGGAAGCCAGCGTAAGATACGGCGTAACCGTCAATACTTATCTTGTGGCGAATTTTGCATACAGTGTGTATGTGGCATGTCTTAAGAAGGGAGCGTCGGATAAGCCCATAAGGATAGCTGTTCCGGTTAATCTGCGCCCTTACTATGATTCCATTACTACCAAGAATTTCTTTATGATGGTGTCTGCGGAATTCCAGCCGGATGATAAGGAATATACATTTGAAGATGTGGTTAAGATAATTGATGCAAGCTTAAAGAGTCAGATCAATAAGGAGCATCTTGAAGATCTGTTCTCATACGGAGTGGGTAATCAACAGAATATTGCACTTCGCATATTCCCGCTTCCCTTTAAGATCCTTGCGATGAGATTAGTGTATAATCAGTCGGCCCTTGCCAATACATCGACGGTTACCAACATAGGCAAGATCAGAACCGATGAGAAGTATGAGCCCTATATTGAGAGGTTCCATGCCAATATAGCGATGTCCAAGGGACAGTATCTTAAAGGAACGATATGTGCATACAGAGATGATTATGTATTCACTTTCAGTACGATATTTGCCGATACGTCGGTTGAGAGAGTTTTCTTTAAACAACTTAAGGAAGACGGAGTGAATGTAAGTATAGAGACTAACGGAGTGTTCTACAGATAATGAGTAAATGTGCCAAATGCGGAATTGAGATATTGGATAATACGGATATGTGTCCGTTATGCCACAGTGTCGTGACAAAGGATGCAGATGTTGTATCAATGTATCCGAATGCTGAAGGAATAGTAAGACGATTCAGATTCATAGAAAGAATAGTGCTGTTCGCATCCGTGGTGGCGATGGGAGGGCTTATTCTTGCCAATTTCATCGGCAGGCCTTTTGTGGTGTGGACTGTTATTATAGGGCTCATCCTTGTCTATGCCAATACGTTGCTTAGAATGACGATAACAGGTAAAGTCGGTTATCAGTCAAAGACCTTGGTTCTTACGTTTCTGGCAGTCGGGATTCTTATAGGAATAGATGCGCTGACCGGGTACAACCGATGGTCGCTTAATGTAGTGCTCCCCTCGGCTATACTTCTGCTCAGTCTGGTTGTATTTATACTGATATTTGTGAATTTCAGAAATTGGCAGAGTTACATTCCTATGGAAATACTCATGGTGGTAACTTCGATTGCCTTGATTATTCTCTATCTGGTAGGGATAATCACATATCCCAATATGGTCTATATTACGACGGTAGTGTCTGTATTGCTCTTAACGGGAACCGTAATCCTGGGTGGAGACAGAGCCAAGAGGGAATTATACAGACGCTTCCATATCTAGATTCAGATATGTGCTTATTAATTCTTGAGCCATAATCCCACGGTTAAAGAACCGTTATCCGGTGAAGCCGATATCATAAGAGGCTTATTATACGGATTGACGAACTTAAGATCAACTGCGGTACCTGATATCGTTGCATCCATTCCTGCAGGTATATATGATACGGGCAGTGAATGAGGGTGTCTCTCCAAAGCGGGAACACCGCATGTAAGCATGCATGCATAGAGGGTTGAAGATACCTGGCAGATACCTCCGCCTATTCCGGGGACGAATTCCTTATTAACGATTACCGGTGCCGACACATATCCGTTCTCGGGAGTTCTGGGAAGGATTGTTGTGGTAAATGAGAAGAGATCTCCGGGATTAAGAACAACACCGTTGATTCTGTTGGCAGCAAGAGCAACGTTGGTAGCTCTTGGAATCTTAGCATTATACTTGGTGGTATATGTACCTAAGAGTGCGTATCCATTGGCTTCCGGAGAAGCAGCTGCCTGCTTGGCCTGTTCCTCGAGTGCTTGTTGATACAGTAAAAGTGCCAGCTGATTAAGCTGTTCCTGTGTAAGTTCCGGCGCAGGCTCTTCCGCATGTACATATGCAGGGGAAGCCATTGATAATGTTGCTGCCAGAACCACAGCACTGATTATATAAGCTGACACGCGTGTCAATTTCTTAAATACCGAATTCTTCATCTTCTCATAATCTCCTCTGTATTATTGCTTGCCTGTTGAACCGAATCCGCCTCTGTCGGCGCCTTCAAGATGATCGACTTCATCGAATTCAATTCTGGGCTGATTCTCCATTATACGGAACTGACATATTCTGTCGTTGACAGAGATGTGTGTGTCCCTCACCGCAAGCGCAGGCATAAACCACTGGTCGTTATCCCCGCAATATGAGCAGTCAACAACACCTTGGTGGTTGGTCTGAATGATACCGAAGTTCTTATATGTGGAACTTCTGGGAACGATATGTGCTTCGTATCCCTGAGGGAGCTTCATGGCAACTCCTAATGGTATAAGTTTCCATTCGCCTTCCTTAAGATCAATATCTTCAGCTGCTCTTAAATCTATCCAATCGGACTTGCCGTCAATATATGTTAGCTTTTCTATCTTATCGGTAAAATATTTAATCTGAATCTTTTCCATATTACACTCCGTGTCGATAATAATACTGTGCGCTTGGTTACTGATATAAAATACCACAGTTTAAACGCTTTTACCATCAATAATTTTGCATATGTAATAACGACACAATACCACGATATAATCGCGCATTTGGCACTACATATAGTGGTTGCCTGCGATATCAAAAAAAAGTAGAATTGAATTGTGTGAACCAACGAGTATAATAGGGCAGGAGGTATAGTTAATTATGGACAATAAAGCAATGTACAAACTTTCATACGGGTTATTTGTTCTGACGACCGTGTCGGGAAACAAACAGAGCGGATGTATTATTAATACGGCCATTCAGGCAGCATCCGAACCTAATACAATAAGCATCTGTGTCAATAAGGCGAACTATACCCACGATCTTATCAAGGAATCGGGTGTATTTACCGTGTCTGTAATTGCGGAGAATGCAAGTTTTAATCTGTTTAAGAGATTTGGATTTGCTTCGGGCAGAGATACGGACAAATTTGCAGGATTTACGGGATGCAAGACAGGATCCAACGGGGTTAATTATGTTACTGAAGGAACTAATGCGTTTATCTCGGTTAAGGTAGATAAGACCGTTGATATGGGATCACATACGATGTTTGCCGGAACGATCACCGATATGGAAGTGCTTTCTGATGTTCCTTCGGCGACTTATGCATATTACTTTGAGAACATTAAGCCCAAGCCGGAAGCTGTAGCAACTACGCCGGACGGACAGACCGTATGGCGTTGTAAGATATGCGGATATGAATATGTGGGAGAGGAACTCCCGGATGATTTCATATGCCCTATCTGTAAGCACGGTGCCGTGGATTTTGAGAAAGTGGTAAAATAATGCAGGGCAAGGCAGTATCTGAAGGCATAGCCATCGGCGTATTAACTATATATCGTAAATATAAGCTGAATACGGAAAGAGCGAAATTTCAGGGCAGTGTTGAGGAGATAAGCAGGTTTGCTGTTGCCAGAAATAAGGCAAGAAACGAACTGGAGAATCTTCGTATCAAAGCATCGGGAGAGAAGAATGAGACCAATGTGGCACTGCTTTCATCTTATCTGGTTATGTTGGATGATCCTGCATTTGTTGATGCGGTTGAGAGACGTATCAGGGAGAGACATATCCCGGCGGAAGATGCGATAATAAGCGCCAGAGACAGAATATATTCGCTGTTTGACAGCATGGATGATGAGTACATGCAGGCAAGAGCCGAAGATATTCAGGATATAAGCGACAGAGTATTAAGCAATCTGACGGATGCAAGCGGAGTTTATGAAGAATTCGGGAATGAATCCATACTTCTTGCGGACGATTTGACTCCGAGTGATACAATGCAACTTGATAAAGACAAGATTCTTGCATTTGTCACAAGAAGAGGTTCAGGATTGTCGCACACGGCTATTATAGCCCGTTCGATGAATATACCTGCCATAGTCGCACTGGATTTTCCGAAGGACTGTGAAGGTAAGCTTGCCATAGTCGATGCTTACTCGGGTGAACTTATTATAGATCCTTCTCCGGAAGTGTTGGAGGAGTACAGACGTAAGAAATCTGAGACACAGAGACGCTTCGAGGAATTGGATGAGCTTAAGTCCTTGCCAAGCGTGACGATGGATGGTAAGCATATCGGATTATATGCCAATGTGGGAAGCGTTGATGATGTTAAGAAAGCCATGGAACTCGGCGCCGAGGGCATAGGTCTTTTCAGAACGGAACTTTTCTATCTGGATAGGAATGATTATCCTACGGAAGATGAACAGTATGAGGCATATGTTGAAGCGGTCAAGGCACTTGACGGCAAGGAACTTGTTATAAGAACAATTGATATAGGCGCGGATAAACAGGAAGCTTACATGCAGATGAAGCATGAGGACAATCCGGCCATGGGAATGAGAGCTGTAAGATATTGTCTGGGTCATAAGGATGTATTTCGCACTCAGTTAAGAGCAATATACAGGGCTTCGGTTCACGGAGAGATATCCATATTGATTCCCATGATAATATCAATAGAAGAGATATGGCAGATACGTTCCATAATAAATGAAGTCAAAGTGGATCTTGACAGAGAAGGTGTAGAATATAAGGAGTGTCGATTCGGAGTGATGATAGAGACTCCGGCAGCTGCGATGATATCGGATCTGTTAGCGAAGGAAGTGGATTTCTTCTCTATAGGAACCAATGACTTAACACAGTATACTCTGGCTGTTGACAGACAGAACACAGAACTTGATTTCATATGTGATTATCATCATCAGGCTATACTCAGATTCCTTCAGATGATCATCAATAACGGTCATGAGGGCGGTTGCAGAGTATGTGTATGCGGAGAGTTGGCTGCAGATACTTCTTTTACCGGTGAACTGTTAAGGATGGGAATAGATGAGCTCTCGGTAGCCCCCGGAAGTCTGTTAAGAGTTAAGCAGGCCATAAGAGGCACCGCAATATAGGTTAATTGCAGATACAGGAAGTATAATAAAATGTTTCTTTTTACTTTGTTTGTATGGATCATATTTAACGGAAGACTGACCGTGGAGATTATGGTATTCGGACTGATAATCTCTGCGGTTATGTATTGGTTTATATGTAAATTCCTTGACTATTCATGGAAGATTGATCTGTTTGCCATATTTAACATAGGATTGTTTGTTAAGTATTTCGGCGTACTCATAGCTGAGATTGTTAAGGCTAATTTCTCGGTTGTAGGCATGGTCATGAGTTCAAGGTATGATATTGAGCCTGTTATCGTAAGTTTTACGACTGATTTTAAGACAGAGTCGGCCATGATAATGTTAGCTAACAGTATAACGCTTACGCCCGGAACGATAACGGTGTCTGCGGAGAATAACAGATTTACGGTACACTGTCTTGATAAGAGCCTTGCAGTAGGTCTTAACGATTCGGTGTTTGTTGATATGCTTCACAGATTCGAGGATAAGTGGGAAGCCAGATACGGCGGGTTTGAAGGAATCAGACTTGCAGATAAGCAGATAACTAAGAATTAAGAGAGGATAGGCACAGACCGGTTATGGTTATAGACAGTGTATACAAAATAATATATATAAGCCTGATTATAGCGTTGGCTATAGCGCTGTTTGCCTGTCTTATCAGGGCTATTAAAGGACCCAGGATCGCAGACAGAATCGTTGCTGTCAATATGATGGGTACGATGGTCATGGTTATAATGACAGCGATGTCACTTATGCTTAAAGAAGACTACTTGGTGGATATATCGCTTATATATGCCATGATCAGTTTCATTGCGGTGGTTGTAATCACCAAAGTATATATAGGTATATATGAGCAGAGACGTGCTGCCAAGAAGCGTAAGGAGGGCGAAGAATAATGCTTGAATGGTTAAGACTTATAGTCGGAACAGCTTTCTTGATTGCCGGATTTATAATATTCGTTGTTGAAGTATACGGTGTATTCCACCTGAAGTACGTCCTTAATCGTATGCAGGCGGCAGCCATGGGAGATACTCTGGGAATAAGTTTATCCCTTGTCGGACTTATGATATTCTCGGGACTTAACATGACAACGCTTAAGATTGCTTTGATCATTGCATTCCTGTGGTTCTCATCGCCGGTGGCATCTCATCTTCTTGCTAAGCTTGAATACTCCACCAACGAGGATATCAAAGAACATGCGAAGATATATGAGGATATAGAGAAGTTATGACGACATTACAGATTATTCTATTAATATTCTTATTGGTATGTGCCATAAGCGTAAGTGTCACCAAGGACCTGCTTAATGCGATACTGATATATATGTCATTCTCATTAATAATGTCTATTATTTGGGTTACACTTCAGTCCCCGGATCTGGCCATAACCGAGGCTGCGGTCGGCGCGGGTGTTACGAGTGTACTCTTTTTTGTTACCCTTAAGAAGATTCATGCCATAAATATCGAGAAGGGTACGAAAGAATTATCAGATACGGATATCAATACCGAAGCAGAGGACGGATTGGATGAGCAGGCGTAAGACAGACGAAGAATACAGCAAAACAAGGGCATATAAGTTCTTCAGATGGCTAAAAGGACAGACGGATTATACTCCGGATGAGACCGTTATGGATATGGACCTTATGATTCCCATAAGTGATGCCACGGATACGGTCGAGCGAATGAAGGACAGACAGCTTAATATTGACAGCGTATATGATGAGAACTCCAACAAGATGCTTAGATTCTTTGCGGTGTTATATAGGGTTGTTGCAGTCATGTTCTGTATAGTTCTGGCGGCACTGCTTGTGTACAACGTTTCGTATTTGCCGCCTGTAGGTGATCCTGACAGACCGACATCCAATGAAGTTCCGGCAAGATATATAGAGAAGGGAATAGAAGAGACCGGAGCCGTTAATATCGTAACGGGAATGATCTTGGATTACAGAGCGTTTGATACATTCGGTGAATCCAATGTTCTGTTTGTGGCAACGATCACGGTACTTGTTTTGCTTAGACTTAATAAGAAAAATGAGAGGAATTCAGAATCAGATGATGCCGCAGACGATCATATATATGAGCCGGGCGATGATCTGATATTGCAGACCGTTGCTAAGTTCTTAGTTCCGATCATTATGGTGTTCGGAATATATGTAATTCTGAACGGACATTTATCTCCGGGCGGAGGATTCTCCGGGGGTGCCATAATAGGTGCGGGACTTATCCTGTATCTTAATGCCTTCGGATTTGAGAAGACAGAGAGGTTTTTCACCGAGAAGACTTATAAGTGGATCAGCTTCTTTGCACTTACGACATATTGTTTGTGCAAGGCTTATTCATTCTTCTGCGGTGCGAATCATTTGGACAGTCACATTCCGCTTGGAACACCGGGAGCGATATTATCAAGCGGTTTGATATTGATACTTAATATATGCGTGGGATTGGTGGTTGCCTGCACCATGTATACATTCTATGTAATGTTCAGAAAAGGAGATTTCTAGTGGGACCTTATCTTACAGCCAATTATGCGGAAGCAACGGCGATGATCATGTTCACAATAGGATTCGCCAATCTTCTGTTACAGAAGAATCTGATTAAGAAGATAATCGGACTTAATATAATGGATTCGTCCGTATACTTATTCCTTGCTCTTAAGGGCTATATAACTGGAAGGACGGTTCCTATTGTTGTTGACGGAGTGACAAGTACGGAAGCATATATCAATCCGATTCCGGCAGGACTCGTGCTTACAGGTATCGTTGTTTCGGTATCTGTTTCAGCTCTTATGCTCTCACTTACAATCAGGTTATACAGAAGATATCAGACTCTTAACTTGGATGAGATATCAATGCGCCTTAAGAAGGAGGGATTGTGATGGAGATGGTTCGCAACATTCCTTTCTTCTCCATAATGCTTGCAATGTTCTCCGGACCGGTATGTTCGGTTCTTCCGGGCAAGGTTGCCAGAAAGGTCAATGCTGCTGTCATAACAGTAGTCATGATCATGTCGGCTGTATTGTTAAGATATCTGGTTATAAACGGCGAGAGTTTTGTATATATGATGGGTCATTTCCCCGCACCCTGGGGTAATGAGATAAGAGCAGGCGTGTTAGAAGCGGGTATGGCCATGTTCTTCTGCATCATAATGCTTCTGTCTGTGTCCGGAGGAATCAAGAAGTTATATGATGAGGTAGTTGAGAGTAAACATAATCTTTATTATGTACTGGTTGGACTGATGTTAAGTTCGCTTCTTGCGCTCGTATATACCAACGATCTGTTTACGGCATATGTATTTGTCGAGATCAATACGATATCAGCCTGCGGACTTATAATGATAAGAGAAAACGGAAGAACGATTGAGGCTGCAGTCAGATATATGATCATGAGCCTTATAGGTTCGGCCATGATACTTCTGGGTATATGTGTGCTCTATGATATTACGGGTCATTTGCTTATGAGTAATATCAAGGAGTCCGTTGAAGTGCTTGTATCCGGTGGAAGATATCCCGAACCGCTTCTGTGCGTTGTTGCGCTTATGAGTGTGGGTCTTGCGATTAAATGTGCGCTCTTCCCGTTCCATGCATGGCTTCCCGATGCATACGGATATTCCACGGTTTCAAGTGCGGCGATATTATCAAGCCTTGTTTCAAAGGGATATATCTTCTTACTGATCAAAATAATATACAGAGTGATCGGATTTGACATATACAGAAACAGCGGAGTTATAGATGTGCTGTTTATCTTCGGTCTGGCCGGAATGATATTCGGATCTGTTAGTGCGATCAGAGAGAATGATATCCGAAGAATGATAGCTTATTCATCCGTGGCACAGATCGGATATATCTTCATGGGAATAGGAATGGGAACACAGTTCGGTATGGTTGCGGCGATATTCCATATGTTGTCCCACGCATCAACCAAATCGCTTTTGTTTATTTCTGCCATAGGTCTTACGGATGTATCGGACGGAAGCAGGAAGTTCGGACCGCTTACCGGCAGCGGATATCGTAACAGAATAGCCGGAATCGCATTTGCGGTAGGAGCGCTTTCAATGGTAGGTGTCCCGTTATTCTCAGGATTTATAAGCAAGCTTCTGTTTGCTGAAGCGGCCGTTAATCTGACCGGAAGAATGCTTCCCGTACTTATTGTACTGGGTATAAGTACAATACTTAATGCTATATATTTCATGAAGACGGTTATAAGAATATATACCCCTGTGGATGATTCACCTTATCCACACGTACATATGAGACAGGTGCCTCTGTATGCAGCGGTATTGGTCGTGTTTGTGATACTTAATGTAACTCTTGGAGTAATGTCAGATTTTATTACGGGATTAATCAGTACGGGACTTGAGATGTTCTCATAGTCTAAGCTTAACAATATGAATGCATTAACTTATTTGCCTGTTGAACTTAATATGGATCCTTTGGGTGCGATATTTGCCGTACTGACTCTGATAATCTTTATCGGATCGGGTGTGTTCGGCATCGACTACATGAAGGATACGAAGCATAAGAAAGGATATTATATATTCTATTTCCTTGCGTTTGGTTCAGAACTAATGTTGTGCGCCGCATCGAATATGATCACATTCTATCTGTTCTATGAGTTGTTGACGCTTCTGTCGGTTCCCCTCGTTATCCATGACAGGACCAAAGAGGCCAAGATGGCGGCACTTAAATATCTGTTCTATTCGATGTTCGGAGCATACGGCGCTTTATTTGGTATATATAACGTTGCCAAATATGCGGACACATTAAGATTTATACCCGGAGGAAGCATCCCCGATCAGGCGTGGTCATCTGATGGCAGAATTCTGCTTATAACGGCTATGGCTTTCATTGTGGGATTTGGTGTGAAAGCCGGTATGTGGCCCATGCACGGATGGTTGCCAAGTGCTCATCCCGTGGCTCCTTCTCCGGCATCTTCCGTACTGAGTGCATGCATAGTTAAGGCAGGAGTGCTTGGAATAATCAGAAGCTTGTGGTATGTGATGGGCACCGATCATCTTAAAGATACTTCGGTTCAGAGTGCATTTATGATACTTGCTCTTATTACGGTATTGATGGGCTCGGCTCTTGCATATGCGGAACCTGTACTTAAGAAGAGGCTTGCATATTCAACAATCAGTCAGTTGTCATATATTCTGTTTGGTCTTGCGGTGGCAATAAGTGATAGGAGCGCGATGGAAGGTGCGATTCTGCATGTATATGCACATGGATTCATTAAGGCGGCATTATTCCTTACGGCAGGGGCGATAATACATCACACCGGAGTTACCAAAGTAGAGGATATGCGAGGAATAGGACTTAAGATGCCGTTTACGATGACATGCTATACCATTGTGTCGCTTGGACTTATCGGAATACCACCTACGGGCGGATTTGCGTCGAAATGGTATCTTGCGATTGCAGCACTTAAATCGGACATACCGGTATTCGGATATTTAGGACCGGTGATTCTTCTAATCAGCGCACTGCTTACGGCAGGATATCTGTTAAGGCTCTCGGTGATTGCATTCTTCCCCGGTGCCGAATACAGACAGGCGCACCCCGATATTAAGAAAGCTGAACCGGGACTTCTTATGACAATACCGATAGCGACCTTTGCGCTTCTGTCGGTTCTGATCGGATTGTTCCCTGATGCGCTTATTGGTCTGATAAGGATGATATTTGTATAGATTTGGCAATCTATCTGAGGTTAACATAACATGATTCTGGCAGCAGTAATACTTCCTCTTATAGCCGGGGCATCGATTCCCTTGATTAAGTGGAAGAACAAATTGCATATGCATGTATATGACATGATCGCGGTATTAATTACAACGGCTATTGTGTGGTATATGATCATTACTCCGGGGGCTGAAGCACTTACGCTTGTTACATTCCCGGGAGATCTGTCCATTGCATTCAGACTTGACAGCCTGAGTATGGTATTTGCCGGCATGATCTCGTTATTATGGCCGCTTGCCACACTGTATTCTTATGAATACCTTATGCATGATAATCATCAGAACATATTCTTTATGTTCTACACGATGACATATGGTGTAACACTTGGTATAGCGATGGCAGCCAATATTCTGACGATGTATTTCTTCTATGAGCTGCTTACGATAGTGACGGTACCTCTGGTAATGCATACTCTTACCCGTAAAGCGATACTTGCAAGCCGTAAATATATGTATTATTCACTTGGTGGAGCTGCATTTGCCTTCTTAGGAATGATATTCATCATAAGTTACGGAAGTACGATTGAATTTAAATTAGGCGGCGTGCTTGATATGGCAAGAGTGGGCAGCAGGACTAATGTGCTTCTGCTTATATATGTATTCGCTTTCATGGGATTCGGTGTTAAGGCTGCGGTATGTCCGTTTAACTCATGGCTTCCTGACGCCGGTGTTGCTCCGACTCCTGTTACGGCACTTCTTCACGCGGTTGCGGTTGTTAAGTCCGGTGCATTTGCAATAATCAGACTTACATTCTATCTGTTCGGAGCGGATTTTATAAGGGGAACATGGGCCCAGTATGTGACTATGTCCGTGGTGATCATAACGATACTCTATGGTTCGGCCAGAGCCGTTAAGGAGACACACATCAAAAGAAGGCTGGCATATTCGACCATCAGTAATCTCTCTTATATTCTCTTCGGTGTAACGTTACTTACGCCTTATGGAATGGTTGCGGCACTTATACATATGGTTATGCATGCGATTATCAAGATATCCGCATTCTTCTGTGCTGGAGCAGTAATAGAGAGAAGCAAGCGAGAATATGTATATGAACTTGACGGTTTGGGATATAACATGCCTCAGGTGTTCGGTTTATTTACTCTCAGTTCACTGGCGCTTATGGGTGTTCCGGGACTCGGAGGATTTATAAGCAAGTGGAATCTTGCACTTGCCGCGATTGATACAGGTAGGCCACTGGCTTATGCGGGTGTTGCAGCGCTGCTTGTATCGGCCCTTCTTACGGCCATATACATGCTTACGGTAGTGGCAAGAGCGTTCTTCCCCAAAGGAGATTATGACATACGTGTCAATACAGGTATCAGCGATCCGGGACCACGTATGTTGATACCTCTGTACATATTTGCGATTGCGATGATAGTGTTTGGAATCAACAGCACATATCTGATCGATTATTTGATGAGTATTGTCAGCGGTATCGCATAGAAGCGTTTGGAGTTAATTATGGCGATAGCTTTTTGTTTGGACAATTTCAGATTGATATATGCAGGAATAGCTACATTCATGTGGATAGTAAGCATCATACTCTCTGCAGAGTATATGCAACACTATGAACGTAAAGTAAGATACTATTTCTTTACGGCATTGACATATGTCGGTACGATCGGAGTATTACTGTCGGCGGATTTCTATACCCTGTTTATTTTCTTTGAGATAATGTCCCTTGCATCGTATGCATGGGTGGCGTTTGATGAGCGTAAGGAATCACTTCGCGCAGCGGAGACTTATCTGGCTGTATCCGTAATCGGCGGTCTGGTCATGCTTATGGGAATATTCCTTCTGTATGATGTTATGACCGATATGGAGGTTATGACGGATACCTTACGATTCGACAGACTAAGATATCTCTATGATACCTTGAGGCTTACGGGGGATGAGAAGGCTGCCCGTGAGGTATGGGCTGCAGGAATATGCATGTTGATAGGTTTCGGAGCCAAGGCCGGAGCATTCCCTATCCATATTTGGCTGCCTAAGGCACATCCTGTTGCACCGGCACCGGCATCCGCATTATTGTCAGGTATGCTTACCAAAACAGGAATCCTAGGCATACTGATGCTGTCAAGATATGTATTTACTCCCGTCTTCTCGGGATATTCATACTGGCCGATACTCATAATGATAATCGGCGTAATAACAATGGCACTCGGAGCGATTCTTGCTTTGTTCTCGGTTAATATCAAGAGGACTCTTGCATGTTCTTCGGTATCCCAGATCGGATTCATATTAACCGGTATAGGTATAAGCGATATCGCTATGGATGATATTGCATTAAGCGGAAGCCTGCTTCATATGGTGGGACATTCGGTATTTAAACTGATACTGTTTAGTGTAGCCGGCGTGATATTTATGAATATACATGAACTTGATCTTAATAAGATCAGGGGATTCGGAAGAAGAAAGCCTTTGCTTGCCGCGATTTTCGGTATGGGAGCCCTGGGTATAGCAGGTATTCCGGGATTTAACGGTTATGTAAGTAAGACACTTATACATGAGGGTATAGTCAAACTTAAACAAATGCTTGCTTTTACTGAGAGTGAAGGTGGACAGGCATTGCTTTCCTTTGACATGATCAATGCCGTGGAATGGATATTCTTAATAAGCGGAGGATGTACGCTTGCATATATGCTTAAGATATATATGTGTGTATTCATTGAGAAGAATGTCGATTCGGATTTGCAGGAGTCATATGATGAGCGTAAGCATTATATGAGTCTGCCTGTAGCGGCGGCTCTTACGATATCGGCACTTATCCCGCCGGTTCTGGGACTGAGTGCACCTAAGAGTATGAACGGTATTGTCACTTTGTGTGCCGATGCACTTAAGATCAATATCAGTTCCGAATATGTGCTTCATAATTACTTCACATGGGAATGTTTAAAGGGCGGATTAACATCTGTGGCAATAGGCATAATAATCTATGTGGGCATCATAAGAACGGGCATGATGAATGATGATAAGAGCGAGTATAAGGACTACTGGCCTAAGTGGATGGATCTGGAGAACGTGATTTACAGACCGATCATTCAATATGCGATTCCGTTTGTTCTTACGGTAGTGTGCAGATTCTTAGATAAGTTGATTGACGGATCCGTATACAAGTTAAGAAAGACCTTGTTTAAGGATGACAAGGAACAGGAAGAACTTGCCGAAGGTAACAGGCTGACATATATGCTGGGTGTTGCGGCAGGTAAGATCAACAGGACAAGGCGTAAGATGCTCAAGGCAAGGGGTAAGAAAGTCGGACCTCCGGTTAATTACGTGCACAAATATGCCATGGATTATGAACGATACCGAGAGAGCAGGACCGTTATTTTCAGAAGTATGTCCTTTGGTCTGATGCTGTTCTGTTTGGGCCTTGTGACAGTCGTGGCATACATTTTGGTTACCAGATGGTGGCATTGATTGATTTGCGGTGAACGGATGTCTTAGTGTTCGCCACGGACGGTGGTACTTAAATACTACCATGTTGTTGTAAAAAACAGCGATTTTTGCTATAATTATGCTGAGTTTACGAGTTGAACCCGCATGTGGTTAGAGGAAGGCAATAAGCTTTCCTCTGTTTGTCATAGAATGAGGTGTATATGAGGCAATTGCTGGATAACAAATCATACCTTCGTAAGATGGCGGACAATCTGTTCGAATTCATAATCGTATTTGCGGATGACGGCGATGTAACTTTCTCCAATGAGGAAGCTTACAATGTTCTTATGTACAACAATATGGATGATGTCAAGATCACCGATATTTTTCCCACGCTGTTTACAATAGAGAACGGCAAATGTGTGTGCCGTGAAAATATGGACGGAAGAATGATCTCCGTCAATGCATACAGAAGCAATAATACGTGTTTTGAATCAGAGATAAGAATTCTTGCGGACACAGAGACTAATAACAGGTTCACGATTGTCGGAAGAGACATATCCGGAAGAGAGAGGATGCTTCGTGAACTCAAGCTTGCCAAGGATAACGGTCAGACACTGGATAAGGTCAAGGATGAATTCGTGGCCAATGTTACCCATGAGCTTCGTACTCCCGTTAACGGAATCTTAGGTAACATCAGGGAATTGATGGGCAAGGAGCTCGATTCGAATAAGCTCTACACCATGGAGATGATAGAGAAGAGCTGCTCAGATATGAATGCTCTTATTAATAACATTCTGGATTTCTCCAAACTTCAGGCAGGAAAATTTGAAATTGAGGAGAGGGAGTTCTCTCTTCACGCGATGATAGATTATGTCAGAAGCAACCACATGAATAAGATTCATGAGAAGGGGCTTGATTTCTTTGTGACTATTTCGCCGGATATTCCGGATAAACTTATCGGTGACGAACTGCGTATTGAGCAGGTGCTTAATAACCTCTTATCCAACGCCACCAAGTTTACTACAGTCGGCAAGATTATGCTTGAGGTGGTAACAACCGCAAGAGCGGGAGATAAGATTGAGCTCTTCTTTATGGTTATGGATACCGGTATCGGTATCTCGGATAAAGACAGGGATAAGTTGTTTAAGGATTTCTCCCAGGTGGATGCATCGATATCAAGGAAGTACGGCGGAACGGGTCTCGGACTTAATATAAGCAAGAAGCTGGTCAACTTGATGGATGGTGATATCTCGGTTGACAGTATGCCGGGTAAAGGTTCTAATTTTAATTTCTCTTTATGGCTAAGAGTTCCCAAAGAAGGCGAGAACACATTTGTGGAGGACTTCAAAGTAGATACCGGAGCAATAGCCGACAGACAAATGGAGAGTATAGAGGCAGAACAGACATCCGCATACGGTTCGCAGGAGAACAGAGAAGAGATTGAGAAGCGAATTATGAAACTTACTCTGTGCGTGGAGATGGATACATGGGAGAAAGCGGAGATGTTTGCCGAGGCTGTTAAGCAGCTTACGATAGGTGCTCCCAAAGATGTAACGACGGCAGCCTTAAGACTTAAAATGGCAGTTCAGAAAGAGAATAAGGAGAAGACTATAGAAGCAATGGAAGCGTTTAAACTTCTGTTGGGGTAATACTTTAAGGAGGATATATGGCAGAGAGCAGTGCTAACGCCGGATATAAGGGGCAGGTTCTTATAATTGACGATGTGGAAGTCAATCGATTCGTGCTGCGTAATATCATATCGGAGATGGGATACCAGCCCATATTGGCCGAGAACGGAGTACAGGGACTTAAGATTCTGCAGAAGTGCAATCCGGAACTTATATTATTGGACATCTCAATGCCTGAGATGGGTGGATACGAATTCGCCAATATAGTCAAATCCAATGTGGATACAAGAGAGATTCCGATCGTGTTTATCTCGGCATATGATGAGGTTGATGATATAGTCAGAGGCTTTGAGATAGGCGGAGAGGATTATATCACCAAACCGTTTATCCCGGAGGTGGTTAAGGCCAGAGCCGGTGTTCATCTTAAGTTCCATGAGACCAAACGGGATCTGATGGACACCAACAGAAGACTTCAGACAATGGTTAATACACAGCTTCGTCAGATAGAAGAAGAGAAGAAGGGCGTCTTATATGCCCTTGCCAATCTGGCAAGACGTAATTCGATGTATGAGGATGCGTTCATAGAGAGGCTTAGATATAACTGTCGACTTATTGCACAGGCTATGCAACTGGCCGGTATATATGAAGATGTTGTAACGGACACATTCATCAACACCATCGAGATTGCGGCTCCGCTATGTGATATAGGTAATGTTGCCGTACCTAAGGAGATATTACAGAAGAAGGATGTTCTTACTCCGAGTGAGAGGGAGAGAATGCAGACCCATACTACGGTGGGTGCCAGAATACTTAATGATGTGGCTCTTTCAAGTGAGTATACAGATTTCGTTCAGATGGCAGCGGATATAGCCAATTACCATCATGAGAACTGGGACGGCAGCGGATATCCGGCGGGCAAGAAAGGGGATGACATTCCGTTATCGGCACAGATTGTTGCGGTTGGCAATGTGTACTGTGCCTTGACCGCTGACAGAGTATACAGAGTGTCATACACCAAGGAGGAAGCGCTTAGGATAATCGGCGCGGATGCGGGAGAGAAATTCAATCCGCAGATATACAACGTTTATCGCAAGATATCTAAGCAGTTGAAATAGATTATCGGAGTAAGAGGAAGTAGGCAATAGCGTAAAATGGAGGAGAACTATGAGGATTCTATTGGCTGAGGATGATTTTGTAACAAGGAAATTCATGATGAACTTCCTGTCAAAGTACGGCGACTGTGACGTGACGGTTGACGGTATGGAGGCAGTTGATGCATTCATGATGGCTATGGAGGAAGATGATCCTTATGATCTTGTATGCCTGGATATAATGATGCCCGTCATGGACGGATATCAGGCGCTTATCGGCATACGTAACATCGAGAAGGAGAAGGGCATACCTCAGGAGAAGGCGGTTAAGGTAATCATGGCCACAGCCCTTAATGAAGAGAAGAATGTCAAGATGGCGTTTGATCTGGGTTGTACTATTTATTCCGGCAAGCCCATCAATCAGGACAGATTTGAACAGGCACTTAAGAAACTCGGCCTGATTGAATAGTTCGTTGCATTGCCTGCGGTGGCATACCGCAGTATGAGGTGACACTAATGTCATTAGAGTTAAACAGAGATGATATGTTGGACACATATGTGCTTGAGACCACCCAGATATTGGATGACTTGCAGGCACTAGTGCTCAAATGCAAAGATGAATCCGGATTCTCGGAGGATGCAGTTGCCGTGATATTCAGGTATATGCATACTCTAAAGGGATCTGCAGGATTCATGATGTTTGAACAGCTCAACCTGCTCACACACAAGACGGAAGATATATTTTATTACATAAGAGAGCATAAACCGGCCAAGATCGATCAGGCATATCTGGTTGAGCTTGTGCTTAAAGTGTCTGATTTTATCCAGGGAGAATTGGATAGATTATCAGACGGTAAGATGGCTGATTCGGATGCCACTGCCCTAATAGAGGAGCAGGATGCTTTCTTAAGAAAAATTATGAGTGACAATTCCGACAAGACTGAGGATGATGCAGATCCGAAACAGTCCGGAACTTCGGGCGATGCATCCGGAGATTCACTTAATGCCTCTTCCGGTATAGGTGGAGATACACGTATATATATCGCACCCAAGGATACTAAGGCCAATCATTATTTCCAGATATATATCGTGTATAACAAAGATACCAAGATGGCCAATGTGCATGCATATAAGGTAGTGCATCTGTTAAGAGGAGTAGCTGATGATATCAAGTATACTCCCGAGAATATCCTTACATCCGAAGCCAGTGGCGCGGAGATTTTGGAGAAAGGCTTTAAAATACTTCTTCGTACAAGCGGTTCTAAGAGTAAACTTACCAAACTGGTATCCGAGGGCTATGAGACAGAGACTATTGAGATAACCGAGATAGATGCAGCCAGATTTGAGGCGGGATTTAAACTCTTCGGAGTGGATGCGCCGGTGGCTGCCAAGATAACCAAGAAAGATGAAGATTTTGCCCCCGGAGATTTCGTTGTACACAGCGGCGCGCCGGGCAAGGGTAAATTCTTAGCCAAAGACAGAGAAGCCAAGAAAGATAAGGGCACACATATCAATGTTGAGGCTTCGGATATGGATCGACTCGCCGATCTTATAATTAAGTTGATCAAGGCCCAGAGCAAACTTATCGAGGATAAAGAGGTAAGAGAAGCAGGCCTTGAACTTGCGGCCTTTGACAGAAATGCCGATAAGATTAAGGTCATCACATCCGAGATACAGAACCTTGTAACTACGATGAGAATGGTGTCATTTACGAATATTTTCCTTCGTATGAACAGAGTGATATTCGAAGCATCAAGAAAACTTGGCAAGGATATAGAATGCGTTATTATCGGTGATGATGTCAAGGCAGACCGCGGCATCATAGAACATATATCGGATCCGCTTATGCATATGGTTCGTAACTGTGCAGATCACGGAATAGAAGAGGCCAATGAGAGAATGCTTAAGGGCAAGCCGATGAAAGGCAGAATCACCCTTAAGGCGGAGATAGAAGATGATGAACTGCTTGTTTCGGTAAGTGATGACGGAGCCGGACTTAACAGGGATAAGATTCTTAAGAAGGCTCATGAGAAGAATCTGATTCCGGGTGATAAGTCGGATTCGGAATACACCGATGATGAAGTTTGGAAGTTCATTACGCTTCCGGGATTCTCAACCAATGCCGAAGTGACTGAGTTCTCCGGCAGAGGTGTCGGAATGGATGTTGTGGTAAGCGCCGTAGAGACCATAGGCGGCAGCTTAAGCATTGAGAGCAAGAAGGATCAGGGCAGCACTATGACCATGAAGTTTAAGCTCTGATTGATTAATAAGAGGCATGTATGGATAACAGGGATTACGATCTTATCAGAAGAAGAAAGATAGAGAATATTGTCTTAGCCGTATATACACTGTATGCCGTGTGTGTAAGTCTGATGACGTATGACAGCACACAGAGATGGATAATCATTGTCATTGAGGCGTTGCTTGTAGTGGTATGGATGAGTCATCTGACCGACTTTAGAGATTACAGATTCAGGGCCGGATTGTGTGCATTTGCATCTGAATTCTGTGTGTTCTTATATTGCATATTCGTTAACAATGACGTTGAGCCTTTGATATCCGTTATAGGTCTGACTATCATCATAGGCTTATACGAGTTGCCCAAACTTCTGATTTTTCCCTGTGTTACGTCCACACTGTTGTTGCTCCATCATATATTTATAAGCAAGACAGTTCCAATGAGTACAATGGATGAGGCCTTCAGAAGCATACTTGAGATAGCGGCTATATATATTACAATTCTTGTTGTGGATTTCCTGCTTAAGGAAGAGGCGGCCAGCAGAGTCAGACTTTTAGATTCAATCGAAGAACTTAAGGCAGCTGAGAAGAGTAAAGATGACTTCATGGCCAATGTATCGCATGAACTTCGAACTCCTATCAATACTATCTGCGGCATGAGTGAGATAGCACTCGGTGAAGCTAAGTCTGAGATAGTAAGAGAGAATCTTGAGGATATCAAGAATGCAGGCAGGAATCTTCTGTCTGTTGTCAGCGATATACTGGACTATTCGGAACTAAACAGCGGTAAGTTTGCCCTTGATGAGGAGAATTATTCTTTGTCATCAACCATTAACGATGTGATCAATATGAGCATCGGCAAGATCGGAAGCAAGAATATAGAATTGATCGTTAATTGCGATCCGACAATACCCGGAATATTAATCGGTGATGAGGCTAAGCTTAAGAGAGTGATGGTCAACTTAATTGAGAACGCCATTAAGTATACGGATGAAGGATATGTAATAGTTGATATAAGCAGAAGAAACGAAGAATACGGTATTAACCTCTGCGTTAAGATTAAAGATACCGGAATAGGTATGAAGCCGGAGAATCTTAACAAGATATTCTCTGATTTCACGCAGTTAAGCAGTGGAAGAGACCGCAAAGAAGGCGGCATAGGACTTGGCCTTACGATTTCAAGGGCCATAGTGGAACTCATGGGTGGCTTCTTAACAATAGATTCTAAGTACGGAACCGGTACACAGATTCAGTTTACAGTACCCCAGAAGGTAGAAGATGCCACGCCTATCGGCAATATCGACAGCAGACTCTCATCTGTGGGAATTGAGGCTGTGGATGATGAGAAGTACGGTGACAGTGCTGTAAGAGTAACCGGAAGAGTCAAGAGTGATAAGCCGGTCGGCCAGATGATTATGCCGAGGGCTCATGTGATGATAGTCGATGACAGCTTCATGAATCTTAAGGTTATAGAGGGTCTTCTTAAGCCCTACAGGATAAGAGTGACAACTGCATTAAGCGGAAGAGAGGCACTTGAGAAACTGGTAAGCAGAGATTATGATTTCATCTTCATGGATCATATGATGCCTGAGATGGACGGAGTGGAATGTCTTAATAAGATAAGATCAAGGGATATTCCGTATTATAAGAACGTCCCTGTTATTGCACTTACGGCCAACGCGGTTGCAGGGGCCAAGGAGAAATTTATCGAGCTGGGATTCACGGATTTCATAGCCAAGCCTGTTGAGCTAAGCAGCCTTGAGAAAATGCTTAAGAAGTATATTCCCAAGGAGAAGATCAGTTATGCCGAAGAGATTGAGGAAGTTGCAAATAATGAGGTTGCAGCGGGCGATCTTGTGATAGGCGATCTCAATGTCAAGAAGGGATTGTTATATTGCGGTTCGGTAGAGAACTACAAGAATGTGCTTAACGTACATGCAACCAACGGTCCTGACAATATAGACAAGATAAGAAGACTGTTTGAGGAGAAGAATATTACCGATTACACGATATATATCCATGCGCTTAAGAGCTCTATGGCAAGTATCGGAGCCGAGACGTTATCCGAGATGGCCAAAGATATGGAACAGGCCGGTAAGGACGGTAATTTACCTTATATAGAAGCTCATCATGAGATGCTAATGGCAGAGTACGAGAGAATCATAGCCATGTTGCTTGCTCAGAACTCTATGCAGATGGAGATAAGCGATATGTACATGGAAGCTGACAGCGTGCCTATTACTGATGAGAAGTTCGAAGAATACATTGCTGCATTCGAAGAGGCGGCTTATACATTCATATCGGCCAATATGCTTCGCATAGTCGATGAACTGAGGGAATACAGCTTCAACGGTCATCCTCTTGCTCCTCAGCTTATAGCCATCAGGAGAAAAATAGAGATGTCTGACTATATGTCGGCTTTGGATGCGCTTAAGGGCCTGAGAGATCGTTATCGAAACAGATAAATATATTGAATAATCGGATCACCGAAATGAGGTTTGCATGGTAGATAAGATTAGAAACTTCATGAGCAGCGACAACGGAAATATCAGAGAGAAACTCTTTGTGATCATCTGTATAGAATCCGTGGTAGCATCGATAATGTCGTTGATTGAGTGCCTGGCTGTCAGGGCAGGCTGGCCTATCTATGGCGCAATCACGATATTTATCGCAATAATTATATGGGCCGTAATAAGCATAGTCAACGGCGGCGACCAGGAAATGCCGATACTTGCCGTTACAATATGGATGTGTATGATAGTATTCCCGCTTGTGTTCTTTACATGCGGCGGTGTACACAGCGGCTCCAACGGTTGGCTGGCACTCGGTATTATATACGTGTTTATGGTATATCGAGGCAGACCGCTTAAGATTCTTGCAACTCTGATTATTTCTATAGATATAGCATGCTATGTGGCTGCATATAATTTCCCTTCTCTTGTAACTCCTCTTGCAAGTGAACTGTCGGTTTATATGGATTCGGCACTGGGAATGTTGGCTGTTGGAATAACGGCAGGATTTATATTCTCATTCAGAAGGAAAGGCTATGGACGAGAGAGCGCCATGGCTATCAAACAGCGAAATGAACTTGACAGATTAAATGCTTCAAGGGAACGCTTCTATGCCAATTTCTCTCATGAGATACGTAATCCCATCAATTCTATCGTAGGGCTTAACGAACTTAATATACGTCAGATACAGGATCCTGAGATAATGAAGAATTCTCAGGCTATCGGTCGTTCGGGCAGACTGTTATTAAGTATTGTTAACGATATTATGGACTTGTCTCAGATTGCGGGAGACAGAATGGTGATTACTCCTGCGCCTTATGACGTCCAGTCAGCTATTGCATCCCTGATAGAACTTATAGGCCAGAGGGCCAAGGATAAGGGGCTTGAACTTAAACTTGAAGTAGATCCCGCTCTTCCCAAGATATTGGTCGGTGATCAGAGACGAATCACTCAGGTACTTCTTAACCTGCTTACCAATGCCGTTAAGTATACGGACAAAGGTTATGTCAAGATGTCCATAGTAAGCAATAAAGAAGGAAATGATACTGTAAGATTAAGAATAAGTGTATCCGACACCGGTATAGGTATTGAGAAGGAGAATCTTGCGCATTTATTTGATACATACAGCCAGTTTGACAGAGTTGCCAACAGCGGAATAGAGGGCAACGGATTGGGATTGCCCATAGCTTATGAATTCACGAGACTTATGGGCGGTGATATCAAGGTGGACAGTGTATACGGTGAGGGCTCAACATTTACCGTAGAATTCAATCAGAAATACATAGGTAATGATCTTATAGAAGGCACCACATATGAACAGATATCGGAAACCGGAGCTAAGCAGAGTGAATATGTACGCAGTTTCGAAGCAAGTAAAGCCAGGATATTGGTTGTAGATGATGATGCCCAGAACAGAAGCATAATAAAGGGCCTGCTTAAAGATACCAAGGTGGAAATTGCAGAGGCGGGCAGCGGTGAAGAGGCATTAAAGCTTACCGCGGAGAATGAGTACCACGTAATACTTGTGGATTATATGATGCCCGGCATGAGCGGTACGGAGCTGCTTGATGAGATAAGAGAACAATCCGGAGGCTTATGCAGAAAGAGCAGAATAATAGCTCTTACAGGTGCGATCCTTGACAGAAGGGAGCATAACAAGGCGTTATATGAATTCGACCTTATCTTAACTAAGCCGGTTGAATATACCGTACTTGAGAATGCAATAGCGGATAATATTCCTGAGGAACTTATAGAATACAGGGTCGGACATTCTGAAGAAACGACCGGTATATCCATACCCATGGTTGCACCTAAACGTAAGCGAAGGATACGTATTACGACCGATTCGTCATGCGATCTGCCAAGGAGTGTTCTTGATGAGCATGATATCGGACTTATGAATCTGTATATCAGAACCAAGAAAGGCAGATATAAAGATATAGAAGAAATAGACAGTTTGGACCTTATGGGACAGTTAACGGAGAGCCGAAGCGACCTTATCCAAGACGGTGCAACCGTTAATGAATATCAGAGATTCTTCAGAAACGAGCTTGAGACTTCCGAAGAGATTATCCATCTCTCATTCAGTTCCAAGATCGGTAATTGTTATAACCATGCATCAGAAGCAGCGGAAGCGTTCTCGCATGTCAGAGTAATAGACAGTTGTCTTGTGTCGGCAGGATTGGGATTGCTTGCAATAATATCAACCGAATTTGTCGACAGAGGATTAAGTGCGGATGAGATATGTGCCAATATCGATAAGATTAAGCAGCATATTGATTTCAGCTTTGTTCTGCCTTCGGCAGGTTTGGCGTCTAAGAACAAACTTATGAGTAAGAGACGTGCAAGGGTATATGATTCGCTTAATATTCATCCGGCAGCACATATATCTCACGGAGCAATTAAGCAGATAAGAGCGTATAAGGGTGAAATGAAGCAGATTATCAAGCACCATATCAAGATGACTATGCTTCTAAGCGGACGTATGGATAACAGAGTGCCCGTTATATTAACACATGCCGGACTTACACCCGGGGCACAGGATCAGATGTTGCGTGAGATGCGTGAGAATCTTCCTGAGAAGTCAATTATGTTAACCAGAGCCTCGGTTACAACGGCAAGTTATACGGGAATAGGTGCAGTCGGAGTAGCTTATCTTCATCATACTCCGTTACTTAATCCGAGTATTCCGATTAAGCCATAAATACGGACAGACAATAAATCTTTAAATATTTTTGTATTTGCTATAAAGATTTGTGTGAATCATCCGATAAACAATATGAAACCAAAAGTTTATCCCAAGGAGGTGGGACATTATGCGTATAGAAGCATATACTCAGGTACAGCAGCTCTATAAGAGCAGTCAGCCTAAGCAGGTTAAGAAGGAGACTAAGTCAAGCTTCTCTGACCAGCTTCAGATATCAAGCGCAGGCAAAGATATTCAGGCAGCTAAACAGGCAGTTGCAGGAGCTGACGACGTGCGTATGGATCTCGTTAATTCTATCAAGGAGAGAATTGACAACGGCACCTACAATGTAGATGCAGGCAGCTTCGCAGCTAAGTTATACGAGAGATATAACGCATTCTAAGGAGGTTACCGGTGGCCAGTCTGATGGAAGCACTTATCGACAATCTTGAGAAAGAGAACGAAGCCTATAGCAGGCTCCTTAAGTTGTCCATGGATAAGACCCCGGTTATTATCAGCTCAGATCTGGACGCTCTGGCTAAGATCACGGATGATGAACAGTCAGTCGTTAATGAGATCAACGCTCTTGACCGTAAGCGTCAGGAGAATATGAATGACATAGCAAACGTTATTAACAAGGATGTTAATAGTTTGAAAGTGGTTGACCTTATCGATATGCTTAAGGGAAGACCAGGAGAACAGAATAGGTTGGCAGATGTATATGATAAGCTGCGTGACACGCTCTCACAGATGAAGAGAGTCAATGAACAGAACAGACAGCTTATTGAGAGCTCACTTGAAATGGTGCAGTTTGACATGAATGTTCTGCAGGCCTACAGAGCCGCTCCCGAGACGGCCAATTATACGTCCGGTGCATACAGTGCAGGAACATATATGGGTGTGGATAAGGGGGCGTTCGACGCGAAACAATGACATCCGGCAGTTAATAGCGAGGTAAGCGTATGCCATTAATGGGAAGCCTTTACATAGGCGTGTCAGGTCTCCAGACCAGCCAGAATGCACTCAATACAACTGCACATAATATATCTAACACCGACACCAAGGGTTATGTACGTCAGCAGATACTCCAGAGTACTGCGGCATATAACACCATCAAGACAGATTACCACGCTGTATCTAATCAGCAGATAGGATTAGGTGTCGTTTATTCCAAGACAAGACAGGTACGTGACGTTTTCTTAGACGCCACTTATAGACGTGAGTCCGGCAGAAGCTCATTCTACGAGGTATCGGCAGATGCACTCGGTGAGATTGAGAATCTGTTAGATGAGATGAACGGTGAGACTTTCCAGGAGTCTATTCAGGATCTGTGGACATCTGTTCAGGAGATGGCCAAGGATCCCAGCAGTGCCGTTACTCAGGGACTCTTCATAGAGAGATGCTCGGAGTTCTTAGCAAGAAGCCAGTCGGTATATCAGGGCTTATGTGATTATCAGTTAAGCTTAAATGAGACAGTTAAGAAGAATACCAATCGCATCAATGATATAGCCGAACAGATTAAGGTTCTTAATGATGAGATCAGAATGATAGAGATCTCCAACACGAAAGAATTCGGTATATCCTTTGAGAGAGCCAATGACTTAAGAGATACACGTAATGCTCTAATAGACGAACTCTCAACCTACGGTAATATCTCTTATGAAGAAGATGTTGACTGTACGGTATGGATTCAGTTTGAGGGAGAGGATTTAGTCAGACGTGAAGTTGCTTATTCTCTCGGATTATATGAAGATCCCAAGACAGGTTTCTATACTCCTTTCTGGGAGAAGAACGCCAAGGCAACTATAGATCCTCAGACAGGTGAGAGAAGATATTCGGCTGAAGAAGTAGAGAAAGCCAAGGTATATGACCTTAACAGAGTTATTTCTTCGGATCTTAATACGGATATCGGTGCACTTAAGTCGGCACTTCTTGCAAGAGGAGATCACAAGTCGGATTATACCGATCTTATGGAAGACAGATATGATTACGAAATATCTCAGTCGGTATGTATGAACGTAATGGCTGAGTTTGATCAACTGGTACACGGTATAGCAACATCGGTCAACGATGTAATAGCCAAAGCCGCATACGAAGCCAAACAGATTAATCCGTCAAGTACATATCTTATGGACACCGATGGTAATCCCATACAGGTATTTAAGAAGATTGCATCTGACGGTTACAGTGCTACGACAACACCTCCGACTTGGAATGCTCTAACGGGGCAGGCAAGTAACTTTAACCCGGAATTAGTCGGCACATATGATCCCATAACGGGCGAAGTAACAGGATATCAGGTTGAGTCATTATATACGACAACCAATATGCAGATAAATGTGGATCTGTTAAGACAGCCGACCAAGCTTGGATTTGTCAAGATAGACGGCCAGGTAGATTTCGTCACGATGGAGAGCCTTAAGTCGGCGTTTGAAGCAGAAGAGATGACACTTAATCCCAATGTTAAGAAGAAATCTTCCTTCGTTGACTATTACGGAGATCTGGTAAGCCAGGTAGCCAATTCGGGTTCGGTATACAAGAGTATCATCGACAGTCAGGAGAAGACGGTAATGGCTACATCCAATGCAAGGGAGCAGGTTATCGGAGTATCTCAGGATGAAGAGATGACATTCATGATTAAGTTCCAGAATGCATACAATGCATCTTCAAGATATATAAATGTAGTAGACGATATGCTTGAGCATATAATCAACACCTTAGCGGTATAACAGGAGGGACTTATGCCTTCACAGTTTTTTGGATTAAATACAGCATATACCGGTCTGTTAAATGCCAATGCAGGACTTAACACGACCGCCAATAACATATCGAATGCCGAGACAGAAGGTTACAGCCGTCAGGGAATTCATTCCGAGGCTGCCGAAGCACTCAGGGTATTTACGACTTACGGATGTGCGGGGGCAGGTGTTGAGACTCTCTCTATAGAGCGTATCCATGATGAATTCTATGATAATAAGTATTGGGCAAATAATAATAAGACCGGCCAGTACGAGATGAAGGATTACTATATGAAGCAGATAGAGGATTACTTCAGAGATGATTCCACTATCGAAGGCTTCACAACCACCTTCAACAAGATGATGACAGCTCTGGCAGAGGTTAAGAAGAACCCGGCCAATATATCTACCAAGGCACAGTTTGTGGGATTTGCGGACAATCTCTGTGAGTACTTTAACTCAATGTCTTCCTCTATGGAACAGGTTCAGAAGGATGTTAACTCAGAGATTAAGCTTAAGGTGGATGAGATTAATTCAATAGCAAGCGAACTTGCTACCATCAATAAACAGATCAATGTTATAGAGATCGGCGGCGGTACAGCCAATGAACTCAGAGATAAGAGAACATTACTTGTCGATCAGTTATCTTCTATAGTAAGTCTTGAAGCCAAGGAATATCCCATAGTGGATACCAACGATCCCGATCGTAAGACCGGTGGCAACATGTATATAGTTAAGATAGCCGGCGGACAGACACTGGTGGATACCGATCAGTACAATACTCTTGAATGTGTGGCACGTACCACTTCAGAGAAGGTTAATCAGTCGGATATAGACGGTTTGTATGATGTGTATTGGATATCAACAGCCAACCATCAGATATATGAGAAGATCTGTAAGGAAGGTCTTAAGGATGATCCTGATTTCAAACTGGAATGGAACGATTTCGTTAAGTTCGGATATACAACGGACAAGGCCAAATACGATCCCTGTTCAGAGTTTAATCTCTATAATGCAAGTTTAGGCGGACAGCTTGAAGGCCTTATTCAGATGAGAGACGGTAATAACTCCGAGAATTTCACCGGTAAGATTGCCAAGATTGATTCTGCTACATCCAATAATGCTGCCGGTCAGACAATAAGGCAGATTAGAATTGAAGTCGATAAGGATTATCTTAAGGATATCAATAAACTTACATTATCCGATACGGGCGGAGTAATAACCTTAGCCAATCAGAAGTTCTACTATGATGATTGGAAGTTCGAATATGATGCAACGAATAATAAGTATTACTATACGATGAGCATCAATGAGAGCAAGAGCAGAGCAGTCGTTCCTGGACAGTTCACCGGTAAGGAAGCGGATGTGGGAATGCCGATCAAGTATCAGGGCGTTCCGTATTATCAGCAGCAGCTTAATGAATGGTGCAGAATATTTGCAGCAGCCTTTAATGACATTCTCTTAGACGGATATACATCTGAAGGTGACGGCGGTGTAGAGATGTTCGTAGCCAATAAGGCATCAGAAGACAGTCAGTATCTGTTCAGAGAGGCTAAATACGGTAAGTACATCAAGGATGAGAACGGCAATCCCATTACTACAGATGCTAACGGTAACCCAACCAATGTTTCGACTGACGGAAGTTATACCGTAGAGATGAGACAGGACAGTTACTATTGGATGACAGCCAAGAATATGGACATCCTTAAGGCAATCGTCGATGATCCCGGCAAGATGGCAACCAAGTCAGATAAGGCAGCAGGAAGCGATGAATATAATATCGCCGGCAGATTAATAGATATGACCATGAATAAGAATGTAGCCAACTACAGAGGCGCAGCTACGCAGGAATTCTTAACATGTGTATTATCGGATGTTGCACTTAATGCCAAGAACGCAACAACGTTCTACAACAACTACAATAATATAGGCAAGAACATCGACAATCAGCGAATATCCATTTCGGGCGTTGATAATGATGACGAAGCAGTGAATTTGATCAAGTATCAGAATGCATATACATTAGCATCCAAGATGATACAGACACTTACGGAAGTATATGACAGATTGATCCTTCAGACAGGCGTTTAATAGTGAGGTACAATAATGAGAGTTACCACTAAGGTTATACAGGGCAATTCAATAGCCAATATCAATACCAACAAGGTATTGCAGGATAAACTTAACAATCAGATGGCTACAGAGAAGAAGATCGTTCGCCCCTCGGATGATCCGGTTGTTGCCATAAGATCATTAAGACTTCGTACAAATGTCAGCCAGGTCACACAGTATTATGAGAAGAATGTGGCTGATGCCGAGAGCTGGATGAAGGTTACTGAAGATTCACTGACTACGGTATCAAGCGTTATCACGGATATGATCGAGCAGTGCACCAAGGGTTCTTCCGAGAAACTTACTGCGACTGACCGCGACACTATCTTAGATGCGCTCAAGGCTCTTCGCGATGAAGTCTATGCCACAGGTAATGCCGACTATGCAGGCAGATCTGTATTTACCGGATACAGAACAGAGACAACCGTTAAATTCACGGCTGCCGAGACAAGACCTTATCAAATCACAGAGCAGATCAACAATAATGTGTTAGATACGGTGAAGTATGTTAATTCCGGTTACTTAAACGGTATCAATGATGCCAATTACAGTTCAGGGCAGTTCGTAGATCCAGCTACGGGCTTAAATAAAAACTATGTTAATGCGGTGGAACAGGATATCAAGGAGCAGGAAATATACCGTATCAGACTTGCATATGACAATGTAGACAAAGATACTGCGCCTACGATCAAGTTATATGATCCTTCGATAATAACTAGCAACCCAAATGCCAGTGTTGCAGATCAATATACTGCTACAGTTCTTAATGTTACTCCCAGTATTGTATCGGAAACAGCTGCAAAGAATCCATATCAGATGATGGCTGACTTTGATGCATCTGTTCAGGCAGTTTTGGATGCAGGCGGTAAGGTAAATGAAAACGGCTCTCTTGAGGATCAGGGTGGCAATCCCGTAACTAACCCTGCAAGTGCTTATAGTGCTATTTTGATTCCTGAGACCGGAGAATTGCTCATAAGTAAGTCTCTGTATGAGAGGATGATGAAGCTTAAGGATGATGTGACTACACCTACTAAGGATGAGTCACAAATCCAGATTACATATAATAAGTCCACATGGAAGAAGGATGATCTTAAGCCTGAGCATTACTTCGCTTGCACCGATATGTCAGATTCTGATCCTAACAATCATATCAAGTACAATACCGATTACTTAAGCGGAATAGTTGAGAAGCAGGCTATAGAGTATGATGTCGGACTTAATCAGTCTATTCGTATCAATACTACTGCTGATGAAGTCTTCACGCATGCAATCGGAAGAGACGTTGATGATCTGGTTAATTCAATGCAGGCAGTTATAGATATGGATGCAACTGTTGAGCGTCTTAAGAAGATAAGAGAAGGACTTAAACAGGATGCTTCTTATCAGACTAATTATGATATTCTTACCAACCAGATAGATGCGGCAGAGAAGTCTCTTACATATCTTAAGGAGAAGAACCAGAAGTTATTCGAAGGAAGCATCACCAAGATGCAGAACCATCTTAATAAGGTCAATGAAGCTACTACCAACTGCGGTACAAGAGAGAAGAAACTTGATCTTATCAAGAACAGACTTATGAGTCAGAAGACCAATTTCGAAACTCTTGAGTCAGAGAATGAGAATGTTGAGATCACTGATGTGGCACTTCAACTTAAGGGAGCTGAACTGACATATCAGGCAGCCTTAATGAGTACCAGTAAGATACTGCAGACATCGCTTATGCAGTACATCTAAGGAGTACGTATATAGGGCAAATATTGTTAACACCTGTGCGAAAGTATGTGATATACTTAAACATATAATGAATATGCTCCAAATCGCATAAATACGGGCATACATTATGAACAAGATTAAATGGAGGTAAGCAATGAAGGTTACTACAAGAGTATTCGGTGAGATTGACATCGATGATGACAAGATCATACATTTTCAGGGCGGTATTGTCGGATTTCCGGATTTGACCGATTTCGCTCTGGTACATGATGCAGAGAAGGAGGGTGAGACTCCGGTTCGCTGGATGCAGTCTCTTCAGGAGCCCAATTTCGCTATGCCTGTTATGGATCCCCTGGCAGTATGTCCTGATTACAACCCTGTTGTTGAGGATGAACTGCTTAAGCCCATCGGAGAGCTTAATCCTGAGTCGGTATTGGTGCTTGTAACACTTACAGTTCCTAAGGATATCAAGCAGATGAGCGTTAATCTTCAGGCTCCTTTCGTTATCAATGCAGACGAGAGGAAGGCTTGTCAGATAATAGTGGATTCAGATAAGTATCCTGTACGTTTCCCCATATATGATATTATTAAGAAGGAGGACTAAGCATGCTCGCATTATCACGTAAGAAGAATGAAGCCCTCGTTATTAATAATAATATTGAGGTGACTGTGCTTGAAATTAAGGGAGATCAGGTGAAGATCGGTATTACCGCACCCAAGGAGATCCCGGTATATCGTAAGGAAGTATACTTACAGATCCAGAAGGAGAACGAGGAGGCTATGAGTTCTGCCAATCTCACGGCTCTGTCTGATCTGTTTAAGTAAGAATAAGTCAGAATACTTTTTTTCAAAAATAATTACAAAAACTATTAATTTTTGTGAACAACATTCCGATATAAAGGTTAGCAGGATTACTATGTACTGTTAACCTTTGTTCGCATATATCGGAAAAGTCGCGAATTTCCAATATATACGAGCACATATACAGACGGTATATAGAGAGTATTGATACAATGATCGCAAGGAGGTGAATCATTATGGCAATAGAGCCTATCGGAACAATGACAGCAATGCAGGTACAGACGACAGTCAAGGTGCAGCCCGTAGATACTTCGCAGAACTCACAGAACACGGATGTTGTATCGGAGTCTTCTGCAACTCCTAAACTTGATGACAACACAGCAATAGTTGCCAAGACACAGGAGGAGAGTAACAAGGATTACAACGGACAGTCTCAGAGTGAGATCATAA
>CACYWQ010000016.1 GCA_902778165.1 uncultured Lachnospiraceae bacterium
TGTCGGCTTATCTGCATGTGGCAACAGTGCAACCGTTAAGGAATCCAATTATGATTACGATATGATATATAATGCAACGGATTCTTATGTAGGTGCAATTGACGAACTTACCACTCAGGGTACAAGTATAGACGATATCAAGGCTATGCTTAAGCAGTATAACATGTCCGTAGAAGATTATTACGGAATGGATGAGACTGTTCTCGGTGCTGCTTTGGAGAATTACAAGTTAGCAATTGAAGACCTCGGTTCTTATGCCGGTGTAGATACGGTAAGTTATGTGGAGAATGATGACCTCCTGGAGATAAGTGCCGTGATCAAAGGTACAGCCATTGATCCCAAGGGCAATCCCAGGACGGCAAACGTCAAGATAGAAGTCAGCCCTAAGGACGGCAAGGTTAATTCGATTCTTACGAATGTGAATTATACTACGCAGGAACTTATGACCAATGCGGCTTTGAATACCGTTTTGGGTATGGGTACGGTGTTTGTTGTGCTCATCATACTTATGGCTATCATATCACTGTTTAAGGTGATTAATAACCTTGAGAACAGGGCAGCAAACAAAAACAGAGAATCTGCCGGTAAGGCTGATTCGGTTGACAGAGCTGTGGCTCAGATTGAGAAGAATGAGCAGGCTTTAGATGATACTGAACTTATAGCGGTAATTGCTGCAGCAATAGCTGCCAGTGAAGGTGCTGCATCTGCTGATGGTTACGTTGTACGTTCTATCAGAAGAAGATATTAGAATAAACGGAGGAAAATAATATGAAGAATTATACCATTACGGTTAACGGTAACGTATATGACGTAACAGTGGAAGAGGGCGCAGGATCAGGCGCAGCTCCCGTAGCTAAGGCAGCTCCTAAGGCAGCTCCCAAGGCAGCTCCCGCAGCTCCTAAGGCAAGCGGTTCAGCAGGCGGAATCAAGGTTGAGGCCGGTGCTGCAGGTAAGGTATTTAAGATTGAGGCTTCTGTAGGCCAGGCTGTTAAGAAGGGCGATGCAGTAGTAATCATCGAGGCTATGAAGATGGAGATCCCCGTGGTTGCACCTTCTGACGGAACAGTTGCAAGCATAGATGTATCTGTAGGCGATGCTGTTGAGGCAGGCGCAGTACTTGCTACACTTAATTAATCAGATTTGTTGAAATCAGGTAATAATATTCAGAAAGGAACACCATGGAATATATATCAAATACATTGAACAATCTGGTGCATCAGACAGCTTTCTTTAATCTGACCTGGGGCAACTATGTGATGATCGTTGTAGCGTGTATCTTCCTGTATCTTGCCATTGCCAAGGAATTTGAGCCTTTGTTGCTTATTCCAATCGCATTCGGCATGTTGCTTGTAAATATCTATCCCGATATTATGCTAAGCTTTGAGAAATCACCCAACGGCATCGGAGGCCTTCTGTATTATTTCTATAAGCTGGATGAATGGGCCATTCTTCCTTCGCTCATATTCATGGGCGTAGGTGCCATGACGGACTTCGGTCCCCTTATTGCCAATCCTAAGAGCTTCCTGCTCGGAGCAGCAGCTCAGCTTGGTATCTACATGGCATATTTCGGTGCAATAGCACTTGGATTTAACGGTAAGGCTGCTGCCTCTATATCTATCATCGGCGGAGCAGACGGCCCTACATCAATCTTCCTTGCAGGTAAGCTTGGACAGACAGACCTGCTCGGACCTATCGCGGTTGCTGCATATTCGTACATGTCACTTGTACCTATTATCCAGCCGCCTATAATGAAGTTATTTACTACGGAGAAGGAGCGTAAGATCAAGATGGGTCAGCTTCGTCCCGTATCTAAGCTTGAGAAGATCTTATTCCCGATCGTAATCACTATCGTGGTATGTATGATCCTTCCCACAACAGCTCCTCTTGTAGGAATGCTTATGCTTGGTAACTTATTTAAGGAGTGTGGAGTAGTAAGACAGCTTACTGATACCGCATCCAATGCACTTATGTATATCGTGGTTATTATCCTCGGTACATCTGTCGGTGCAACAACTTCTGCGGAAGCATTCCTTAATGCAGCTACACTTAAGATCGTCGTACTCGGACTTATAGCATTCTCGTTCGGTACATTCGGCGGAGTCATGCTTGGTAAGCTTATGTGCGTACTAAGCCACAGGCAGATCAATCCGCTTATCGGTTCGGCAGGCGTATCAGCCGTTCCCATGGCTGCGAGAGTATCGCAGAAGGTGGGTGCTGAAGCAGATCCCACCAACTTCTTGCTCATGCATGCGATGGGACCTAATGTTGCCGGAGTTATAGGAACAGCAGTTGCTGCCGGAACATTTATGGCAGTATACGGAATAATGTAAAGGAGAATACATATGGCAGAAGTAGTAAAAAAGCCGGTTGGAATAATGGAAACGGTGCTTCGTGATGCTCATCAGTCTCTGATAGCAACGAGAATGCCTACCGATAAGATGCTTCCGATCGTTGATAAGATGGATAAAGTCGGCTATGCAGCAGTAGAGTGCTGGGGCGGAGCTACATTCGATGCTTCACTCAGATTCCTTAAGGAAGATCCTTGGGAGAGACTCAGAAAGTTAAGAGACGGCTTCAAGAACACTAAGTTGCAGATGCTTTTCAGAGGACAGAATATCTTAGGATACCGTCCTTACGCTGATGATGTGGTATATGCCTTCGTTGAGAAGTCTATTGCCAACGGTATCGATGTAATCAGAATTTTTGATTGCCTTAACGATATCCGTAACCTTCAGGCAGCCGTTGATGCAACAAATAAGATCAAGGTACAGGAGGGCAGAGGTTCCAGCCAGATAGCTCTTTCATATACACTTGGTGATGCCTATACTCTTGAGTACTGGGCAGATATGGCCAAGAAGATTGAAGAGATGGGTGCAGATTCAATCTGTATCAAGGATATGGCAGGACTCTTGGTTCCTTACAGAGCTGCAGAGCTTGTTAAGACTCTTAAAGAGAATACCAAGCTTCCTATCCAGCTCCATACACACTATACTTCAGGTGTTGCTTCAATGACATACCTTAAGGCTGTTGAGGCAGGTGTAGATGTTATTGACTGTGCGATTTCACCTTTCGCACTCGGTACATCACAGCCCGCTACCGAAGTTATGGTTGAGACATTCAAGGGTACTCCTTATGATACAGGATACGATCAGAAGCTTCTTGCAGAGATCGCTGATTACTGGAGACCTTACAGAGAAGAGTGCATAGAGTCTGGACTTATGAGTACCAAGGTGCTTGGTGTTAACATTAAGACACTTCTTTACCAGGTACCCGGTGGTATGTTATCTAACATGGTTTCACAGCTTAAGGAACAGAATGCTGAAGATAAGTATAACGAAGTGCTTGAAGAGATTCCCAGAGTTCGTAAGGACTGTGGTGAGCCTCCGCTTGTTACACCTTCTTCACAGATTGTCGGAACTCAGGCTATATTCAATGTCCTTATGGGCGAGAGATATAAGATGGCTACAGGTGAGTTCAAGGATCTCTTAAGAGGTAACTACGGACAGACTGTTAAGCCTATGAACGAAGAGGTAATCAATAAGGTTATCCCCGGCGAGAAGCGTTCTACAGCTCGTTCTGCAGAGGCTACAGGCCATACAGAGCCCGAGCTTGCTTCAATCGAGGCAGAGATGAAGGAATGGAAGCAGCAGGAAGAGGATGTGCTTTCATATGCACTGTTCCCTCAGGTTGCTGTTGATTTCTTTAAGTATCGTCAGGCACAGCAGACAGCTGTTGATGTTGCTAAGGCTGACACGACTAATAACGCTTATCCGGTATAGAATTAACAATTCGGAAGATCAAAGGTGGCGACAATTGTCGCCGCCTTTTTTGATTAAAGCATTGATATAATAAATACCATGTGTTATTATAGATAAGCATTAAATACAACTTGGAGGTGCGTTACATGCCACGTAAGGAGACAATTACAAGAGATTATCTGGTTGAAACAGCATTTACGTTAGCGAAACAGGAGGGTGTTGAGAATGTTACCGCAAGAAAGCTTGCGGCCAAGGCAGGATGTTCGACACAGCCCATATTCAGACTCTATGACAATATGGAGGATCTTGTGAGTGAGGTATTCTCACGCGCATGTAATTTCTTTGAATTCTATTATGATAATGCTACTAAGGGCCATGAAGAACCCTTTGTGGACTTAGGACTTGCATATATTAAATTTGCATCTGAAGAACCTCATCTTTTCAGTATGTTGTTCTTATCCGACAAGCGTTATGACAAGACCATGTATGAGATATTAAACGGCAGTAAGGGTATTGTGGGTGAGCAGATGAGTAAGGCTAAGGCCGCCGGCTGTGCCAACAGCGGCGATCTGTTTACGAAGATGTGGATATTCATACACGGAGCTGCCTGCATGTCCATTACAGGCGATTACGATCTGCCCGAAGCAGAGACTGTTAAGTTACTGATTGATACATACAAGGCATACAGGTAATACGGGTAGATTATGACGGACAATTCTGATGTTATACAGATCATAGATGAACATTTCCCCAAGATGAGTAAGGGCCATAAGGCCATCGCATCTTATATCAAGGAACATTATGACGAGGCGGTATTCTTAACAGCCGCCAAGATCGGTGCATCCCTTGGAATCAGCGAATCCACTGTTGTGAGATTCGCTTCTTCGCTTGGATATAAGGGCTTCCCTGAATTCCAGGCTTCGCTTGCGGATTGGGTTAAGAATAAGCTTAATACGGTACAGAAAGTCAGTGCCAAATACGGCAGAAGCACTCAGTCAGAGATCCTTTCATCGGTTCTAACGGGCGATATAGAGAAGATACAGGATACATTGGGAGAGATCGATCCTGATGCATTTGAGAATGCGGTAGATATGATGCTTGCTGCCGAGAATGTATATGTAATGGGACTAAGGAGCTGTGAGCCCCTTGCGAATTTCTTGGGATTCTACCTTAACATGATTCGCGGCGGAGTTCATTTGATTAGGACTACGAGTGTGAGTGAGACATTCGAACAGATGATAAGAGTAAGCTCCAAAGACTGCGTTGTCGGTATAAGCTTCCCGAGATATTCCATGAGAACGCTTAAAGTTATGGAATTTGCCAGAGACCGTAACGCAAGGATCATCTCCATTACCGATAATCAGTATTCGCCGATGTGCATGTACAGTTCGTGCAATCTGTTTGCCAGAAGCGATATGGTATCGATAGTTGATTCTCTTGTTGCGCCTCTAAGCGTTATCAATGCGCTTGTTGTGGCTCTCTGCCTTAAGGCTCCGGATGCGGTTAAGAATAATCTTGAGACACTTGAAGAAACATGGAGCAATTATCAGGTTTACTTAGGCGATGAGATCAACTTTATTGATGATGAGCCTATGCTTGACTATTCGCTGCATAAGGATCTTATGAAAAATGACCGTAACTGAGGTCAGATATATTACGGAGATTATGACTTAAATGGGCGGAACATGTATTGTCATAGGCGGCGGTGCTGCCGGTATGATGGCTGCATACAGCGCCGGCTTAGGCGGCGGATATGATGAGGTGATTCTTGTTGAGAAGAATGAGAAACTTGGCAAGAAGGTATATATTACAGGAAAGGGCAGGTGTAATGTCACCAATAATTGTGAGCCCGAGACATTCTTTGACAATGTTGTCAGTAATCCCAAGTTCTTATACAGTGCATATTATGGATTTGATAATAATGCCTTGATGGGTGTTATTGAAGATAACGGTTGTAAGTTAAAGACAGAGAGAGGAGATCGTGTATTTCCTGTATCTGACCATTCTTCAGATATAATCAAGGCAATGGAGAAGGCAGTAAGAAAGGCCGGAGTTAAGATAATGCTTAATTGCGAGGTCAAAGAACTTCTCCTTGCGGACAGTAAGGATGGGGCAAGCCCAAGGCATATAACCGGAGTAAGACTTAAAAACGGTGATAAACTTAATGCCGATAAAGTGATAGTTGCAACCGGAGGATTGTCATATCCTTCAACAGGCAGTACGGGTGACGGCCATAAATGGCTTGAATCCCTGGGGCATACAATAACTAAATGTAAGCCGGCCTTAGTTCCCCTTACAGTCAAAGAAGTAAGCGAATGCAAGGCCATGCAGGGACTTGCTCTTAAGAATGTGGCCATTAAATTGTGTCGTCAGAGTGATAATGACAGTGCTGTCACGGATTCTAAGAATAAGTCGCATCATAAGAAAAATCTCATATATGAGGGCTTCGGTGAGATGTTATTTACTCATTTCGGAGTAAGCGGACCACTTATATTAAGCGCAAGCAGCCGATACGTTAAGGACTGTTATGACACGAATGCCGTATTGCATATAGACCTTAAGCCTGCGCTTACAACAGAGCAACTTGATAAGAGAATCCTAAGAGATTTCGATGAAGCCAAGAATAAAGATTTTCGAAATGTGCTTACCGGTTTGCTTCCAAGCAGCATGATAGACGTAGTGGTGGCAAGAAGCGGTATAGATGCAAATAAGAAGGTTAATTCGATCACAAGCAAGGAACGTGAGAATCTTGTGAATCTTATTAAGGATTATGTATTACATATAACCGGAACGAGGGATTATAACGAAGCGATAATTACACAGGGCGGAATCAAGGTATCAGAGGTTAATCCCGGTACGATGGAGTCTAAGCTTATTAAGGGCTTATATATTGCCGGTGAATTACTTGATGTGGATGCATATACCGGAGGATTTAATCTGCAGATCGCCTGGAGTACGGGTTATCTAGCTGGAACAATATAGACAGATTACGGAGGATAATGATTATGAACATAGCAATCGACGGGCCTGCAGGAGCAGGTAAGAGTACAATAGCCAAGAAGATAGCGAAGAAACTTGGATATATTTATGTCGATACCGGAGCCATGTATCGAGCAATGGCGCTTTACTTCATAAGAATCGGGGTAAGTGCCGACGATAGTGTCAGCATAAGTAATAAGTGCAATGATGCAGATATCACCATAGAATACAGAAACGGTGAGCAGGTTGTATTGCTTAACGGAGAAGATGTTACAGGAATGCTTCGTACTGAAGAAGTGGGCAATATGGCATCTGCAACCTCGGTTAACGGCGATGTACGTAAGAAATTGGTTGAATTACAGCAGAAACTTGCAGCAACTTCGGATGTTGTAATGGATGGCCGAGACATAGGTACGGTGGTGCTGCCCAATGCGGAAGTAAAGGTATATTTAACTGCAAGCAGCGCAGTCAGAGCCAAGAGAAGATATGACGAGCTTGTTGCAAAGGGGGAGACACCGGATATAAATAAGATCGAAGCCGATATCATAGAGCGTGATGAACGCGATATGAATCGTGAGATCTCGCCCCTTCGCCAGGCTGATGATGCGACATTGATCGATAGCTCATATATGTCTATCGATGAAGTAGTGGATGCCGTAACAGGCCTTTTGCCGTAAATTAATATCGGATTATAAATGGTCCATCCGGGACGCTCTCGCTTCGGTTAAAACGCAGCGGTACATAAAGCGGCTGAAATACGCCGCTTAAGTGCCGGCGTTTTAAACGCCCCGGAGTGGATCATTTATTACCCGATATATGAATTAACAGGAGAATGCTTATATGCAGACAGAACTTGCTGAACATGCCGGATTCTGCTTCGGAGTGGATAAGGCAGTAGAGATAGTTCATGAAGAGATTAAGAAGAACAAAGATGTGCCGATATATACTTATGGCCCAATCATACACAATGAACAGGTTGTAGCAGATCTTGAATCAAAAGGCGTAAGGGCACTGGAAGATGACGATATAACAAAGGTTCCTCCCGGAGTGATGATCCTGCGCAGTCACGGTGTATCACGTCAGACAGAGGATAAACTAAGAGCAGCCGGGTTTACCATAGTCGACGCAACATGCCCCTTCGTTAAAAGAATTCACAGGACTGTTGATAAAGAATCTGTCACGGGTCATGTGATCATTGTCGGGGATCCGGATCATCCGGAAGTAACGGGAATAACGGGATGGTGCAACGAACAGCCGTATATCATAAGCTCGTTATCTGATGCGGATAAAATCCCTTATCCGAAGGATGAGAGAATTACAATTGTCGCACAGACGACATTTAATTACAATAAATTTCAAGAAATAGTTGATTATATAGACAAAAAAGGGTATTATATTAATGTTGTGAATACTATATGCAATGCGACTGAGGAGAGACAGGGAGCCGCAGCGAGACTGGCGGAAAGAGCGGATTGCATGATAGTGATAGGGGGAGCGCACAGCTCAAATTCGCGGAAATTATACGAGATCTGTAAGGAGAGATGTGACGCCACCTATTTTATACAGACACTGGATGACTTGCATTTAGAACTACCTAAATCTGTTCGACTGGTGGGTATTACAGCAGGGGCTTCGACCCCAAATAAAATTATCGAGGAGGTTCAAAATTATGTCAGAAATGAGTTTTGAACAAATGCTGAATGAATCATTCAAAACAATCCATACAGGAGAGGTAGTAGAAGGTACAGTTTTCTCTGTTAAGCCTGACGAGATTATACTGAACATCGGCTGCAAGGCAGACGGTATACTTACCAGAAGCGAATACACCAACGAATCTAACTTAGACCTCACTACCGTAGTAAAGGTTGGCGACACAATGGAAGCCAAGGTTCTTAAGGTCAATGACGGTGAGGGTCAGGTGATTCTTACATACAAGAGATTGGCTGCAGAGAAGGGCAATAAGAGAATCGAAGATGCCTTTAACAATCAGGAAGTACTTAAGGCTAAGGTTACACAGGTTCTTGACGGCGGTATCTGCGTGATGGTTGATGAAGTAAGAATATTCATCCCCGCTTCACTTGTATCAGACACATACGAGAAGGATCTTAACAAGTATAAGGACGAAGAGATAGAGTTCGTTATCACAGAGTACAATCCTAAGAGAAGAAGATATATCGGTAACAGACGTATGCTTCTTACAGCTGAGAGAGATAAGGCTGCCAAGGAACTCATGGAGAGAATCCATGTTGGTGATGTTATCGAAGGAACTATTAAGAACGTTACAGACTTCGGTGCGTTCGTTGATCTCGGCGGAGCAGACGGTCTCCTTCATATCTCAGAGATGAGCTGGGGCAGAGTAGAGAGCCCTAAGAAGGTATTTAAGTCAGGTGATGTTGTAAGAGCATTCATCAAGGACATTCAGGGCAATAAGATCGCACTCTCAATGAAGTTTGAGGATGAGAATCCTTGGAGAGATGCTGATAAGAAGTTTGCAATCGGCAATATCGTAACAGGTAAGGTTGCACGTATGACAGACTTCGGTGCATTTGTTGAGATCGAGAAGGGTGTAGATGCACTCTTACATGTATCTCAGATATCTAAGGATCACATCGAGAAGCCCAGTGATGTACTTAAGGTTGGCGATGAAGTTACAGCTAAGATCGTAGACTTCAACATAGATGACAAGAAGATCAGCTTAAGTATCAAGGCTACACTCGAGCCCGATGAGCCTGAAGAGGCTAAGGCAGAAGAGTCTGATGCAGATGTTGTATCAGTTAACATCGATGAGGTTATAGCTTCTGAAGATGCAGCAGCAGAGGAAGAGGCTAAGCCCGCTAAGAAGACTACAAGAAAGAAGAAGACTGAAGAGACAGTCGCTGAAGAGACAGCTACAGAAGAGGCACCTGCAGAGGAGTAAATTGCTTAATGGCTAATTACGATTATGAAGCTTTCATGAAGGACATATTCAAACTTACCAAGATTGATTTGACCTTCTATAAGCAGGCGCAGATGCAGCGACGCATCGATACACATATTTCCAAGAGTGAATTTAAGGGATATGAAGATTACGCTGCGATGCTTGCCAAAGATAAGAAGGCTTTGGATGAGTTTGTAGAGTATATTACGATTAATGTATCTGAGTTCTACCGTAATCCGGAACAGTGGGAGATTCTCACTAAGAGAATATTCCCCATGCTTATTGAGAAGTTCGGCACGAACCTCAATATTTGGAGTGCGGCCTGTTCTACAGGTGATGAGCCTTATTCACTTGCAATGGCGCTCTCGGAATTCGTTCCGCTTAATAAGATCAGAATTACCGCTACGGACATAAGCGATGAAGTAGTTGCCAAGGCTAAGATCGGTCTGTACGGAGAGAAGAGTATAGCAAACGTTCCGGCCAAGTATAAGAAAGATTACTTTACTCAGAATGGACCTGCATATCAGATATCTGATAAGATTAAGAACTGTATAACATTTAAGAAGCATAATCTTCTTAAGGATGATTTCTTTAAGAATCAGCATCTTATAGTTTGCAGAAATGTACTTATATACTTCACTGAAGAGGCCAAGGATGAGATCTTCACCAAGTATTATCAGTCTCTTGCAAACGGCGGTGTCTTATTTATAGGAAGTACCGAACAGATAATGAAGTATAAGGAGATTGGATACCAGAGATTGGATTCATTCTTCTACCAGAGAGCATAATAAGTAACAGAGATTAAACGGCAGCACATTGTGCTGCCGTATTTTATTGCATATGCCTGATTATGTGTATTGCGTAATCTTTAAGTCTGTCTGTATCTTCTGACAGACTGCTTAATACTTCGAAATACATTTGCCTTGAGTTATACTCGGGTTTAAATATGGGCGCATATATCGGTTCCCATTCAGGAAGAAATTCGCCGGATTTTCTAGTGTAACAATTAGAAGCCTTGGCTTTCTGTCTGTATTCTTTGTCTACATATATTGCCACGGATTTATGTACGGCCATATCTTCTTTGGTAAGATAATAGTAATCCTTGTAATCCTCATAGAAGTATTTAAATTCATCGTTATATACCGGGACTTTGAGAGTTCCCGTATTTCCTTTATAAGTTAAGAAGCAACCGTCTTTGTTAAGTGAGAAGGGAACGGGGACTAAGAAGGCGGATTTAAGGCCTATTAACAGCTCTTTAACATCCTTGCCGCTATATGAGGTATATGAATCATAGTCAATACCTGTAACGGTGAAATTACCGGCAAATAATGCCGTATATGATAACATGGGCATGATTCTTACCATACCGGTCACATCTTCGTAATTATGTGTAAATAACAACTTATACAGTTCAGCATCCCCGGTCTTTATATACTCTTTGTATACGTTAATTAGTTCTCCGCCGCTGTATTTATCTTCTCTGGCTATTCCCATATATTGTTCTATGTCTTTCTGCCTGCATTTGGGCAGATTAAGTATGTATTTAAGGGAAGATACCTGCTTATATATATCTAGGCTTTTATATGAACAAATATCGGCCTTTAAGCCATATACGGCGCATCTTGAATCAATAAATGGAAGATCAAAAGTTAAACCGTTATAGTGTATCAAAAAGTCATAATCCTTAAGCGATTCAATGAGTGATTTAAGCAGTTGCTCCTCTTCAGAAGCCGACTCTGCAAGCATGCTTGTAAATATAAGATCGTCTCCCTTATAGGATACGCTTCCGATCATGTAAATATAGGAATTATGGGCGGAAAGCCCAGTGGTCTCAATGTCGATAAACAGAACTCTATGTCTGTCTGAAATGTTAAGATAGTCTTCGATAATTAATCTGTCATTTATAATAATAGACTCTGTTTTCATACCGATAATAGTATAGCATACAGGGTAGAATTTTGGGGTGAAATAGAGTAGAATATATTGGAATATGTTGTTGGAGGTAGGTATGGGCAAACTTACATTTACTGGAGGGATACATCCTTACGACGGCAAAGATCTGTCTAAGGATAAGCCTATTTGTGACATTTTACCGGGTGAAGAACTGGTATACCCGTTGTCGCAGCATATAGGCGCACCGGCTACTCCCATAGTAGCCAAAGGAGATACGGTATTAAGAGGACAGAAGATAGCAGAGGCCTCAGGCTTCGTTTCTTCCAATATTTTCTCTACCGTATCAGGAACTGTTAAATCCATAGAACCCAGACGTGTAGTCACGGGAGATATGGTATCGTGTATCATAATTACCAATGACGGTTTATATAACGAAGTCAATTATGATGCATACGATGAAATAGATGTTGATAATCTCAGCAAAGAAGACATTATCCAAAGAATTAAAGAAGCGGGTATCGTCGGCATGGGTGGTGCCGGATTCCCGACTCACGTCAAATTAAGCCCCAAGGAACCTGACAAAATCGAATACTGTATAGCGAATTGCGCTGAGTGTGAGCCTTATCTTACGAGTGATTACAGGAGAATGATCGAGAATCCTGAGATGCTCATAGAAGGTCTTAAATGTGTGCTCAGATTATTCGATAATGCCAAAGGAATCCTTGCGGTAGAAGACAATAAGCCTGATTGTATCGAACTTCTTAAGAAGTTAACCAAGGATGAACCAAGAATCCTTGTTAAAGCACTTAAGACCAAATATCCTCAGGGTTCAGAGAGACAGCTTATATTTGCGACTACCAAACGTGCGATCAACTCTAAGATGCTGCCTGCCGATGTAGGATGCGTGGTTAATAACGTTGATACTCTGTGCGCAATATATAATGCAGTATGGAATGGTAAGCCTTTGATGGAGAGGATAGTGACGGTTACAGGTGATGCAATTGCAGAGCCTAAGAATTATCGTGTCCATATCGGAATGAGCTATAAAGAACTTATTGATGCTGCAGGCGGATTTGTCAAAGATCCGGCTAAGATCATATCAGGCGGTCCCATGATGGGATTTGCGCTGTTTAATACCGATGTTCCAACTACCAAGACAGCGTCGGCACTTCTTGCACTTACCAAGGATGAGGCTTCCAAATATGAGCCTACGCCTTGTATTAATTGCGGAATGTGCCTTGAAGTATGTCCCGGAAGAGTTATGCCCAAGGTGTTGGCTGAATGTGCGGAACATGCTGATTATGAGAAATTTGAGAAGATGGGCGGACTTGAATGTTGCGAATGCGGATGTTGCAGTTATATCTGTCCGGCCAAGAGACATCTTACACAGTCGATTAAATCGGCACGTAAGATTGTGTTAGCCAATAAGAAGAAAGCAGGAAAGTGAGGATAAGTCAATGAGTGATATGATGAGAGTATCATCCAATCCGCATATCAGATCAAAGGTGACAACCGACAAAATCATGTTATGCGTGGTTCTGGCGCTTCTGCCTGCGACAATCTTCGGTGTATGGAACTTCGGTCTTCATGCATTGTGGCAGGTGCTGCTTACAATAGCGGCATGTGTGGCTGCGGAAGCTGTATATGAACTGATTATGAAGAAGAAATTGACCGTGCTTGATTTCTCGGCAGTAGTTACGGGACTTCTGCTCGGTCTTAATATGCCCCCGGCGGCTCCATTGTGGGTTGGCCCCTTTGGCGGTGTATTTGCGATCGTTGTAGTTAAGATGTTATTTGGAGGTTTGGGCGCGAATTTCATGAATCCGGCACTTGGAGCAAGATGCTTCCTTGTGATCTCGTTCCCTGCCATAATGACTAACTTTAACTGCGATGCATATTCGGGAGCTACTCCTTTGGCACAGATCAAAGCGGGAGAGACCGTGAACATATTCAATATGGTAATGGGAAGAACAGGCGGTACAATCGGTGAGACTTCAATGGTTGCGATTGTTGCCGGAGCCTGCTTTTTAATACTGTTGGGAATAATCGATCTTAAGATCCCGGCAAGTTATATAGTTACATTCGTGATCTTCTACGGATTGTTCTCCGGACACGGATTTGACCCTTATTATATATCCGCACAGTTAGCTGGCGGCGGACTTATGCTTGGTGCATTCTTCATGGCTACCGACTATGTGACCCGTCCGGTTACGAAGATCGGTCAGATAGTGTTCGGTATAATACTCGGACTCTTGACCGGTATATTCCGTGTATTCGGAGCATCAGGAGAAGGTGTGTCTTATGCGATCATAATCGGTAATCTGTTAGTTCCTCTTATTACCAGATTTACGGCACCCAAGGCCTTCGGAGAAGGAGGTGAGCGTATATGAGTATCAAAGAGAGCTTTAAAAACGCCCTGATTCTGATAGCAATAACCGTTATAGCGGGACTTATATTAGGGGCGGTCTATGAGATTACCAAGGGTACTATTGCAGCTGCGGAAGAAGCTGATAAGAAGAACGCTTACTATGAAGTATTCCCCGATGCCGTGGATTTTGCCCCGATTGACGGATTTATGAGTGATGCTAAGCGTGAACAGCTTGATGCGGCCGGATTTGAGGCTGTGACAATCGATGAATTAATACAGGCTAAGGCTTCTGACGGAAGCGTTGCCGGATATGTATTTACCGTGACCACATCTGAAGGTTACGGCGGAGATATCACGCTTACTACAGGTATAAGAAATGACGGAACCATTAACGGAATATCGATCCTTAGTATCAACGAGACTGCGGGACTTGGAATGAATGCCGAGAAGGTACTCAAACCTCAATTTGCTGGCAAGAGTGCACAGACTCTTACATATACCAAGACAGGTGCTGTATCGGATGATCAGATAGATGCGATATCTGGTGCGACAATTACGACCAATGCATTTGTGCATGCGGTTAATTGCTGTATCAAGTATTATTCGGATATGCTTAATTAGGAGGATAGGAAGATATGAATAAATGTATTGAACGCCTTCATAACGGCATATTAAAAGAAAACCCCACATTGGTATTGATGTTAGGAATGTGTCCGACGCTTGCGGTTACGACCTCTGCAATAAACGGTCTGGGTATGGGACTTACCACAACGGTTGTACTTGCACTCAGTAATATGATCATTGCAGCTCTGCGCAAGGTTATTCCGGATAAGATAAGAATTCCTGCATTTATAGTTATAATTGCTTCTTTCGTTACGATAATGCAGTTATTGCTTCAGGCATATATACCGACGCTGTATAAAGCCCTCGGCATATATATTCCGCTTATAGTTGTTAACTGTATCATCTTAGGAAGAGCAGAAGCCTATGCATATAAGAATCCCGTATTGCCCTCATTATTCGACGGCTTGGGTATGGGACTCGGATTTACCATTGCACTTACGATAATCGGTCTGTTAAGAGAATTTATAGGCGGATGTTCGGTATTCGGGTATGAACTTAATCTGTTTACGCCTGTAAGCATATTTAAGATGGCGCCCGGAGCATTCTTTGTTCTTGCTCTGTTAACTGCCATTCAGAATCAGGCTAAAATCGTGGGTGCTAAGAAGGGTAAGGATGTATCCAAGATCCAGTCAGGCTGTGGATCCGACTGTCTTAACTGTACGGTAGGTGATTGTGCCGACAGAGTAGCTGCTGTCAGTGCACCTGCAGCGGATGAAGTTAATGTGGTTAAGGAGGAGAATGCATGAATACGGTAAGAGATTTGCTTATTATTCTGGTCGGTTCTTCGCTTGTAAGTAATGTTGTTCTAAGCCAGTTCCTTGGATTGTGTCCTTTCCTTGGCGTTTCCAAGAAGACCGATACTGCTGCCGGCATGGGTGTTGCCGTTATTTTCGTAATAACGCTTTCAAGTGCGGTAGCGGGAGCTATATATCATTATATTCTTACGCCGCTTAATATGGAGTATATGCAGACGATAGTATTTATATTGGTCATTGCGGCGCTTGTACAGTTTGTTGAGATGTTCCTTAAGAAGTTTATCCCTGCATTATACCAGTCGCTTGGAGTATATCTTCCGCTTATTACGACCAACTGTGCCGTGCTTGGCGTTGCACTTACCAATGTCAGCAAGGGATACGGAATACTCTACGGAGTTGTTAACGGATTTGCGACTGCGGTTGGATTCACTATTTCAATAATCCTGCTTGCAAGCATCAGAGAGAGACTTGAGTATAATGATATCCCCAAGCCGTTTAAGGGAATGCCGATCGTTCTGCTTACAGCGGGACTGATGGCCATCGCTTTCTGCGGTTTCTCGGGACTTATTTAGATGTTGATTGTGGAGGAATAACGTGTTACAGGGTATTATTATTGCTACAGTATTGGTGGGTGCTGTCGGTGCATTTGTAGGTATATTCTTAGGAATTGCCGGTATTAAGTTTGCCGTTGAGACTGACCCAAGAGAAGAAGAAGTACTTGGTGCGCTTCCCGGTAATAACTGCGGTGGATGCGGATATGCCGGTTGCTCGGGCTTGGCAGCCGCAATTGTTAAGGGTGAGGCGCCTGTTAATGCCTGTCCGGTAGGCGGAGAGCCTGTGGCTAATGTCATATCGGGAATTATGGGTGTTGATGCGGGACAGTCCGTTAAGATGACAGCATTTGTTAAATGTCAGGGAGACTGCGATAAGGCGCATTCCGACTATGATTATACAGGCGTCGGTGATTGCTCGATGATGGCATTTGTTCCCGGAGGCGGCCCTAAGAGCTGCAGTTTCGGTTGTGCCGGATACGGTAATTGTGTTAAGGCTTGTCCCTTTGATGCCATTCATGTTATTAACGGCATTGCTAAGGTGGATAAAGAGGCCTGTAAGGCTTGCGGCAAGTGTGTAGCGGCTTGTCCTAAGGGCATAATCGAATTGGTGCCTTATTCGGCCGAAATTAAGGTTAATTGCAGTTCTAAGGATAAGGGACCCGTTGCAATGAAGGCATGTGATGTTGCATGTATAGGTTGCGGAATTTGCGCCAAGAATTGTCCGGCAGGTGCCATAGAGGTAACGGATAATCTGGCCAAAATCGACTATGATAAATGTACATCATGCGGTACATGCGTAGAGAAATGTCCCAAGAAGGCGATTGTTAAGGAAGCTTAAATGAGACTTGACGACGAGTTTGATTACGAATACGAAGAGGAAGAAGAGGAATCCGGCAGATACAGAGGCGGTGCGCCTATAATATATATGACGCTTGGAGTCTCTGTATTTGTACTTATATTACTCGGAGCTATCATTGTATCCAATAATAAGGGTTCCAAAGCCAGCAAAGGGTATTCTGAGTATGTTGCTGCACAGAAGGCTGCAACCGAAGAACAATCCATGGAAGAATCTGCCGATTTATCGTCATCAAACGGTAAGAGAAGAGCGGAAGATCTGGATATTTGGGATATGTATCCCGAGTCTTCGAAGAATAAGACATCTTCTAAGGACGATGACGATGATTCCATGGCTGACAATGCCAAGCCGCTTCCGTCTCCTACAACGGCGGTACCTTCGGTTTCGCCTACGCCGGATGATGAGAAATACAATGACGGTAAACATTATAAGATAGAACTTAAGGATGGTTCGTCAGAGTGGGTGACAATCGATAATACCCGTGAGAAGAATGCCTATGATTTTACCAAATTTGTATCAAACGACGGTAAGCTTAAGTATATGAATGACGGTAAGGTATCCTCGTTCTTGGGTATTGATGTATCCAGATATCAGAAGGATATAGATTTCTATTCCGTTAAGAATTCCGGTGTTGAATTTGCGATGATCAGAGTCGGATCCAGAGGTTATCAGACTGGTCAGGTGACTTTGGATGAATTCTTTGTTCAGAATATGCAAAGAGCAAGAGATGCAGGCCTTGATGTAGGCGTTTATTTCTATTCTCAGGCTATTACGGCCCAGGAGGCGGTAGATGAAGCCAATATGTTGATAGAAGCCTGCAAAGACTATAAACTCACATATCCTGTGGCTTATGACATGGAATTTGTTGAGAACGATTCGTCCAGAATAGATACATTAAGCAAAGATGAAAGAACTGCAATCGCGGCCGCTTTTATCAACAGGATCGTTGAAGCGGGCTATAAACCCATGATATACGGTAATGATGAATGGCTTACCAAGAGAGTGGATGTGAAGAAGCTTCCGACTGTATCGGTGTGGTTGTCCGATAAATCAGAAATGCCTGATTATCCGTATCAATATTCCATGTGGCAATACAGTACGGATGGCTCGATACTCGGTATAAACGGTTCCGTTAATATGGATATCTGCTTTATTGATTATTCTGCGCAGTAGGTCTGTAGTTGATTATCTTGTCAGATATGGTCAGATTGGAATATATATCCGCATATACCGATGCGGGTACTGATTCGATATAATTCTGTGAATATGCTTTATTAAGGCCGTTGGTATGTAATATATCAATGGCCTTGTTATATGCGATTGCAGCCTGGATCGCATCATCATAATAACCGATGACGAAATTGCCGTTAATATGAATCACGGCCTTATACTTGGAACGATGTCTGCCGCCCACAAGCCTTACACCGTGGTAAATATTGTCGACTTTGATGTTCTCGTATCTGTAGTCTAACGTATCGCCGTTAATATGCGTATAATCCCTGTCAACAACAGCATAGGGCTTGATTCCGTAACGTGAAACAATGGATACCTGCATACCGTAATCGGCTACAAACAGATGGCCTCCGCGCTTCATTATTTTGCGGGAAGAGTAATAGAATAAGTCATCGATCGAGAATTTGAGTTCTTCGGTCGGGCTTATATAATAAGAGAAATAGTTCTTGCGCATATATATGGGCGTAGTAAAATAAATATCGTTGTCACGGAAATTGATGATGACGACCCATTTATCAAAGGGCAGTAACTGCGAAGATGTATAGTCGTCTATTCCGAGCGAAGAAGATGATACCAGAAGATTGGCGGATGTATAGACTCTGTGTGCAGTATCGGGATCGTCAAAGCTTCCCAACGATATATGCTTATTCTTGTAGGTGAAGGAGGATCTGTAATATACGGTACCGTCCTTCTTGCGGGCCTTATATACGCCCGGATTGTTATTTGTACCCATGTAGAAAGTATAACATAAAATCACCTGTTTGGGATGTATCAAGTAAATATGGTTATTATCTTGTTAGTGATGACAACATCTGATATAATCAAATACCGATGAACATAGATATAAGTATATTTAAGTAATAAGAAAGTGGTGAGTCGTAATGGAAGAATTAATGTACAAAAGTACGAGAAACAGCGAACTTAGGATAACGGCATCCAAGGCTGTGCTGCAGGGACTGTCTGAAGATGGCGGATTATTCCTGCCCACATATATTCCCAAGCTTGATGTATCGCTTAAGGAACTTGCGGCAATGGATTACAGAGGCGTTGCTTATGAAGTTATGAAACTGTTCCTTACGGATTATACGGAAGAAGAGCTTAAGCATTGTATAGCTTCTGCTTATGATGAGAAATTTGATACAGAGGGGATTGTTGAATTAGTATATGCCGACGGAGCATATTATCTTGAACTGTTCCATGGTAAGACCATTGCGTTTAAGGATATGGCTTTATCCATTCTTCCTCACCTTATGATAACTGCTGCCAAGAAGAATGATATAGAAGATGACATTGTTATTCTGACGGCAACATCCGGTGATACAGGTAAGGCTGCACTTGCAGGATTTGATTCGGTTCCCGGAACCAAGATAATCGTGTTCTATCCGAAGGGAGGGGTAAGCTTCATTCAGGAGCGTCAGATGGTCACACAGGCAGGTGCCAATACTTGCGTTATCGGAATCAAGGGTAATTTTGATGATGCTCAGACCGGAGTTAAGAAGTTATTTGCCGATAAGGCGCTTAAGGAAGAACTTGCCACAAGAGGCTACAGATTCTCATCTGCCAACAGTATCAATATAGGTCGTTTGGTTCCCCAGATCGTATATTACGTATATTCATATGTTAAACTTCTTGCAGAAGGTAAGATATCAGAAGGAGAGAAGCTTAACTTCACCGTTCCTACAGGTAATTTCGGTAATATTCTTGCAGCATATATAGCTAAGGAAATGGGACTTCCCGTTAATAAGCTCATATGCGCATCCAATGAGAATAAAGTGCTGTATGATTTCTTTGAGACAGGTGTATATGACCGTAACAGAGATTTTAAGCTTACCAATTCACCTTCCATGGATATTCTTATATCAAGTAACCTTGAAAGACTTATATACCTTATTGCAGGCGAGGACGATGCCAAGAATAAAGACCTTATGAGAAAGCTTGTTAATGAGGGTAAATATGAAATAACACCCGATATGAAATCAAAACTTGCTGATTTTATCGGCGGTTGTGCAACAGAGCAGGAGACCTTATCTCAGATACGCAAGCTGCATGAGGATACCGGTTATGTGATCGATACTCATACTGCCGTAGCAAGCTATGTATATGATGCATATAAGAAGAATACGGGTGATGATACCAAGACTGTTATAGCATCAACGGCAAGCCCTTATAAGTTCACTCCCAACGTGATGACTGCAATTGATAAGGTGGAAGCAAATGAAGATCCCTTCGCTTTGGTAGACAGGTTATCTAAGCTTTCGGGAGTAAAAGTTCCTGTAGCAGTAGAGGAGATCCGTACAGCGCCTATCAAACATGATAAGGTGGTTGAGGTATCGGATATGAAGCAATCAGTTCTGGATTTCCTTAAATAAAGTATTAAGGAGCGGTGAGTAACCGCTCCTTTTTAATTCGATTATTATCTTTCGTTAATCGGAATATATTCTCGGTCCGTACATAATGTCTTATATGCCGGACGAATGATCTTGCCGTTGTTACTTAGCTCTTCCATACGGTGTGCGCTCCAGCCGGAGATACGTGCCATTGCAAATATAGGCGTGTATAACTCAAGTGGAAGATTAAGCATGTGATATACAAGGCCTGAATAGAAGTCCACATTGATGCTTACGCCCTTAAACATCTGGCGTTCCTTGGCTATAATTTGGGGAGCCAGCTCTTCTACGATAGAATATAATTCATATTCGTTCTCAAGGCCTTTCTCTATTGCCAATTCCTTAACAAAGGACTTGAGTACTTCGGCACGGGGATCGGACTTAGAATATATCGCATGTCCTACACCGTATATAAGACCGGCATTATCGAAAGCCTCGCCGTGAAGCAATTTCTGAAGATATACGGCCACTTCATCCCTGTCAGTCCAATCTCTTACATTATCCTGTATATCTTCAAACATCTGCACGACCTTGATATTGGCGCCGCCGTGTCTGGGTCCCTTAAGAGAACCTATGGCTGCAGCCATAACAGAATAAGTATCGGTCAAAGTAGAAGATACTACATGTGTGGTAAATGAAGAGTTATTACCGCCTCCGTGTTCGGCATGGATAACAAGACATATATCGAGTATCTTAGCCTCAAGTTCCGAGAATTTACCGTTATCACGCAGGATATGAAGGATATTCTCGGCTGCTGTAAGGTTAGGATCGGGTTGATGTATTATAAGGCTCTCTCCGTCGTGATAATGCTTATAACTGTGATATCCGTATATCGATAACATCGGGAAGAGACTTATTAACTGTAAGCACTGCCTAAGTACATTTGGAAGGCTGGTATCATCCGCAAAGTCATCATATGAATATAAAGTAAGAACGCTTCTTGCAAGAGTGTTCATCATATCACGGCTGGGTGCCTTCATGATGATGTCACGCACGAAGCTTGTGGGAAGAGAACGGTAGAAGGTGAGCATTCCCGAGAAATCCTTAAGCTGTTGCTCTGTGGGAAGTTCGCCGAATAAGAGAAGATATGTAGTCTCCTCGAAACCGTATTTGCGGCCCTGCTCGAATCCGCGACAGAGGTCCTTGACATTATATCCGCGATAGAAGAGTTCACCGTAATCGGGCACGGTAACACCGTCAACGATCTTAGTCGCCCTTACATCGGAAATATGTGTAAGACCGGCTAATACGCCCTTACCGTTCTGATCGCGAAGACCTCTCTTGACTTCGTATTCATTATATAGTTGAGAATCGATAACAGAAGACTCTCTGCTGAGTTCAGATAATCTGATGATCTCAGGTGTAATCTCAGAATAGACGTTGTGATCCATAATAACCCCCGTAAATTATATACACACCCTTGGTCTCTGAGTCTTTAGTTTATCATGATAAAGCGTGTTTAATCAAGGGAATATGCGTTTCTTAATAGAAATTTAAGGGGTTGATGTGTTGCCAATAAATATGATGTAAAGTATAATACAAAAATAGATTTGATAAAATATATTTTAGGGAATGTGAGTATGAGAAAAGAAATAACGGCTCTCAGGGAGCAGATGAATAAACTGAATATAGATTATTATATCGTTACAACGACTGACGCACATAACAGCGAATATGTAAGCGAAAAAGATATGGTCCTTAGGTTTATAACCGGATTTAGCGGCAGTAACGGAACATTGCTTGTATCTAAGTCAGAAGCGTTACTGTGGACCGACGGAAGATACTATATACAATGTGAGAAAGAATTAAGCGGATCGGGCATAGTTATGATGCGTGAGGGAGATGCCAGGGATGACTCGATTGAGCAATTTCTTGCTAAATCTGTTAAAGACGGAGAACGAATCGGATTTAACGGTGATAATATTACGGCACACAGAGCCAAGATATGGTTTAGGGATATTAACGACAGGAAATATGAACTGATAACGGATGTGGATCTTGCCGGTCATATCTGGGATGAAAACGGTGACAGGCCTGATGCCATATGCGGAAGAATTCGTAATCAAGATCTTAAGTATGCAGGAGAGGAACTGAGTTCTAAACTTAAGCAAGTAAACGATAAGGTTATTAAGCGTAATTGTACGTATCTGTTTACCTCAAGACCTGATGATATAATGTGGCTGTTTAATTTAAGGGGTGAGGATGTAGCATATAATCCTGTAGCATTAAGCTATGCATTTATCAGCCTAGGAACAGCTTGTGAGGCTCATTTATTCCTTAACGGTGAAGGTCTTGATAATGATGCAAGATGTAAACTGGATAAGAATAATGTAATCATCCATGCATATGAAGATATATTCGGATTTCTTAAATCATATGACTATAAGGGTAATGTTATGGTCGATGAGAGGGAGATATCCGTTAATGCCAAAGAATCCATATGCACCGGACTGAATACTAAGTATTCCGTTATATCCTGCGTAAGTCCCATAACAGAACTCAAGGCGGTCAAAAACGATGCAGAGATTGCCAATATGAAGAAGTACTTCTTGATTGATTCGCTGGCGATGACTCAATACATATTCACTGTTAAGAAGATAATGGGATGTGCTATACCTGCCGAAGCAGAGGCGTTTGTGTTAGATGAGTATGTTGCCAAATATGCCAATAAATCAAATTGTGATTTTATATTTGATGAAATACAGGCAACAAAGATCTGTGACGAAATAAGATGCAAAATGCCTGATTGTGAAGGCTTGTCTTTTGCAACGATTGCTGCATACGGAGCAAATGCCGCCATGATGCATTATGAAGCAAGTGAAGAATCTTATGCCGAATGCAAATCTTGCGGAATGCTTCTTACCGATTGTGGGGGACAATATCCGGGAGCCACAACCGATGTTACAAGGACAATAGCATTAGGCGAAGTAAGTGATGAGCAGAAACGGGATTATACACTTGTGCTCAAAGGATGGCTTGCGCTTATGCATGCAACATGGTTATATGGGTGCACAGGGCGGAATCTTGATATTCTTGCCAGACAATACTTATGGAATGAAGGAATTGATTATAAATGCGGAACGGGACACGGTGTTGGCTATAATCTAAGCGTTCACGAGGGTCCTCAGAATGTTCGATGGAGATATATAGAAGGAAGCAGCGAAGCAATCCTTAAGCCCGGTATGGTCATCACCAATGAACCCGGCGTATATAAAAGCGGAAGATACGGAATAAGAACTGAGAATACAATGCTTGTTATAGAGAAGTTTGTAAGCGATAACGAACAGTATCTGGGATTTGAGAATCTGACATGGGTTCCCGTAGATACGGATCTGGTTGATTATTCGCTTCTTGATGATAAAGAAAAGGCGTGGCTTGAAGAGTATCAGGCAGAGGTGTATTCTAGATTAAGTGAGCAAAGGAGAATACATGGTTAGAAGAATTCTTAAAGAAGTTAAAGAATATAAAGCGGCATCTATTGCAACACCTTTATGCATGATAGTGGAAGTAATAGCCGAGATGTTGATTCCTTATCTTATGGCTTCCATTATTGATAAGGGAGTTAATGCCGGAGATTTAAATCATATAATCAAAGTGGGCGGATTGATGATATTGATCGCTGCAATAGGCCTTATAGGCGGACTTGCAGGCGGTGTGCTTGCAGCCAAAGCGGCTACAGGATTTGCCAAGAATCTTCGTAAGGCAATGTTTGAGAGGATTCAGGGCTTTTCATTTGCCAATATTGATCATTTCTCTACGGCGGGTCTTGTTACAAGACTTACAACCGATGTTAATACATTACAGATGGGTTATCAGATGGCGCTTAGAATGATGATGAGGGCACCGGCTTCGTTAATTGTTGCCCTTGTTATGGCATTTGTTATTAATTCGCGTATTGCACTTATTTACCTGTTTGCAGTATTGATCCTGTCGCTTGTTTTGTATCTTATTATCTCTAATGCTATGAAGTATTTTAAACAGGCATTTCCTAAATATGATGCACTTAATGAGTCTGTTCAGGAGAATGTTTCGGCAATCAGAGTTGTTAAGGCGTATGTAAGAGAAGAACAGGAGATTAGCAAATTTAAGAAAGCGTCTCAGGCAATCTATGATATCTTCTCTAAGGCAGAGGGCACGACGGTATTCCAGATGCCTGCAATGATGCTTACAGTATACAGCTGTATTCTGCTTATAGGATGGTTCGGAGCCAAGATGATAGTCTCGGATACATTAACAACCGGACAGCTCATGAGCCTGCTTGCTTACTGCATGAATATCCTAATGAGTCTTATGATGGTTTCGATGATATTCATTATGTTCTCAATGGGCTCAGCTGCAATAGAGAGAATATATGAAGTCCTTGAAGAGAAGAGTACGATAGACAATCCGGATAACCCTGTTTATGAAGTAAAGGATGGCTCCATAGATTTTACAAATGTTAAATTTGCATATAATAAAGATGCCAAAGAAGACGTGCTTAAGAATATCAATCTTCATATCGAAAGTGGCGAAACAATCGGCATTATCGGCTCAACCGGAAGTGCTAAGACATCGTTAGTTAACCTTATCAGCAGACTCTATGATGTTACCGACGGAAGTGTTAAGGTGGGCGGTGTTGATGTAAGGGAATATGATCTTACTACATTAAGAGATAAGGTCGCTGTTGTACTTCAGTCCAATACACTTTTCTCAGGTTCGATATATGATAACTTAAGATGGGGCAATGAGAACGCATCTTATGCCGATTGCCAGAAGGCGGCTGAATATGCCTGCGCCGATGAATTCATCAAAAGATTCCCCGATGGCTACAATACACATATTGAACAGGGCGGAAGCAATGTATCCGGAGGTCAGAAGCAGAGATTGTGCATAGCAAGAGCTCTTCTTAAATCGCCCAAGGTACTTATACTTGATGACTCTACATCGGCTGTGGATACTGCAACCGAAGCTAAGATAAGGCAGACATTCAGAGAGAAGATCCCTGATACTACCAAGATCATAATCGCTCAGAGAATCAGTTCGGTTATGGATGCCGACAGGATCATTGTAATGGAAGACGGACAGATAGACGGATTCGATACACACGAGAATCTGCTTAATAACAATAAGATATACAAAGAAGTCTACGATTCGCAGATGCAGGGCGGCGGAGACTTTGATGAAAGAGCGGGAAAGGAGGAGGAATAATATGCCGGGGCCAATGGGAAGACCTCAACGCGGCGTTAAGCCGATGGTAGATAATCCGGGAATGGTTGTTAAACGCCTCCTTGGATATATATTTAAAGACTTCGGCGGATTGTTTGCTCTTGTATTTGCAATGATAATTATAGGCGTCTTGGCAAACATCCAGGGAACTCTGTTTATTAAGAGTCTTATTGACGACTACATTACACCTTTCTTACTTAACACGGACTCTCCGAATTTCGGACCGCTTAAGGCAGCTATGCTTAGGGTGGCATGTTTCTACGGACTCGGAATAATAGCGGGATTTGTGCAGAACAGACTGATGATCTTAATATCACAGGGTGTTCAGCGTAATCTTCGTAACGATACCTTCTCGCATATGGAGACACTGCCGATTAAGTACTTTGATACACACAGCCACGGCGATATCATGAGTATATATACCAATGATATAGACACATTGCGACAGATCGTAAGCCAGACTCTTCCGCAGCTTGTTAATTCTGCATTTACCGTTGTCAGTGTGCTTATAAGTATGATTGTACTTAGTATTCCACTTACCTGCGTTACACTTATTATGGTTGCCATCACCATGTTCGCATCCAAGACGGCAGGAGGATTATCGGGTAAGTATTTCGTGAGTCAACAGAAGAATCTCGGCGCAACGAACGGATATATTGAAGAGATGATAAGCGGTATCAAGGTCGTTAAGGTGTTCTGTCATGAAGATAAGTCAATAGAAGGCTTTAATGAACTTAATGAACAGTTATGCGATTCTTCCAACAAGGCCAACAAATTCTCCAATATATTAGGCCCCATAAATGCTCAGATTGGCAATATAAGTTATGTATTATGTGCAGTTGTGGGCGGTATACTTGCGCTTAACGGATGGACGGGACTTACATTGGGAGCCTTGGCAAGCTTCTTGACTTTTAATAAAAGTTTTAATATGCCAATCAACCAGATCAGTATGCAGATAAGCTCAATAGTTATGGCTTTGGCCGGTGCAGACAGGATATTTAAGCTTATGGATGAACTGCCGGAGCAGGATGAGGGTTATGTTGTACTTGTAAACGTGAAAGAGTCTGAGAATGGTGAGATAACCGAGACTACGGAGCATACCGGGCGTTGGATGTGGAAACATACGCATCAGGAGAGCGGTGAAGTCGAATATAAGGAGTGGAAAGGCGATGTTACATTTGACGGCGTAGATTTCGGATATAACGATGATAAGATGGTTCTGCATGATATTAAGATGTATGCCAACGCAGGTCAGAAGATTGCATTCGTGGGCTCAACCGGCGCAGGCAAGACCACAATAACCAATCTTATCAACCGTTTCTATGATATACAGGACGGTAAGATCAGATATGACGGGATCAATATCAATAAGATACGCAAGGCAGATTTAAGAAGAAGCTTGGGAATGGTACTGCAGGATACCCATCTTTTCTCAGGAACGGTTGCCGATAATATCAGATACGGCATGCCTGATGCAACAATGGATGAGGTGATCGCCGCTGCCAAGCTTGCCAATGCAGACGGATTTATAAGAAGACTGCCTGAGGGTTATGACACAATGCTTAAGGGTGACGGAGCTAACTTAAGTCAGGGCCAGAGGCAGTTGCTTGCGATTGCAAGAGCGGCCATAATGAATCCTCCGGTGCTTATACTTGATGAGGCTACATCAAGTATTGATACACGTACGGAGCGCATAGTTCAGCGTGGTATGGACAGCCTTATGAAGGGAAGAACGACTTTCGTAATTGCTCACAGATTATCAACGGTGCGCAATTCAGACTGCATTATGGTGCTTGAACAGGGCAGAATAATAGAGCGTGGAACTCATGATGAATTGATCGCAGAACACGGTAAATACTATCAGCTGTATACAGGAAACAGTATTGCATAACAGGCATTAATATAGTATAATAAACCTAACCTGTTATGAGGTTTACCTGATGTTTTGAACCTACATTTACTTTAAACGGGATTCCAATATTACGTAGGAAGATGTCAGGCCTCCGAGAATAGCGATATTCATGAATGGTGACATTCCTGAATGGGCTTTCCCTGAATGGATACATTCATTATGCAGTGGAAGACAGACGCTTACTGTTGCGGTGACCCACCTGGCGGTTAGCTAGGAGTCAAAATACAGGAGCCTTATCACAGGCCATAATAAATAAGCAACCCAAGGGTTGCTTTTTTATTGAGTTTAATATAGAATTAACGGTGTTTGTATTATTGGTGTCAAGGGCTTGAAATTGTGTGTTATATGATACCACAAGATGGAGTTTTGAAGCTTAAAACACTTTACCGTAAGAGGGAGATAAGGAGAGATGAACAAGATGAAGGATATCAACTTTATTATGAATCGCAGGCATAAGGGCCTTGCTGCTGCGATTGCCGTGAGCATATCACTTATGATGATGCTTAGTGCTTGTTCCGGTTTTAAGGATGTTTCGACACAGGAAGAACCTGCTGCCAATGAAGAGGTATCGGCAGATACCGAATCGGCACCTGAGGTTGAATCCGAAGAGGAGTCAAGCGAGGAACCTGTAGTTATAGAGACTGCGTATTTTGAAGAGAACAGTATTGAATTTACTGATGAGAAGACGTTTACGGCTCCTTTTGCCGTTGATACATATGATCCGGATACTCTTGAATATAAGGAGTATAAGGGCGTAACAGTTAAGCCTGCGGATAATGCGACGATCACTCTCGGTGATATTACACCTGCTGATTGTGATAAGGAAGGATACAAGGCATATACAATCAATTATACCGTTTCGGGCGATATTCGCGTTACGGTTGATACATTTGATTATGATGAGAATTATTCTTATGAGCCTCAGTTCCCTCATATTGATATGGCTGATTACTATACCGGTACATTACTTACATATTATCCTTCCCTTGAGAGACATCCGGACGGTAAGAATAAATACGACTACATCGATCCTTATACATTCAACGGTAAGAACTATGAACTTGCATATTTTAATCTCGTAAGTTACGGTGAATCTGAAGAGACGGATTGGAGAATCGATGATTCCGCCGATGATTCAAGAATGCAGTGGTATGATGTGACAGTAAGCGAGAATCATTCCATTGAGATCAGAGTTCCTGAGGATTATGACGGATTGGTGCTTGCGATTAACTTAAACGGTGTTACCGAATACGATAAGGAAGCATATTACGAATATATGGGAAGCAAAGACAGGCTTGTATTTGATGAGGATACCCAAAACGGATACACATATAAGCCAAATGCTTCTAAATTTATCAGACTTTCATTAAACGGCACAGTATAAGATAAATGCATGATATGTGACAGACGACTCTGATTGCGATATAAGCAATCAGAGTCTTGTCTGTGAGGGATATATGTTTTGAAGAAGCTGTATCTTATTCTCAGAGATTTCAGTAAGCAGATGGTTGGAGACAATATATCGGCCTATGCATCCAGCACGGCCTTTTTCTTCTTTTTGTCCATTGTACCCATTCTGCTTATTCTTTCGACAATAATAACGTTTACACCGCTTAGTAAGGATGCGCTGCTTGATGCAGTTATGTCAGCGCTTCCGGTGGCACTTAATGATACGGCCATAAGATTTATTGATCAAATCTATGATAAGGCACATACGATCCTGCCCATAGCCATTGTTGTTGCCATATGGAGTGCCGGCAAGGGCATGATGGCTCTGCAGATGGGACTTAATGTCGCTCACGGAGTCAGAGAGGATCGTAACTTTATCATTATAAGACTGCAGGCAAGTTTCTATATGATAGTCACTTTGGTGGCTTTGCTGCTTACATTCGCCGTATCCATGATAGGTAAGACGCTTATAAAATATGTCAGTAAGTTAGCGCCTCATATGCTTGATCTTGCGCATTTTTTTGTTCGTTACAGATTTATAGTCGGTTGGGCGGCTCTGACCATAATATTTACGCTCATATATACGGTTGTTCCCAATATGAAGCTTAAGAAGAGGTACCAGGTACCCGGTGCGGCACTTGCGGCTGTGGGCTGGCAGCTTCTTGCTCTGGGGTTCTCGGTATATGTTGATTATTTCGGAGGAATGAGCGTATACGGAAGCTTATCGACCATTGTAATTGCATTGATGTGGCTGTATATGAGCATGTATATCCTGCTTATAGGAGCCAATCTCAATAGATATTTTAAGCCCTTAATAAGGGTATTCTATAAAAAAGGAAAGGAAATCGCAGATGAAAGAAAAGCTTGAACAGATAAGAAATGAAGCCTTATCTCAGGTTAAAGACTGTAGCGAAGTCAGTAAGTTAAGCGAGATCAGAGTTAATTTCTTGGGTAAGAAAGGACAGTTGACCAACATTCTTAAAAGTATGAAGGATGTTGCTCCTGAGGACAGGCCCAAGGTAGGCCAGCTTGTCAATGAGACAAGAGCTGAGATAGAGAAAGTCTTTGATGAAGCGCAGCTTAAGCTTCAGAGAGCATTAAGAGATGCCCAGATGAAGAAGGAAGTCATTGATGTAACGCTTCCTGCCAAGAAGAATAATGTGGGACACAGACATCCCAATACAATAGCCAGGGAAGAAGTAGAGAACATATTTGTCGGAATGGGCTATGAAGTTGTTGAAGGTCCTGAGATAGAGACTGATTATTATAACTTCGAAGCGCTTAATATTCCCGCAGACCATCCGGCTAAGGATGAGCAGGATACATTCTATATTAACGATAAGTTCTTATTACGTACCCAGACATCGGGAACACAGGTGCATGTAATGGAGCAGGGTAAGCTGCCCATCAGAATGATAGCACCCGGAAGAGTGTTCCGTTCGGATGAAGTGGATGCTACACATTCTCCTTCATTCCATCAGATAGAGGGACTTGTAATTGATAAGCATATTACATTTGCCGACCTTAAAGGTACTCTTTGGGAGTTTGCCAAGGAACTGTTCGGACAGGATACCAAGGTTAGATTCAGACCCCACCACTTTAATTTCACGGAGCCTTCCGCTGAGATGGATGTAAGCTGCTTTAAGTGCGGCGGAAGCGGATGCAGATTCTGCAAGGGAACGGGATGGATCGAGATTCTCGGTTGCGGAATGGTTCACCCCAACGTTCTTAAGATGAGTAAGATCGACCCTGATAAGTACAGCGGATTTGCATTCGGAATCGGCCTTGAGCGTATTGCTCTGCTTAAGTACGAGATAGACGATATGAGGCTTCTGTATGAGAACGATGCCAGATTCCTTAAGCAGTTCTGATGCTGATTCAGAATTGACGAATTGAATTAGAAATATAATCTTGATTATATAAATTGGAGGATTTAGAGAATTATGAATACGGCTATGTCGTGGATAAAAGCATATGTGCCCGACCTTGATTGCACGCCTCAGGAATACCTTGATGCAATGACAATGACGGGTACCAAGGTTGAGACTTACGAATGCCTTGATAAGAATCTTAAGAATATAGTGGTGGGACAGATAATGTCCATCGCACCTCATCCCGATGCGGATAAACTCATAATCTGTCAGGTGGATATAGGTAAAGAGAAGATTCAGATAGTTACCGGTGCCAATAATGTATCCGAGGGAGATAAGGTTCCTGTTGTGCTTGACGGCGGTAAGGTTGCCGGTGGTCATGACGGTGGTCCCCTTCCTGAGGACGGAATAGAGATACATAACGGTAAGCTTCGCGGAATCGACAGCTTCGGCATGATGTGTTCCATAGAAGAACTTGGTTCATCAAGAGATTATTATCCCGAGGCTCCGGAAGACGGAATATATATATTCCCCGCAGATGCTGTTGTGGGTTCGGATGCCGTTGAAGCATTAGGTCTTCATGATACTGTATTTGAATATGAGATTACATCCAACAGAGTAGACTGCTACAGCGTATTAGGAATAGCAAGAGAAGCCGCCGCAACATTCGGTAAGAAATTTGTGCCCCCTGTTGTTGAGGTTAAGGGTAATTCAGAGAAGGTTGAAGACTATGTATCGGTTGAGGTTGTGGATAAGGACCTCTGCAGCAGATACTGTGCAAGAGTCGTTAAGAATATTAAGATTGCTCCTTCACCCGAATGGATGCAGAGAAGGCTTGCTGCAAGCGGAATCAGACCTATTAACAATATCGTTGATATTACCAATTATGTAATGGAAGAATACGGTCAGCCCATGCATGCATTCGACCTTGATACGGTTGCGGATCACAAGATCGTTGTTAAGCGTGCTAATAACGGTGATAAGTTCATGACTCTTGACGGTCAGGAGAGAGAACTTGACAGCGAGATGCTTATGATATGCGACGGACAGAAGCAGATCGGTATCGCAGGTATCATGGGCGGTGAGAATTCCAAGATCACGGATAATGTATCTACCATGTTATTTGAGGCAGCCTGCTTTAACGGTGCCAATATAAGAAAGTCAGCCAAGAGACTTGGCCTTAGAACAGATGCTTCAGGTAAATTTGAGAAGGGACTTGACCCCAGAAATGCATTGGATGCAATCAACAGAGCATGCTCTTTGATTGAACAACTCGGATGCGGAGAGGTCGTAAGCGGCGTTGTGGATGTCTGCGAGCCCCTTAAGGACTTAAAAGTCATTGATTTTACAACTTCAAGAATCAACGAACTTCTCGGAACCGATCTTAGCGATGATGTAATGCTTAAGATATTTGATTCGCTTGAACTTAAGGCAGAGAAGACGGGTGATGGATATAAGATGACCGTTCCCTCATACAGACAGGATCTTGAGGGTGTGGCCGATCTTGCGGAAGAAGTTGCCAGATTCTACGGATATGACAAGATTCCTTCAACCCTTCCTTCAGGCGAAGCTACGACAGGTAAGATAAGCTTTAAGCAAAGAATTGAGAATAAGGCCAGAGATGTAGCACAGTTCTGCGGATTCTCACAGGGTATGTGTTACAGCTTCGAAAGCCCCAAGGTATATGACAAGTTGCTTATTCCGGAAGGCGATCCCCTTAGAAATGCCATCACTATAAGCAATCCCTTAGGTGAGGATTTCTCTATTATGAGAACGGTATCGCTTAACGGTATTCTTACATCCCTTGCAACCAATTACAACAGACGTAATAAGGATGTAAGATTATATGAACTTGCCAATGTATACCTTCCTAAGAGCCTGCCTCTTACGGAGAGCCCTGATGAGAGAATGCAGTTTACATTAGGATTCTACGGAGACGGCGATTTCTTCACGATGAAGGGCGTAGTAGAAGAGTTCTTTGACAGTATTGGAATGAATAAGAACATAACATACGATCCTAATGCCGGAAGACCTTATCTTCATCCCGGTCGTCAGGCCAATATCATCTACGATGGTGTTGTATGCGGATGTCTTGGTGAAGTTCATCCTGAGGTCTGTGATAACTATGATATCGGAACCAAGGCATATGTTGCGGTTCTTGATATGCCCAATATCGTCGGATTTGCAAGCTTTGACCGTAAGTATACGGGCGTTGCCAAATTTCCCAGCGTATCAAGAGATATTTCAATGGTTGTACCTAAGGAGATCTTGGTTGGTGATATAGAAGCCATGATCAGACAGCGCGGCGGCAAGATGCTTGAGAGCTATAATCTGTTTGATATCTATGAAGGCGAGCAGATCAAGGAAGGATTTAAGTCAGTTGCCTACAGCATCGTATTCAGATCACCCGACAGAACTCTTACGGATGATGATGTTAATGGTGCAATGAAGAAGATCCTTAACGGACTTGACGGAATGGGAATCGAGTTAAGACAGTAATATACGGAGATTTGATATGAACGACAGGAATATATGGGAGTCAGCCACACAGAAGAAAGTAAGAGAGATCGATAAGTTTGCAACAGGCTATATTGATTTTCTTAATAACGGTAAGACCGAGAGAGAATGCTGCGATTTGGGCGTGTCAATGCTTGAAGATGCAGGATTTGTTGAACTTAGTAAGGTTATAGCATCCGGCAAGAAACTTAAGGCCGGAGATAAGGTCTATACCACACAGATGAATAAGTCGATTGCAGCATTTAAGATAGGCAAAGCGCCTATGACAGATGGAATGAATATCTTAGGTGCGCATATAGACAGCCCCAGACTTGATATTAAGCAGAATCCCTTATATAACGACGGAGGATTTGCGCTTCTTGATACCCATTATTACGGTGGCGTCAAGAAATACCAGTGGGTGACCATTCCTCTTGCAATTCACGGTGTTGTTGTCAAGAAAGACGGTTCGATCGTTGAGATCAACATCGGTGAAGATGAGGATGATCCCGTATTCTTCATTTCAGACCTGCTTATACATCTTGCATCCAAGCAGATGGAGAAGAAGGCCTCTGAAGTAATTGAGGGCGAGGCCCTTGATGTTATTGTGGGCAATATGCCTCTTAAGGAATCCAAAGACAAGGAGACTAAGGATGCGGTCAAGGCCAATATCCTTAAGCTTCTTAAGAGCGAATATGACATAGAAGAGGCTGATTTTGCTTCGGCAGAGCTTGAGGTTGTGCCTGCAGGTAAGGCAAGAGAGGCCGGATTTGACAGAAGCATGATACTTGCATACGGTCATGATGACAGAGTATGCGCTTATCCTTCGCTTAAGGCTTTGCTTGATGTGGGGACATGCGAACGTACTGTATGTACGATCCTTGTTGATAAAGAAGAGATTGGCTCTGTCGGTGCCACAGGTATGAGAAGCAGATTCTTTGCCAATGCAGTGGCTGAGATAATCAATCTTACCGTGGATAATTACAGTGACATCTTCTTATCAAGATGCATGGCCAATTCATATATGTTAAGTTCGGATGTCAACGCGGGATTCGATCCCACATATGCCGATAAATTCGAGAAGAAGAATGCTTCGTATCTTGGAAACGGTATGGCGCTTATTAAGTTTACCGGTGCAAGAGGCAAGTCGGGTTCCAATGATGCCAATGCTGAATATATCGCCAAATTAAGGGATATCCTTGATAAGGACGGTGTTATATATCAGACAGCCGAGCTTGGTAAGGTCGATATAGGCGGAGGCGGTACCATCGCTTATATTCTTGCACTGTATGGAATGAATGTCATAGACTGCGGTATTGCGGTGCTTAATATGCATGCACCTTGGGAAGCGATAAGCAAAGCTGACTTATACGAGACATATTTAGGCTATAAGACATTCCTTAAGAATATTGGTGTATGAGAACGGCTGACTTTGACTATGAGTTACCGGAAGAACTGATCGCACAGGATCCCCTTGCAGATAGGTCGTCTTCTAAGTTGCTCATACTTGATAAGAATACGGGAGCCGTCAAACACGGCGTTTTTACGGATATACTTGATTATCTGCATGAAGGAGATTGCCTTGTGCTTAACAATACCAAGGTAATCCCTGCAAGATTGCTTGGTATTAAGCCGGATACGGGTGCGGCCATTGAAGTATTCCTGCTTAAGAGGCTGTCCGATAATGAGTGGGAGACCCTTGTACGCCCCGGCAAGAAATTAAGGCAAGGCGCTAAGGTGTCATTCGGAGACGGATTGTTGACAGGAGAGATCGCAGAATGCCTTCCCGACGGCAACAGAATCGTCAGATTTAACTATGAGGGCATATTCGAAGAGATATTGGATAAGCTTGGAGAGATGCCTCTGCCGCCCTATATAACCCATAAGCTTAAGGATAAGGACAGATATCAGACGGTATATGCCAAGTTTGAAGGTTCGGCAGCCGCGCCTACGGCAGGTCTGCATTTTACGAATGAATTGCTTGATCGCATTAAGGATAAAGGAGTGCAACTGGCGTATGTGACGCTCCATGTGGGCTTAGGTACCTTCCGACCTGTCAAGGTCGAGGATGTAACGGCTCATAAGATGCATTCCGAGCATTATTTTATTGATAAAGAGACTGCGGATATAATCAATAATACCAAGAGGGCCGGCGGAAGAGTCATATGTGTCGGCACCACAAGCTGTAGGACGATTGAGAGTGCTGCCGTAAGTGATCAGGACGCAGGATATGTTCTTAAGCCTGTTGAAGATGATACAGAAATATTCATCTATCCGGGGTATGAATTTAAATTAACGGATTGTCTTATAACGAATTTTCATCTGCCGCAATCCACTCTGATCATGCTTGTTTCGGCTCTTGCCGGACGAGATAATGTACTTGCGGCATACAAAGAAGCAGTTGATATGCGCTATAGATTCTTCTCATTCGGTGACGCGATGTTTATCACAGATTGTATTGAAAAATAGCGGATATTGATATAAAGTATATAAGTAGTTTAAGGCCACATCAAACGGGAGATCAGTGACTATGGAGAAGAGAAAAGCAGAGAGAACCGAACTTGAATCCAAGCTTATTATCAAGCAGCTTAACGGCGACGGAACAGGAATTAAGGAAGTCGGCATAGAGATTACGGATGTATCCAAAGCAGGAGTTGGATTCACCTGTACGGAGAAGCTGGATATCGGAGCTGTATATGAGGGATATTTGACTATTTGGACTGCTGAGGTCATACATTGCTTTATGGAGATAGTAAGAATCGTCAAGAAGGGTGATGCTTATGAATACGGTGCTATTTTCATAGGAATGCCTGATATGGAGACCAAGCGTATTGAGATATATCAGACAGTCGGACATCTTAACGGTGAATTCTGACATCAAATTCAATAATATATTGTAAATTGTTAGAAAATTTAGTAAAATATTGGTTAGAGTCGTAAAAGACTCTAATCAATATTTTTTTTGGTAGTGGGGACTACCTAAAGGAGGTTACATGAACGTTTACACAACTGACAAGATCCGTAACGTCGTACTGCTTGGTCATGGTGGTGCGGGCAAGACTTCTCTTGTGGAATCTATGGCATACCTTGCCGGACTTACATCCAGAATGGGCAAGGTTCAGGATGGCAACACCCTAAGCGATTTCGGTAAGGAGGAGCAGAAGCGTCAGTTCTCAATATCGACATCTGTAGTTCCGATAGAATGGGACGGAGTTAAGATCAATCTTATAGATGCACCCGGATATTTTGATTTCGAAGGTGAAGCATACGAAGCAGCAAGCGCAGCCGATGCAGCCATTATTGTTGTAAGTGGTAAGGCAGGCGTTGAAGTTGGTACGGATAAGGCGTGGGAATTATGTGATAAATTCAAGCTTCCCCGAATGGTATTCGTTACCGATATGGATATAGACAATGCATCTTTCCGTCAGGTAGTTGAAGATATGACTGCCAAGTACGGTAAGAAGCTTGCACCTTTCCATCTTCCCATAAGAGAAGATGAGAAGTTTGTAGGCTATGTTAATGTAATAGCCGAGAAGGCTTATCGTTGGGAAGGTAAGGAAGCTAAGGAATGTGATATCCCCGATTATTCGAAGTCATACCTTGAGCAGTACAAGGATACCCTTATGGAAGCCGTTGCTGAGACTTCCGAAGAGTTCATGGACAGATACTTCGGCGGAGATACATTCTCAGAGGCTGAGATAAGAGCGGCACTTAGAACCAATATCAATGACTGTTCCATCGTTCCCATGTCTATGGGTTCAAGCATATTGTGTCAGGGTGTTTATACATTACTTGATGATATTGTTAAGTATCTTCCAAGCCCTGAGAACAGAACAGTTGCCGGTGTTTCTCTTAAGACTAACGAAGTGTTTGAAGCCAATTATGACTTCTCTAAGGCTAAGAGCGCATACATCTGGAAGACAATCGTTGATCCTTTCATCGGTAAGTACAGCCTTATTAAGGTTTATTCCGGCGTTATCAAGGCTGATGATACACTTTATAACCAGGATAAGGACGTTGATGAGAAGATTGGTAAGTTATATATCCTTCAGGGCAATAAGCCCATCGAAGTTCCGGAGCTTCATGCCGGTGATATAGGCGCAATCGCCAAGCTTACGGCTGCACGTACCGGTAATACATTATCTACCAAGGCCAATGTCATCCAGTACGGTAAGGCAGAACTTCCTACACCTTATACATACAGAAGATATAAGGCTGTTAATAAGGGCGATATAGATAAGGTAAGCCAGGCATTGCAGAAGATGATGCATGAAGATCAGACACTTAAGAATGTCAATGATGCCGAGAACAGACAGCTCTTACTCTATGGTATGAGCGAACAGCATCTTGATATAGTTGTAAGCAGACTGCAGAATGAATATAAGGTTGCAGTTGAATTATCTGATCCTAAGGTGGCATACAGAGAGACTATCCGTAAGAAGTCAGACGTTGAATATAAGTATAAGAAGCAGTCAGGCGGACACGGCCAGTACGGTCATGTCAAGATGACATTCGAACCCAGCGGCGATATAGATACTCCTTACACATTCGAGCAGATGGTTGTGGGCGGTGCCGTACCGAAGAACTACTTCCCTGCAGTTGAGAAGGGTCTTGCAGAGTCAGTGGGAAGAGGACCTTTGGCAGCATATCCTGTTGTAGGTATCAAGGCAGTGCTCTATGACGGATCTTACCATCCGGTTGATTCATCTGAGCAGGCATTCAAGATGGCTACTATCCAGGCATTTAAGAAGGGTATCATGGAAGCTAATCCCGTACTGCTTGAGCCCATTATGAGCCTTAAGGTTACGGTTCCCGATCAGTATACCGGTGATGTTATGGGTGACCTTAACAAGAGACGCGGAAGAGTGCTTGGCATGAATCCTACTGGTGACGGCAAGCAGGTGGTTGAGGCAGAAGTTCCTATGAGTACGATATTCAGATATTGTACGGACCTTCGTTCCATGACTGGCGGTTCGGGCGAGTATGCATATGAATTCGCCAGATATGAGCAGTGTCCTTCGGATATTCAGGAGAAGGAAGTTGCCGCAAGAGCAGCCAAGGTTGCTGAGAACAGTGTTGATGAATAATTCCATACATGGGGTGAGATGAGATAGTGTTACAGGGCTCGGGCAGATCTGTCCGAGCCCATTTGTGTCATAATTATTGCAATTAAGGGCTTTATATGGTATAACATCCATTGTGTGTTTGTTCTTATTATTTATATAAGAACTGATTGATTCAGAATATTGATTAATATATGTTAAGAGAATTTACGGACAGTAATTTCATAATGATAATCGGACTTGCGGTCGCTTTTATTGCAACCGTTATTCTGCACGGAGTACTTAAGGATAAGCTTCCTCACGATCAGGGAAGAGCCTTCGCCGTAGAAGGAGAGAAATCCAAGGGCAAGGCCAGAGGTTCCGGAATCATATTCGTGCTTGTATTTGTAGCATGTGACCTTATATTTAACAGGCTGTCAACGGAGAGGACCATATATCTGGCTGTTATTACATTCTCAATGATCACGGGATATATGGATGATATGTCCGATAAGCCTTGGAATGAGTATTTTAAGGGTGCGCTGGATCTTGTACTGGCAATTATTGTGGCCGTTACATATCTTAAGTATAACGGAAATACGTTTATCTTAGGCATGTTCGGAAGTATGGAGATCACCCTTCCTTATGTCGTATACGGACTGCTTATAGTAGGCCTTGTATGGATGGCCATTAATGTCACCAACTGTTCGGACGGAGTGGACGGACTCTCGGCCACGCTAACGATCATAAGTCTCGGTTCTTTTTACCTGTTGATGCAGGAGATTAGAGGAATAGGAAGTACCGAGTATTCGATAATGTTATTCATGGTTGTTCTTGCAGCTTATCTGTGGTATAACGCTACACCCAGCACCATTCTTATGGGTGATGCAGGCAGCCGTGCAATGGGCATGATGATCGCCATAACGGCGCTTCTAAGTCACAGTCCGCTGCTATATATACCGCTATCGATAGTCCTTATCTTAGACGGAGGGTTAGGACTTTTGAAAGTTGCGCTTTTGAGATTCCTAAAGATAAGGATTCTGACCAATACCCGATGCCCGTTACATGACCAGGCAAGAAAGGTCAACGGATGGTCCAATACACAGGTTGTTATAAGATTTGCAATCATACAGACGATAGTGAGTCTTCTGACCGTGTGGGGATATTGGATGCTCTATTGAATTGTGATATACTGAGAAACGTTAATAATCAATGATAATAACTACATTTATATAAGAAATAGCAAGGAGATAACAGACATGGCACAACTGTACAACCACCACGAAGTGGAACCGAAATGGCAGAAGATATGGGAGGATGAGAAGGCTTATAAGACTGATAATGACTACAGCAAGCCTAAGTATTATGCGCTTGTTGAGTTCCCTTATCCTTCGGGACAGGGCCTTCACGTAGGTCATCCCAGACCTTACACAGCCCTTGATATTGTTGCGCGTAAGCGCAGAATGCAGGGCTACAATGTATTATATCCCATGGGTTGGGATGCTTTCGGCCTTCCGACTGAGAACTATGCCATTGCCAATCATATACATCCCAAGACTGTAACGGAGAATAACGTTGCAAGATTCAAGGCACAGCTTCAGAGCCTCGGATATTCATTCGACTGGGACAGAGAGGTCAATACGACCGATCCTAACTACTATCACTGGACACAGTGGATATTCCTTAAGCTGTTCAATGCTGGACTTGCTTACAAGACCAATATGCCCATTAACTTCTGTACTTCATGTAAGGTGGGACTTGCCAATGAGGAAGTGGTCAACGGCAAGTGCGAGCGTTGCGGTTCGGAAGTAATCCGTAAGCAGCAGAGCCAGTGGATGCTTAAGATCACGGAGTATGCTGACAAGCTCATTGAGGGACTTGACAGCGTTGATTACATAGAGAGAGTCAAGACCCAGCAGCGCAACTGGATCGGACGTTCTACCGGTGCGGAAGTTGATTTCGCCCTTACGGGAAAAGATGATAAACTTACTGTTTATACTACCAGACCGGATACCCTGTTCGGTGCGACCTATATGGTCATGAGTCCCGAGCATCCCTATATTGAGAAGTATAAAGATGAGATAAGCAATTATGATGAGCTTATCGCTTACAGAGAGCAGGCAGCCAAGAAGTCTGATTTCGAGCGTACTGAGCTTGCGAAGGATAAGACAGGTGTTGAGATCAAGGGCCTTACGGCGACCAATCCCGTCAACGGTAAGCAGATACCAATCTGGATATCTGATTATGTACTCATGAGCTACGGAACAGGTGCGATCATGGCGGTTCCTGCACATGATGAGAGAGACTGGGACTTTGCTAAGAAGTTTAATCTTCCTATTATAGAAGTTGTGGCAGGTTCATCTGTGCCTGTTACCGAACAGGTATATACCGATGTGGCTGAAGGCAAGCTTGTTAATTCAGAGTTCTTAAACGGATTGTCCGTTGCCGATGCTAAGGTTAAGATAACTGAATTCCTTACAGAGAAGGGTATTGGTCATGCCAAGACCAACTACAAGTTAAGAGACTGGGTATTCTCTCGTCAGAGATACTGGGGTGAGCCCATACCGATCATACATTGTGATAAGTGCGGATATGTACCGCTTAAGGAAGAAGAGCTTCCCCTTATGCTTCCTGAGGTAGACAGTTACATGCCTACGGATACAGGAGAATCACCTCTGGCAGCAATGACAGACTGGGTGAACGTTAAGTGTCCTAAGTGTGGAGGTCCTGCTAAGAGAGAGACTGATACAATGCCTCAGTGGGCTGGTTCATCTTGGTATTTCCTGCGTTATACGGATCCTACGAATGACAAGGAACTTGCCAGCAAGGAAGCACTTAAGTATTGGCTTCCCGTTGACTGGTATAACGGAGGTATGGAGCATACGACACTTCACCTTCTGTATTCAAGATTCTGGCATCGTTTCTTATATGATGAGGGTGTTGTACCCTGTCCGGAACCTTACCAGAAGAGAACAAGCCACGGCATGATCTTAGGCTCTAACGGTGAGAAGATGTCTAAGTCAAGAGGTAACGTTGTCAATCCGGATGATATCGTAAGAGAATACGGCGCAGATACACTTCGTACATATGAGATGTTCATAGGAGCCTTCGATTTGGCGGCTTCATGGAGTGATGAGGGTGTAAGAGGTTGCCGCAGATTCCTTGAAAGAGTATGGAAACTTCAGGATATAACAGTTGACGGTGATACATATTCATCAGACCTTGAGACCAATATGCACAAGACCATCAAGAAGGTCAGCTTGGATTTTGAGTCGCTTAAATACAATACGGCAATTGCTGCACTCATGACACTTATCAATGACTTCTATAAGAAGGGCAGCGTGACTAAGGCCGAGCTTAAGACATTCCTTACATTGCTTAATCCGGTTGCGCCTCATATCACTGAGGAGATCTGGAGCCTTGAGGGATTTGACGGCAGAATATACAATACGGCATGGCCTGAGTATGATGAAGCTAAGACCGTTGAAAACGAGATTGAGATAGCAGTTCAGATATCCGGCAAGGTACGCGGCAAGATCATGATCGCAGTCGACGAGGATAAGGACAGCGTTATCACCAAGGCCAAGGAGAACGAGGCTATCGCTCCTTTGCTTGAAGGCAAGACGATCGTTAAAGAGATCTACGTACCCGGCAAGATAGTAAATATAGTAGTTAAGTAATAAACAAAATGGCACCAAGATATATTGCATAAGTGGGCAATACGGAACGCCGGTGCTTAGGCGGCGTATCTTAGACGCCTTACGCACCGCTGCGTGGAGTCCTTAGCGCGAGCGTGCCCACGTTGTAATATATCTTGGTGTCATTTTTGTATAAGATAACTATATGAACACAGAGACTTACGAGATTCGCGGAAGGCAATTTCGCACCAAGGCGGATTACGCCAGAGGATACCGCGACAATCAGACAATTGAACGAATTGAACGTGAAGTTGATATGCTTGATCTTGAAGCTGTCGAGGAGTTGCTTACCGACCTTAAGCGTGGTAAGTATCATTTTGATACTCTGATCGGTGATGATTATATAGAAGAGATTGGCGAACTTGCAGATAAGCTTAGAGTTGAAGCGCAGGCCGAAGTCGAGAGCAGCAAGAAGCGCAAAGGGCATATTAAGTCTAAGACTGATAAATCCGGTGCGACAGGATCCGTTTCATCTCGCAAGAGATCTAAGAAATTCACGGACTATGATGATGATATGCAACAGGAGATAATCAAGGTGCTTAAGAGGGATCAACTTAAGCGCCGTGTTATGATGCTTATCCTTGCTCTGTGCATATTGGGCTCCGTAGGTTATCTTGTATTTTATTTCACTCTGTATGAGAAGAATGATATGGAGTATACGGAACTTGCTGAACTTAAGAAAGAAGATGTGGGCGGTACAGTAGAGATCAATTATGAAGAAGCTAAGGATAAACCGCCTGTGCTTAAGAAATACGAGACTCTGTATCAGAAGAACAGAAGACTGGTAGGTTGGTTATCGATACCGGGATGTGATATTGACTATCCCGTAATGCAGACATCCAATAATGAATATTATCTGGATCATAATTATAACCAGGATTATGATAAGAACGGCTCCTTATTTATGGATAAGGATTGTACGCCGGCATTCCCCAATGACAATATGATCATATACGGACATCATATGAAGTCAGGTAAAATGTTCGGTAATCTTAACAGATATGCCAAGCAGGATTTCTGGGAGAAGAATCCGAACTTTAACTTCGATACAATATATGAGACGGGAACATATGCTGTAATGTATGTTTTCAGATCGAGAATATATGCGCAAGATGAGATAGTATTCAAGTACTATCAGTTTATAGATGCATCAAGTGCCGATGAATTTGATTCTAATATGGATGCAATGGCTGATATGTCCCTGTATGATACAGGCGTAACTGCGGTATACGGTGACAGATTGATCACATTGTCCACTTGTGATTCGTCGGAGGATGCAGGTCGCTTCGTGGTAGTCGCCAAGAAAATTTCCTGATTTTTTATAAAAAGAGAGTTTATAAATAGGAATTTATAAACTGTGAATTTATAAATTATTTATAAACACATTTATATCGGCATAAGATGAATTAAAATGAATCGATTTTTAGAATAAATTTATAAAAAATCTATAAAATTGCTTTGGTACTTTATCATAACAGAGCGAAATTATACGCGATGCATTAAATTTTAGTGAAATTTAGTTAAAAAATCATAAAAAACCTATTGAAAACGCCGAAATATAGGTTTATTATTTGACTAAGGACTAAAGTACTGGAATTGGGATGAGTGAGTAGGAAGAATACTGACAGTTCTACAAAAAGGAATGATATCGTTAACAAGATGGTTCCGTACATACTGGTAGCAGTAATGTTGGTATCCGGATTCAATACGTTATCAGCCCTCAAAAATTATCGAGAAGCCAAGAAAGAGTATACAGGCCTCCAACAGTATGTAGCACCTTCGACCACGGTGACAGCCGAAGCGGAGAGTACATCGGAGGAAGCTGATACCGAGACAGAGGTGGAAGAGGTTGTAGTCAAGCCGGATATTCCGGCGATGGATATCGACTTTGATTCACTCCTTGAGATTAATGAAGACTTCAAGGGTTGGCTGATCTTCCCGGCATTGGAACTTAGTTATCCGGTATTGCAGGGAACCGATAATGAACATTATCTCCATGAGACATATGAGCACAACCGCAATAAGGCGGGAGCGATATTCATGGATTCTTACAATTACCCCGATTTCAAGGACTTAAATACCTTTATATACGGACATAATATGCGTGATGGGAGCATGTTTGGTTCTTTAAAGACATTGGCAGAGCACCCTGAACTGATTGAACAGGAACCGTACATATATGTATATACGCCAAGAGCATCCTACCAATTCCAGATCGTGGCGTACTATACAACACACAAGAAGAGCGACACATATCAATTCATTCTGGATCTGAAAGAATACGACGCCTATCTTGATTACATCGGTTCGGTCAATGACATGGAGAATATCCCTGATGTGGATATGAGTGAACATCCCAGGATGATGACACTGAGTACATGTAAAGGTTCAGCCGGAACAAGCAACAGATTTGTAGTTCATTCGGTGCTTGTGGATGTTAAGAAGAACGAATAAGAAGAAGTTAAGCATATAATGTCAATAAGTTAAGAGGGAGAATGGAAGTATGGAAGAAAGACGTAATATTAACCGAGTTGAATACAAGGTGAAGAGTGTCATAGTAGTATGTGACACTTTTGAAAAGTATTACGTAGAAGTGGCCAATGTCAGCCCTTTAGGAATGGGAATCAAAGGCCCCGCAGATTTACCCGACATTAAGGGCAAAGACATAATAATCGTAGCAGATACACTTATTATGTATGCTCTGGTCAACAGACAGAAGAAACTTGAGGATGGTTGCTTCGAGATAGGTATCGAAGCTAAGAAATTCACTCCCGATGTGCTTGAGTATTTATTCCAGCACATAGGCGGAGATGAAGAGTAGAAGTGTAGAAGAGTAGTTCTTTTGTAACCAATTGGGAGTTTATTCTAGTAAAGAAGGAGAGGGAAATGAAAAACAAGGTTCTTATAGCAATGGGTATAGGAATTACCGCTGCTATGGCACCCGCTATAGGTGCAAATGCTGAGACCCTTGATTCCGGCGGAGCTGCAGATGCCGGCGATCAGCTGCCTGAATATCAGGTGTCTGAGGCCGAAGAAGCTTCTGAGTCCGATGGAGGAGAGCAACAGCAAGAACAGAATGAAGCAGAGAATCCCACGACTCCGACTGACGGTGCGAGCGCTGAGGGCGGTAATGGACCCACAGAGCTTGGTACGCCTCTTTTGGCACCGAACGTTGTTGAGACTGAGGAGACAACTGCGCCCAGCGTTAATTCCGGCAAGCCGGCAGACATGATCAATGATGCCGACAATGACAACAGTAACGGTATTGATTCTGTTACTTATGACGGTAAGACGACCGACATGGGTGATACCACTGTTGTAACGAATCCTAACGGAAGTGTTACCACAACTCAGACCAGCGAAGACAAGAACTTCGAGACCACTACAACAACTTACATTCAGGATACATCAGATTATACTGTTGTTCCTGAAGGTACACCCGGTGCTGTCCTTATCGAAGAGAAGGATTACAGCCTTAAGGTTGGTGAGGTAACCGAAGTTGAGACTATCGAGCATGACCAGAAGGTTGAGAAGGTTAAGGTAGTCGATAAGGAAGCTTGGGTTGAGACTGTTCATCATGACGAAGAATATCATTATGAAGATAAGGTTATTACACCCGAATATGATGAGCATCATGATGCCATAGTTGAGAAGGTTAAAGTTGTCGATCAGGAAGAATATGATGAAGTGATTCATCATGCTGCTGAATGGCATTATGAGTATGAAGAGATTCAGGGTGCATGGGACGAGCATCATGAAGCAGTAACCAGACCTGTTAAGGTAATCGATAAGGAAGCTTGGGATGAGAAGATCCATCATGATGAAGTATTCCATTTCGAGGATAAGGTTGTTAAGGAAGCATGGGATGAACATCATGATGCTGTAACCGAGAAGGTTAAGGTTGTTGATAAGGAAGCCTGGACTGAGGAGATACCTCATGACGAAGAGTTCCACTACGAAGATAAGGTTGTTAAGGAAGCATGGGATGAACATCACGATGCAATTACCGAGAAGGTTAAGATCGTAGATAAGGAAGCATGGGTTGAGACCGTTCATCATGACGAAGAAT
>CACYWQ010000017.1 GCA_902778165.1 uncultured Lachnospiraceae bacterium
CAAAACCGGTTGTGATACCGCTTGTCAGATACTCAAGTATCGCAAGCTTAGTCAACCAATAACAGTCTTCCCCTGTCATCTTGGCTTCTCTGGGGAATATCTCATTGTTAAGCCAGTCCTGAAGATTCAGATCATCCGCCAATGATCTGAAAGCCGTCATTCCCGAATGGGTATGACAGTCCTTAAGTCCGGGCATAAGAACGTTACCCTCACAGTCTATCTCCTTATCAAAGTTCAAACCTTTGGGGGCTTCATCCGCTGTACCGACGAAACTTATCTCATTGCCGTCTACATGGACCTCTCCTTCAAAAATCTCCTCTCCTTCCGCCATGGTAAGGATCTTTGCATTGTATAATCTTGTCTTCAACTTATTCCTCCTATGTACTAAGGTCTGCAGTTACATCCCAAATACATACCTGTTAATAGTCTTAATTAATCTCAGAACTTCTTAACCGACTCAGTAAGAAGTTTCTTAAATTTAGGTGCCGCCTCATTGGCAGCTGCCTGAACCTCATCATGTGTAAGCGGGTTGGCTGTCATACCCGCAGCCAGGTTACATACGCATGATATTCCGCATATCTTCATTCCCATATGATTAGCGGCTATTGCCTCAACAACAGTCGACATACCTACCGCATCAACACCAAGGGTTCTTAACATTCTGATCTCAGCAGGTGATTCGAAACTTGGTCCCGTAAGCTGTGCATACACGCCTTCCTTAAGCACTATGCCTTCATCCTTGGCAGTCTGTCTTATGATATCCTGAAGATCAAGATCATATACGTGAGACATATCAGGGAATCTGGTTCCCAGTTCATCTATATTGGGTCCGATAAGCGGATTAGGTGCGAAACAGCTTATATGATCTGTTATAAGCATAAATGTTCCGGCGGAGAAATCTGAATTAAGTCCGCCACTTGCATTGGTTAAGAAGAGCACTTCAGCACCAAGCATCTTCATAAGTCTTGCGGGAAGCACAACATCTGAAATGGGATAACCCTCATAGTAATGAACTCTTCCCTTCATGCATACTACAGGTACCTCACCCACGTATCCGAAGATGAACTTGCCTGCATGACCGGGAACCGTAGATATGGGGAATCCCTCGATATCGTGATAATCTATCTCACATTCAACCTTGATATCATTGGCATAATCACCAAGTCCGGAACCCAATACAATAGCCACCTTGGGAACGAAATCCGTCTTGGCCCTGACACTTTTAACACAGTTGGTAAGCTTGTCATATATAGCGCTCATAAATAACCTCCGTAAGACATTTTGTTAAGCTTCATAATCCAATTAAGTATAGCAAATAACCCCGACTTTTTCCAGTCGGGGTTATAATAAAAACGTTGTATTTTCTAGGACTTTTGGCCTATTTTACTTAAGTGTTACATCACTCCAGAACTCTGAAGGAACGATAGCGATGTATGTCTTACCTGCGTTAAGAGTTATCTCTTCGTCATTCTCAAGATAGTAGTGAGTGATTGCATTCTCACCGGGCTTATCCCACTTAATCTTAACAGCCTTACCGTTTGTGATGAATAAGCCTTCACCCTTGGCTGTAGGTATCTCATAAGCACAGTATCCGTTCTTATCAAGCTGGCAGAGCTCTGCTGACATAAGAATGAGGTTCTTAAATGTAAGAGGCTCACCTGTCTTACCGTCATCATGTGACTTACCGTACTCATAGTATGTATATAAGCCTGTGCTTGAATCATACTTAAGCTCTGACTTATTGTGCTTGAAAGGTACGCTTAAGTTAACGTCCGTAGCCTCTTCACCCTCAAGTTCGATAGGTTTTGACTCGGTAGAGAACTTGAAATGAGGTCCCTCATAGTATTCATCATACTCAGTAGAGTAAGAAGACTTCTCAAATGCCTTCTCAAGGTCGCCTTTAACGATGTACTCTGTAAACTCTCTTGCCTTACCGTTGTTGACACGTGAGAATATGCCTGAGAAATGCTGTGCATAGTCACGAGCCATATATGTATCGATGTAGAAAGGACCACCATCATGACACATAACCGCATTGTACTCACCTGCCACCCAGATATGTGTGGGACGAATACTTCTGATTGATCCTAACTGCTCAATATTACCCCAATCCTTATAGATAACCATAAGTCTTGTTACACGGTCATTAGCTGTAGAGTTAACCATCTCGTATATGATGTCTGCAGTGTTAAGTCCGAAATGAGGAAGTGCCTTGCTCTCATTATCAACCATTGCAGCGATGGGCTTCTGCTTGGCTATAGCCTCATCTATCGCAAGACCTGTAAGTTCTGACCATACCATTCCCTCCGGAGGAGTATCCGAAGGCTCTTCAGCCTCTTCTGTTGACTCTGCAACAGGCTCTTCAATCGGAATAATCTCAGCAGTAACAGGCTGCTCTGCTGATGCCTCTTTCTCCTTGTTGCCACATGCTGCGAATACCACGCATGTACTTAAACAGAGCATTGCGATTAACAATTTCTTCTTCATAATATTAATCATTCCTTTCATAAATTCCCATAAAACCCTGTATAGTATATCGGAAAGTCTCTACTAATTCAAGTATTATTTAATACTTAATTCTCTTGTAGTTCTTCTTGCCTCGACGCACTACAATTCCGTCCCCCGACAGGTCTTCCGGTGCATACAGAGTTCTGATATCCGTAATCTTGACATCATCAACCGAAACACCGCCCTGCTCTACCGCTCGTCTTGCATCACTTCTTGAAGGAGTAAGTCCCGATACGGTAAGAATACCGAGTATATCTATCTTACCGTCTCTTAAATCACCTTCAGTGATTGTGACTGTGGGCATCTCAAGAGTACCTTCACCTGAGAATAACGCCTTGGCTGACTCTTCCGCTTTCTTAGCTTCCTCCTCACCATGAACAAGCTTGGTAAGTTCATAAGCCAATATTTCTTTAGCCTTGTTAAGTTCTGCGCCTTCCCACTTATCCATCTCATCTATCTGCTCAAGAGGAAGGAAAGTAAGCATTCTTATGCACTTAAGAACATCGGCATCTGATACATTTCTCCAATACTGGTAGAAATCAAAAGGAGAAGTCTTATTAGGATCAAGCCATACCGCACCCTTGGATGTCTTACCCATCTTCTTACCTTCCGAATTAAGTAAGAGTGTGATGGTCATAGCATATGCATCCTTACCGGTCTTCTTACGTATAAGCTCGGTACCGCCTAACATATTCGACCACTGATCGTCTCCGCCGAACTGCATATTGCATCCGTAGTGCTCATTAAGATAGAAGAAGTCATATGACTGCATTATCATATAGTTAAATTCAAGGAAACTTAATCCCTTCTCCATTCTGTTCTTATAGCACTCGGCACGAAGCATGTTATTAACCGAGAAGCATGCTCCGACGTCTCTTAACAGATTAATGTAATTAAGCTTAAGAAGCCAATCGGCATTATTGACCATTATTGCCTTATCATCGCCGAACTCAATGAATCTCTCCATCTGCTTCTTGAAACAATCGCAGTTATGCTGGATCATCTCCGGAGTCATCATGGTACGCATGTCAGATCTTCCGGAAGGATCACCTATATATCCGGTTCCACCTCCGATAAGCACAACGGGCTTATTACCTGCCATCTGAAGTCTCTTCATAAGACAGAGTGCCATGAAATGACCTACATGAAGGGAATCCGCCGTAGGATCGAAGCCGATATAGAATCTTGCTCCACCGGAATTAATAAGATCTCTTATCTCTTTCTCATCGGTTACCTGAGCTATAAGTCCTCTTGCAACCAACTCTTCGTAAATTTCCATTGTATCAGTTCTCCATTCTACTAGTTACATCTGCACAGATGTCTGCAGATTCATGCCTCATTCTAGTCAATGACGTGACATTTGTCAACAAATCTTATTTGCCTATTATCTTCTTAAGCACGGGTACCTTAGCTATGGCAAATGATAATGCAACTGAGACTGCGGCGATCGCAATTGCCTCTATGCTCGCCCTAAGATCATTAGGATTAAGCGGATCCGTATATATTCGCAGTACAAGCAATATAAGATATCCGCTTATTATATATACGCCCAGGCTGTACCTTCCGAATAATGTAAGCACCGGGAATGAATATCCCTTAATCAGCCATGTGACTATGTCACATATCGAAATCGCGCATATGCTTCCGATCAAGCCGATCATGAATCTGTATATATCTCTTATAAGCTGTACATACCATATACCCTTGGTGATCCTGTAACCGCTTACATATACGAATGAATCTCTGTTATAGAAGATAAATAATAGCGCAAATACCGCGATTAATACTATCGCGCATATCCATTTCTTCTGCTCATACATATAGGATAACTTATCGATAACACCGGTATGATCTCCATCTTCCCTGTCAGCCTTCTGACTCATGTAAGATGCATAATAGAAAGCTATAACATAATACGGCAGAAGGAATTTGTATGCCTGCATATTCATTCCGTCAGGGACAAATAACGAAAGGGCAAAAATCACTATATATACAAGAAGTGAATCCTTAAGATAATAATGGACAAACCACACAATGACAAAGCATATTATCATCGCCCACAAAAACCAGTGATTGGTAATTATTGCAAGACACAGATTAACTATTAACTTAATTCCTCCTTCATTCGGAACACCCGCCTTATTAAGAAGGATCAGGTTACGAATGAATTCACAGACAGTCCAGAATACGATAGGTATCAACAACGTTATAACTCTTCTTAGTAGTAAGCTTCTTCTGTCCTTATCGGTACGGGCTTTTAAGACCGATACATATGCATAGTAACCGGCAATAAGTGCAAACAAAGGCATATGGAAACTGTATATCAACTGGTATAGTCTGTCATCAAAATACATCATCTCAGCACTGAATGCAGCTCCGTTCCCTTCCTGTATACAATGGCCCCATACCACCAGAATAACGGCCAGTCCCCTGACCATATCCGTAAGTATGTTTCTTTTGGTTTTCTCCGTGATATTTATATCCGACATGTTATTATTTCCCGCGGCACAATCATCCGATTCTTATACAGTAAGACCCGGTATAACATACCGGGCCTTATTACCGTATAAGTTCTTAGTAACTTCTTAATCTTATAAGAATACGTACTTAAGTACAAACAGAACTGCAAGAACATACATAAGAGGGCTGACCTTCTTAGCCTTGCCTGCACATGCGTTGATTACTACATAAGAGATGATACCTACTGCGATACCGTCTGAGATGCTGTAAAGAAGGGGCATAGCAACTAGTGCAAGATAAGCGGGAACTGCCTCTGTAAGATCCTTGAAATCGATATCAACAACTGCTGTGATCATAAGGAATCCTACGAAGATAAGAGCAGGAGCTGTTGCAAATCCGGGGATTGCAATAAACAGCGGTGATAAGAAGATTGCAAGTAAGAACATAAGGCCTGTAACGATAGATGCAAGACCTGTTCTACCACCTTCAGATACACCTGCTGAGCTCTCTACGAATGTTGTGGTTGTAGAAGTACCGAGTACGGCACCTGCACTTGTAGCGATAGCATCTGCAAGGAGTGCTTCCTTAATCTTGGGAAGCTTACCGTCCTTATCAAGCATATCTGCCTTATTGGCACATCCGATAAGTGTTCCTATTGTATCGAAGACATCAACGAAGAGGAATGAGAACATGATTACAATGAAATCAAGTACTCTGAAGTTCTCAAATGCCGCACCGTTGAAGCACTGGCCGAATGTAAGGCCAAGCGCACCGAGGTCAAAGTTGCTCCAGTGAGGAAGAACTGACATACCGGTATATAAGCCGGTGAGTTCACAGATGATACCGAGTATCCATGTAACGATAACACCGATAAGGATAGAACCCTTAACCTGCTTATAATGAAGTACTGCTATGATGAGCGTACCGATTATTGCAAGAAGTGCACAGATACCTACGTTGGTAAAATCTTCCTTGAAGTTGACAATAGTAACGAGTGTTGCATCGCTGTTAACAACGATTGAACCGTTCTCGAAACCGATGAAAGCAACGAATAAGCCGATGCCCACAGATACACCCTTCTTAAGTGTGATAGGAATGGCATTGAATATAGCCTCTCTCACATTAGTAACAGAAAGGATGATGAAAATAAGACCCTCAACAAATACTGCAAACAATGCAAACTGCCATGAGTAACCCATAGCGCCGCATACGGTGTAAGCGAAGTATGCATTGAGTCCGAGTCCGGGAGCAAGTGCGAAAGGATAGTTGGCAAGTAATGCCATTGCACATGTTCCGATAAATGCAGCTAAAGCCGTAGCGATCATGATAGCCTGGGGATCCATTCCTGAAGCAGACAGGATCGACGGATTGACAGCGAGAATATATGCCATCGTCATGAACGTTGTAAGTCCGGCTATGACTTCTGTTTTGACATCGGTATTATTCTCTTTTAACTTAAAGAACTTCTCCATAAATCAGATACCCTCCTTCATATGAGTATGTTTGGTAGAAATACAATCCAATGATAACAACACTTAGTGCCGTTGTCAATAACAAAACACTATATATTGTGCCGTTCTGCGCACCGTTCTATCTGCATCACCTGCCACTCATCAGCGTGGTCATCGCCTCGTTAAGGCCGCGGACCGTCAGCATATACATCGGGAAAAGCGTCTTTACCGCGGTCTCGGCTTCTCTCCACGGTGCGCGTCCGGGGGCCATCTTCGGATTCATCCATACAACCTTTTTGTAATGTCTCTTCAAAAGATTAAGCCACTCCCAGCCCGACAGGCCGCCGTTCGGTCCTCTGTAGTTACCGGTCTCGGAATATAATTCTTCGGGAGCCATTGCGGCATCACCGACTATTATTACCTTATAGTCACTGTCCAGATTACGGAACATCCACTCTGTATCTATCCAGTCTCCGTTCTCACACTCGGGTGTATTGTATAACTTGGAATATATGCAGTTATGGAAGTAATATACCTTAACATCCTTATAGTGATTGGACTTATTAACCGACTGGAACAGCTCATTCATAAGGCTGCTGTATGGGATCATTGTTCCGCCACTGTCCATAAGAAGTAACAATTTAACCGTATTCTTACGCGGCTTATCCATCACTATCTCAAGCATTCCGCCGTTATTGCAGGTCTTATCTATCGTACCGTTAATATCAAGTTCGGTCTTGGGTATATCAAGCTTACTTGAGAACTGACGCAACTTGCGAAGGGCCTGCATGAACTGCCTGTTATCTATGATCCTGTCATCTCTGAAATCTCTGTATTTCTTCGCACCTATTACGGCAAATGCGGACTGATATCCTGTCTGACCGCCTACGCGTACACCGCCGATATTGCCGCCGGTATTACCGAACGAAGTCTTACCCATAGTGCCGATCCAATGAGAACCTCCGTTGTGCTCGCTGTCCTGATCTCTAAGTCTGTCCTTAAATTTCTGCTCAACATCATCCTTATCGACCTGTATCTCTTCCACACGGTTAAGCCACTGCTTCTCTTCCATGGCAAGCATCTCATTCATCTCGGGCTTATCAAGCCATTTAAGCATATTGGCACCCACCTCCGGGTCCCAGGTCTTGCCCTTGAAGTTGCTCTCAAATACCATGTCGAACTTGTCGTATTCAGTTTCGGATTTGACCAAGATCATTCTCGCAAGATAATAAAAATCCGTAAGAGAGCTGTTGTGCATACCCTTATCCAGTGCCTCCATAAGGGTAAGCCACTCTCCTACGGTCACATTAAGACCTGCGTCTCTTAAGTCATAGAAAAACTTGGTAAACATGGGTTATACCTCTCTTAATGCATACAAGTTCCCATGGCGAACGCCCTATCCCGGTGTCCGTCCTAGACCATGTTGATCTTGGTCTTTACAGTATCCAGATCCTCATCTTTTTTGACAATAACACCCACAAAAGGAAGTGACTTACGTATTTCTTCCGCAGGGATACCTGCTATCTGAAGCACATTGATCCAATCAATGAGTTCTGATGTGGAAGGCTTCTTACGTATATCTCTCATGGCACGGATGTCATAGAACACATCAAAAGCATTCTTAAGAACATCTTCTTTAACATTGGGAAGATGAACTCTTACTATCTCTTCCATAAGTTCCGCATCCGGGAAATCAATATAATGGAAGATGCAACGACGAAGGAATGCATCCGGAAGTTCCTTCTCTGCATTGGAGGTGATTATAACTATCGGACGGTTCTTAGCCTTAACCGTACGCTTGGTCTCATGGATATAGAATTCCATCTGATCAAGTTCCCACAAAAGGTCATTGGGAAATTCGAGATCCGCCTTATCTATCTCATCGATAAGAAGCACTACCTGTTCATCGGATTCAAATGCTTCACCGAGCTTACCAAGCTTAATGTATCTGGCAATATCATCCACACCCTCTTCACCGAACTGTCCGTCATAGAGTCTCTGTATCGTATCATACATATACAGACCGTCCTGGGCCTTGGTCGTTGATTTGATATTCCATATGATAAGAGGCTTATTCAAAGCCCTGGAAATAGCTTCTGCAAGCATCGTCTTGCCGGTTCCGGGCTCACCCTTTATCAAAAGGGGCTTTTTAAGCGTGATGGCAACGTTAACGGCATTAAGAAGCTGCTCACTTGCAACATATTCTTCCGTTCCCGCAAAGCCTTTGTCTATTCCTTCAGCTATGGTTATATCAGCCATTCTTTCCTCCGTTCTTAAGTGCCTGTTAAGCAATCATTCCTGCCAGCTTATATTCAGATGCTCATCCTTTTTATCTCTTCCCATAAGTGAACTCAGAGCATCCTTAGCAGGCTTACCGCCGAATAACACCAGATTAACCTGCTCAATTATAGGAAGATCCACGCCGTATTTCTCTGATAATCCCATCGCAGCCTTAGCGCTGTATACTCCCTCTACTACCATCTTAACTTCAGCCATTGCCTCATCATAACTCTTGCCCTGACCGATAAGTATTCCCGCACGTCTGTTGCGGCTGTGCATACTTGCACATGTAACAATAAGATCACCGATTCCCGTAAGTCCGCAGAAGGTCTCGAATTTACCTCCCATGGCCATACCAAGTCGGCCTATCTCGGTTATTCCTCTTGTGATAAGTGCTGCCTTGGCATTATCACCGAATCCCAGTCCATCGGCAATGCCTGCTGCAAGGGCAACTACGTTCTTAAGCGCTCCCCCAAGTTCCATACCTAGGATATCCGAGCTTGTGTATACTCTGAACACATCATTCATAAATGCATTCTGTAAGAATTCGGCAGTCTCCTGTTCCTTGGCACCCACAACAACCGTTGTCGGTAATCCTCTTCCGACTTCTTCTGCATGCGAAGGACCTGACAGCACTGTCACCTTCGCCTGAGGTATCTCTTCTTCTATGACCTGTGACAGAGTATAAAGCGTCTTCTCTTCTATACCCTTAGCCACATTGACGATTATCTGACCATCGGCAATGAAGTCCTTCATCGAGTGAGCGGTACTTCTTGTATAGGGCGAGGGAACCGCAAGCACCAATATGTCTTTATCACTGCATGTAGCCTTAAGGTCTGTTGTGTAATCAATATTATCGGGCAACTTAACTCCCGGCAACTTATCTACATGCTCATGCTTACTTCTAAGCATCTCAATCTCTTCGGCTATGATCGACCATACCGTCACATTATGTCCGTTGTCTGCAAGAAGCTTCGCAAGTGCAATTCCCCAGCTTCCCGCACCTATTATGCCTATTCTTAACATGTTGTCTTCCTCCGTATATGAATGCCCTTAACAGACATCATATATTCTTTGTATCAGTCTGCTTCGTCGACTCCTCTTCTTCTCTTCCTGAATGGCTCGGATTGACATATCCTTCCGGCTTCTTAACAAGATAAGTCTTACGCTCTTTGCCGTGTATAAGATTAACTATATTGGTTCTGTGTCTCCAATATGCCATAAGCATAAGGAATATTGCCACAGCATACATCTCAATGAGATTGGCCTGGCTCATGGGTGCGAAGAATCCCATCTGTCCCATGATAATAAGCTGTATGACATATAACAGATATACAAGCAACGAGCCAACGGATACGATATGTATTGTGAAGAAAGGTATGAAGAATGCCAGAACTCCCACCACTATAAATGACCAATGTGATGAGAATACCAATCCACCTGTACAGGCAATTCCCTTGCCTCCCTTAAATCCCATATAGAAAGGATAGTTGTGTCCCAGTATCGCTCCCATTGCCGTATATAACACGAGAAGATACTCAATATCGGGATACATATCACCGAATGAACACTTAACTATGGCTATTGCTATCATAGTCTTGGCGATATCTCCTATCATAACGATAAGCCCCGCCTTAGGTCCCAATACTCTGAGTGCATTGGTGGTGCCGGCATTACCGCTTCCCGCGGTACGAATATCAATGCCGTTTAATTTGCCATAGAAGAAAGCTGTCTGAAATAATCCGAATGCATAACCAATTAGTAGGCACCATAATCTGACCATTATTTATCCTCCTTACGCTCTCTTATAATAAAGCGCAACGGCGTTCCTGCGAATCCGAACGTCTCTCTTATCTGATTCTCAATATATCTTGTATATGAAAAATGCATGAGTTCTTTGTCATTGACAAATATTACAAATGTGGGCGGCTTCACGGCGACCTGTGTAATGTAGAATAACTTAAGCCTCTTGCCCTTATCCGACGGCGGCTGCTGCATAGCCACGGCTTCAGTCATGATCTCGTTAAGCACACCGGTCTGAACTCTAAGCGCATGATTCTCTCTTACCGCATCTATTACTTCATATAACTTGCCTATTCTCTGACCAGTCTCGGCCGAGATAAACATTATCTGAGCATATGACATAAACGAAAGTGTGGAACGGATCTTGGCGCTGAACTCATTAACAGTCTTATCATTCTTCTCAACCAGATCCCATTTATTAACGGCGATAATGAATCCCTTGCCACGCTCATGAGCTATACCTGCAATCTTGGCATCCTGCTCCGTAACACCTTCGGTTGCATCAATTAACAGTACCACAACATCTGCTCTTTCCACAGCTGAAACCGTACGTACTATCATGTATTTCTCAAGTTCTTCCTTGATCTTGTTCTTACGTCTCAGTCCTGCAGTATCTATAAATATGTAATCTCTGCCGTTATATCTGACAGTCGTGTCAACTGCATCTCTTGTTGTACCCGCAATATCGGATACGATTAGTCTGTTCTCACCGATCAGCTTATTGATAAGCGAAGACTTACCCACATTAGGCTTACCTATAATGGCAATTCTCGGTATATCATCTTCCTCTTCATCATCATTGCTCTCAGGGAAGAACTCAACAACCTTCTCAAGCATATCACCAATTCCGAGTCTGTTAGCCGAAGATATCGGTATCGGATCGCCGAGACCCACATTATAGAATTCATAGGTGTCCGCCATGAACTTATTAAAATCATCGACCTTATTAACGATAAGAAGCACCGGTTTCTTGGCGCGCCTTAACATATCAGCCACCTTCATATCGGCATCTGTAAGTCCCTGTCTGACATCGGTCATGAACAATATAACATCCGCAGTATCGATAGCTATCTGCGCCTGCTCTCTCATCTGACTTAAGATCACATCCTTGCTGTCAGGTTCGATTCCGCCCGTATCTATCAATGTGAAGTTGTAATCAAGCCACGTTACATCCGCATATATTCTGTCTCTGGTAATACCGGGCGTATCCTTAACGATCGATATCATCTCACCCGCCAGAGCATTAAATAACGTGCTCTTACCGACGTTGGGTCTTCCGACCACTGCAACTATCGGCTTGCCTCTTCTCTTACTCATTGTTATTTCCTTATATGATCCGACTTATATCCTAGCGTGTAGGATTAAGCATACATTCCAAAACATCGTATCCGCTTGATTTTACAATATCCACCTTGACTTGTAAAGCATCCGAGATGTCTCCTACAGTCATATCATCAAGCAGAATATCCGTACCGCTTCTTAACATATTCTCCTGGATTAACATTCTGGTTCCCAGGTTACCGCCGGCAGCCACATACTCCTTGCATTGCTCTATCACATCACCGCCGGTTAACAATCCCGTAACGGTTATCTTCTCTCCGAAGAATCTGTTGGTTATTGGCATTACATTGATTTCCTTCATGGGAAAAGCAGCCATGGCTTCATCCGCTATCTGCCTAATGTAATCCTTAGCCAGGCAACCTGTTATGACCGTGATGCGCTCAGGCATAATCTTGCCTGCCTTGTTGCGGCCAAATACCTTCTTAAGTTTACCTAATATGCCCTCAGGCTTATCATTGTCAGCTTGCGAATCGCCTGCTCCGTATGTCTCCTTAGCTTCATCAAGTGCATCATGGAATTCCGTAAGCATCGACTGCATCATACCCACGCCGTTCTCAATCTGAAGATATCCGTCATAAGTCTCTTCTGCCGGAAGGGAAACTCCCGCCGTTATATACCATTCATCCGATGCATGAACGAAATGTGTTCCGTGTTCGGCATAAGCCTTATTTTGCCATTTCTCGATCCTTGTTATTACATCAAGTGCATCTTCCGGTCCGAAAGTCTCAAGAGGATACAAGCCGTCCCTGTATCTGGTTAATCCAACAGGAACCACCGATAATGACTCAAGCACCGGAACATACTTATATAACTGCGAAAGTGAATACTCCAGTTCTTCTCCGTCATTAACGCCCTTACACAATACGATCTGGCCGTTAAGGATTATACCCGCTTCATAGAGTCTGTCCACTTTCTTAAGCGCATCTCCGGCGAAACGGTTATTAAGCATCATGCATCTTAACTTGGGATTCATTGTATGAAATGAAATGTTGACAGGTTGTAATCTGTATTTGATTATCCTGTCTATGTCATGATCCGACATGTTGGTCAGGGTAATATAGTTGCCCTGCAGAAATGATAATCTGGCATCATCATCCTTGAAATATATGGTTTCACGCATACCCGGACGATTCTGATCGATGAAGCAGAATATACATTTATTGGAGCAGTGTCTGTATTCATCCATAAGGCCTGCTTCAAATACAAGCCCTATATCCTCATCTTCATCCTTAACGATGTGATGATCTATGACACTTCCGTCAGTTTGTAGTATGCTGATATCGACCTCAGTATTCTCACATTGATACTGATAGTCGAATATATCTTCAATCTCCTGCCCGTTAACCTTAAGAAGTACATCTCCGGCCTTAATTCCGAGCCTGTCCGATATGGAATTGGTGACAACACTCTCTATGTGATGTTCGTTCATTATTCTATACTGTTAATTATGTCATTAATATGAGCATCACGCATGCTCATCCAATTCTTCAAAAGCACGGTTGTTGTAATTCTCAATGGCACGATGAAGCTGTTCAGATGTATCCATAACATTGGACATTGATGCTTCATGATTCATCATATGAATGATATCTGCCACGAAACCGCTCATATCCGCTTCAGCAAAATAAGGTCTTTCCTTGATCTCAGGAGGAAGATAGGTAAGATTGGTGGTTACCACCTTCTCAAACAGACATCTCTCATATGCATGATCAAATGCCTTAAGACCGTTGGTGAAGAGTCCGAATGTACAACACAAATATACTCTCTTGGCATTCATCTCTTTAAGTTTCTTAGCCGTATCGATTATGGATTCACCTGATGAAATCATATCATCCATAATGATAACGTCCTTACCGTCTATGTTATCACCAAGGAATTCATGCGCCACAATAGGATTCTTGCCGTTAACGATCCTTGTATAATCTCTTCTCTTATAGAACATACCGGCATTGACACCGAGCACATTGGCGAAGTATATGGATCTGTTCAATGCACCTTCATCCGGCGATATAACAACCAGATGATCCTTATCTATGATAAGATCTCTCTCCGTATGAAGCAGTGCCTTAATAAACGGTGTCGGAGGAGTATAGTTATCGAAATCGCTTAGAGGGATCGCATTGGCAACTCTTGGATCATGCGCATCGATCGTAACGAAATTATCAACTCCCATGCGTACCAGTTCTTCAAGCATATAAGCACAGTCAAGAGACTCTCTTGAAGAACGCTTATGCTGTCTGCCCTCGTATAAGAAAGGCATGATGACATTAACTCTCTTGGCTCTTCCCGCAGCTGCTGCAATTATGCGCTTAAGGTCCTGATAATGATCGTCGGGACTCATATGATTGACGAAGTTATTCATCCTGTAGGTGATGCTGTTATTGGTCACATCGGTAATGATATACAGATCCTTACCTCTTATTGACTCATCAAACACTCCCTTGGCTTCACCCGTACCGAATCTGGGACATCTTACCTTACACAGATAAGAATCTCTTATATAGCCATGCATTGCAGGCTCTTCGGCAAACTTACCCGGTTCTCTCTTACGTGTCTCCACCAGATGTTTGTCTATATCCGCTCCCAACTGTCTGGCATTATCAAGCACAGCAATCTCAAGCGGAGCCACCGGTAATTTATAATTAAGTTCCTCAAGATTAGGCATCTTATTCCTCCAATCGGTTCCGAATAATAAAAGTCGTGAACCACGATAATAAAATACCATAGTTCACGACTTAATACAATTCCGATATTTACCCTATTCGCTTAACTTAAATCCTATAACGGCCTTGAATAAATCACCGTCAAGGGATATATCAAACGTTCCGCCCATAGCCTCGGTTAAGTTCTTGGCTATTGATAATCCAAGGCCTGAGCCTTCGGTCTTACGTGATGAATCACCTCTTGAGAATCTCTCAAGCAATTCGCTTGCACTTATATTAAGTGGGGCAGCCGAGATATTCTTAACAAGCAATGACACTCTAGATTCCTTGGAGTCAGGATCTGACACATCCTTATAAGCCACTTCCATATCTACATATACTCTGGTTCCTTCTAGGGCATACTTATATACGTTGTTATACAGATTCTCAACCACTCTGTATATTCCCCTGCTGTCAGCCATTATATACACAGGTTCTGCCGGTAATCCGAGCATTGTCTTAAGACCCTTCTCATCGAATTTCTCAGAGAACTCTCCTACCGACTGATGTATCAGTTCAACGAAGTTAAGTCTCTCAATATTAAGAGATATATTACCCGAGCTTATCTTGGAAGCTTCTACCAAATCATCCGTTAACTGCTTAAGTCTCTGGGACTTCTGATCCAGGATATCCACATATCCCTTGATCTTCTCATCCTTAATATTCTCTCTTTTAAGCAGATCAACGTAATTGATGATGGATGTAAGCGGAGTCTTGATATCATGACTCACATTGGTAATAAGATCCGCTTTCATCTTCTCATCGCGCATCGACGTATTAACAGCTCTGCTTATTCCGTCTCCGATACTGTTAACCGCTCCCGCAAGCGCGAGGTTGTCCCCGTGCATCCCCTTAATGTCCACCTTATGATTGATCTCTCCCTCGGATATCTTGGTAATACCCGCTACTATATCATTTCTTACCTTAGCATCTTTAAATAACCAGATACCGATCAGGATATCTGCGATAAATGCCACGATTATTCCGCCTACTCCAAGCAGTACAAGTACCAGATTAAATGCAAGGAATAACAGATACGGGAGCCATACTCTTACTGCAATTTGTCCGTTATCATACAGTTCCGTCACTCCGCCCGTAACCTTGCTTACGATCCACTTAAGAATCGAACCGTTCCACATAAGCTTACACTTAATCTTACGAACGAGTATAAGATATATCGGAAGAAGGATAATATTGGCTACTACCGCATATACTCCGAATAATACATGCATTCCGCCGTCTATATCACGGTATACACTGCTTAATTCCTCAATTAATATGTCCGCACCGCCGCCTACAAGGAATAACACTACGCATGCAACGGCTATATATATCTCTATGGGAACAGAGTCAATTCTGCATGCTCTGTTGGTCGTGATCTTATCACCGTTTTCTTCTATTACCTGAACTCTGCCGGCAAGAACAGTCATAATAATCAATACCGCAAGATAAGCTACTATCGAAGCAATCAAACCGATACATGCCGGAATAAGTGCATTTGTTGATTTGTTATATTCATTTCTTGCATTATAGAACACATCATTAGCAGCATAATTCTCATCTAATGCAAGCCACACTCTCGAACCCTCTCCGAAAGCATATTCATAGCTGCTTATAGCCTGCTTCATCTCCATTGCATCGACTCCGTCAATATTGGATGCAACCTGCAGTCTGTCAGGATTAAAACAGGTATACTTGGTATGTGAGGTAAATTCCTTGGACAGTTCGTCATTGGTCATCTTACCTACAGCCTGCTTAAGATTTGAGTATCTCACCATTTTGCCGGATGCATCACGAAGCTGATAGCAGTACAATACATTAGTCTTACCGTCTCCGTATCTGTCACCGTAACTGATGTATTCATTGTAATTACTGAACAGATCAACCGAAGAACGTGCAATATCATATATAAGCGCCTTATACTCTCTTCTGTTGGATACATGTGCTATGATACTCTTCTTATCAACACCCTTATATCTCTCTACAAGAATGTAATCGGTATATATATTCTCGCTGCTCTGAGTCACATTATTCTCACTAAGCCGCCATAATGCATCCTCAGCATCTACGTGCTCCGCACTCTCCTCTGTGGCTATATCTCCCATATCCACATCGTTAATAAGGGAATAATAGTATGCTTCAAGTTGGGCCTCCGTACCGGTAACGGGTATAAGATCAAATCCGTAATTACCCCATTTAACCAGATCATCAAGCCTGTACTGCACACCCTCAGACTCATCGTCTCTGTCGGTATTGCCTGCAACGTTCGCTCTGGCCTGTGTGGAATAAGTATTCTTATCCCTGTTTGCATATGCGATCACGTCTATCTTCTTATCCGCATCGAAGCTTCCGTTTGTCTCCATCTGATTCTTGATGACACACATCCTTGTAATGTCATATATCTCACTTGCAAATAACTGTGAGAACACATCCGAATCTTCAAACGCCGTTCCGCTTCTGTCAGTCAGCCCCATATTCAATGAATAGGTCTCATTTCTGTCAGATGGTATTCTGATCGTTGTCCCCTCATATATTGTTACTGTCGATAATACAGCGACAAGCGCTATTAGCGATGCCAATATTACAAGCGGTATGCTGTAACTCTTATTCTTAATCTTCACTTAACAATCCTCCCTGCAAGGCCTCCCTGCCTTGCCAATTATTGTTGTTTCTCAACCTTGTAGCCGACTCCCCATACCACTTTAAGGTACTTGGGTTCTTTGGGATTGATCTCAATCTTCTCTCTTATGTGACGCACATGAACCGCAACCGTATTGTCTGCACCTAAGGGTTCCTCGCCCCAGATATTCTCATATATCTGATCGATCGAGAATACCTTGCCTGCGTTTCTTGTAAGCAGAAGCAGAATGTTGTACTCAATAGGTGTAAGCTTAACAACTTCCCCATCAACGCTCACTTCCTTATTCTCATCATTGATGATGAGTCCGCCCTGCCTGATCATACCCGACTCATCTTCGGCAACGCTTCCAAGCTTAGTGTATCTTCTTAAGTTGGACTTAACTCTTGCCACAAGTTCAAGCGGGTTGAAAGGCTTGGTCACATAATCGTCAGCTCCGATGTTAAGACCCAATATCTTGTCGGAATCCTCAGACTTGGCCGTTAAGAATATGATCGGTATGCTGCTGTACTCTCTGATCTTCATGCAAGCATGTATGCCGTCAAGTCCCGGCATCATGATATCCATGATGGCAAGTCCGATATCGGTATTCTCACGCAGCTTGGCAAGCGCTTCTTCTCCGTCGTAGGCCTTCACTACGGTATAGCCTTCCTGCTGTAAGTATATCTCTATCGCATCTACTATCTCTTTCTCGTCATCACATACCAAAATCTTATTCATAGCCTGATCCTTTCTCTACAATACCTATTAAATCACATATTATTAATGAAATAGTCTCATAAATTTTTAAGTATTTCTTAAGCCTCATAAATATGGCCGACTGTTCATACAGTCGACCATTACAATCTACCGACAATATCAGAACGCATTCTTATACCACGTTATTTCTTCGCCCTGTATTGCTATTATATCAAATCTTACGTAACTGTCCGAATTCTTATATGCAAGATAATATTCGGCACATTTACGGATCTTATTCTGCTTGTTTATATCAACGGCATCTTCCGGATTACCGTGTCTGTCGTCCTTTCTGTATTTAACTTCAAAAAACACAAGAGTCTTACCTGCATCCGAAGTGCAGCCTATTATATCTATTTCACCGAACCGTCCGCAGGTGACATTTCTGTCGATTATCTGCACGCCATTATCCTTAAGATAGGCTATGGCCACATCCTCATAATGAGTTCCTACTTCCCTTGTATTCAAATTCTCCCCCTTGCTGCGAGTCGCATGTTTTTCGCAAACCTCATGCTCTGGCATCAAATGATTGCGTACTTAACAATATATTGTTCTTATCCCCTGTGATATTCTCTATGACCGACTTATCCGGTTCATCCTTACGGGTCACGGCTGTTGCCACATTATATCCCTTCTTCATAAGCCTTGCATTTAACTCATCGATATGGGATGCAATGAAATCTATCATCTCTTCTTTCTCAAGAGTGAATTTCGTATTAAGCTTCTGTCCTTCGGATAATGTCAGGAATACATCCAGATTACCGAGATGCTCCATAGACAGATGAAGAAGTGCGGTTAGTTTACAATCCTCACCACCGGCATTTCTTCCTTTCTTACGCGCATATACATAGAGATCACCGTTTGCCTGCATCTCATTCATCTTAAGAGGAAGCTGCACGTAATTATACATATCATTGATATGATTCATGAATGTGGTGTTCTCTTTCATGCCGGTCATGGATCTGGCAAATTCACTCTCGCCCTTGCCGTTCTCGGCCATGAGCCTTTCAAGGCCTTCCGCAAGGTTCATTGTTCGTTCGTAATACTTCTGAACGAATTTCTCTTCCTTGATATCCTTCGGATTCATAAGGAAGTTATCCTTAAGAAGTTCCGTTATTGCATTCTTAATCTGTGCCTTGATCTCAGGTCTTGCAAGTTCTGCAGGATCTGCGTTATTTAACTTATCAAACACATTGAATTTATTAATTGAAGGTTCGGTTATCTTATCCCCGCCATTCTCTCCGTTATTGGATATAAGCTTGGATCCCGTTTCTGCTTCTTCTGCATCGGTATTTGGCATGGATGTTACTGCATTTGCAATATTCACATCCTGCTTAATACTATCTGTAACCTGTTCGGGATTAACTGACGCTTGTGTCACATTGCTTGCATTACCATCCGCCTGTATCTGCGCAGAAACTTCTCCTGCATTCCCTGCTCCGTTTGCACCTGCCTCTTCTGTAAGTACATTACCTTCCGCAGTAACTGCCTCTTCACCCGGTATCAGTAATTCCTTAAGGCCTGATAAGATATTCTCTATTCCCTGTCCGCCCTCGCTTAGGGCAGAGGTCAGCACATCAGTAAGCTGAGTCGCAGAATCCGATACGTTCTCAAGCATCCATTGATTATTGTTATTATACAGATGCATCTGGCGAACATTGGCATCATTAACGGGAATATCCATCTTATGAAGCATCACGATATCCTTAATATCCGCATCAGGATACATAGTAAGTTCACGGTTAATGGTCTGTAACATATCCTTATTAATGGGCATACCGTTCTGCATAAGGGTATCCACCATCTTAACCGTTGAATCCGAAGCTGCGATTCCCGCAGCATCCAGAGCATTCATTATTGTTGTGGAATTACTGAGATTGGCAAATAATGGACGAAGCGTTAACTGCCCGCCCTGATTGCTTCTGACTTCGAATGACATAAGTTGTCCAAGTGACAGATTCATATCCTGTTCAAGCATCGTGGTAAGCCTTGCATTATCGCCAAGCAATAACTCAATGGTATTGCCGTCTTTGCTCACTAACTGTCCCTGAATCGTATCACCCGCCGTCAATCCGCTAACCTCGCGCATTATAGCCGCAGCCGCCTGGCGCATGAGCGCAGAAGTCGTTCCGGCTCCCGTTGTCTGCACTGACTGGCCGCCGTTTTGAAGCGCGCTTATGTTGTTGTTTAACAGATTGATTGCCATAATTTCTGATTGTTTATATGAAATTACCTATAAAAGATCTTCTGTGTATCGGACACGGACCAAGCTTCTTAATCGCCTCTATATGTGCAGCCGAACCGTATCCCTTATTGGATGCGAATCCGTATCCCGGGAATACTTCATCGTATTTAACCATAAGTCTGTCTCTTGTGACTTTGGCCATAATACTTGCCGCACCTATGGATATACTCTTGGCATCTCCCTTAATAATCGGCACCTGCTTAATATCCACTTCCGGTATCGTAACCGCATCATTTAATAATATATCGGGTTTTTGCTTAAGATTACTTATAGCCTGACGCATGGCCTCGTATGTGGCCTGCAAAATATTGATCTCATCTATACGTTCGCACGAGGCATATCCTACCGCCCATGCCACAGCCTTCTCGGCAATTATATCGTAGAGTTCTTCGCGTTTCTTCTCTGATAGTTTCTTGGAATCATTGATATAGAGAATATCACAATCCGCAGGCAATATCACCGCACCGGCCACAACCGGTCCGGCTAAGGGACCTCTGCCCACTTCATCTATTCCGCATACGAATCCTAAGTGTTCATATTCTTTCTCATATACTTTGATAGACTCTATACGTTCACGCTCAATGCGTAATTTCTCTTCCGCCTTCTTAGCTCTAAGAAGTGCTTTCTCTTCACTTTTGGTCATTCTACTTTGCCAAACTCCCTAAAAGGATATATTCTTAATAACACCCTGCCGGTCAGCTCACTCTTCTTGATATTGCCCACATCTTCCCAACGACTGTCACGGGAATTGTTACGGTTATCTCCAAGCACGAAGAACTCATCATCAGCAAGAAGTATGGGTTCTATGGCTCTCTCAGGATTCTTGATCACTTCTCTGCCGTAGTATTCCTCAAGTTTCTCACCGTTTATGAATATCTCACCGTCGGTATTAATCTGAACCGTCTCTCCGGGTAATCCTATAACACGCTTGATATAATAAGTATGCTTGTCATATCTGTAGGGGAATACAACTATATCGAAACGCTTCGGATCATGGAATCTGTACGAGAGCTTATCAACCAACAGATTATCTCCGTCCATAAGAGTAAGTTCCATACTCTCTCCTATAACCTCGGTACGCTGACCGACATAATGAACTACAAGATAGGCAACTAACAGAACCACCAGTATATATACGCTCGTGCCCAATACCTCTCGTAATACTCCGCCTTTTCTAAGTGCCTTATTTGTCTCTTTCTTGCTCATAACAATGCCTTTCCCTTAATCAGTCAAGATCATCCGGTGTCTCAAGTGACATTCTTCCGAGTCTTCCCGCTCTGTAATCATCAATCAATAATTTGGCCGCTTTGACGATGTCTGTCTCTGCTCCTGATTTAAGACATCCCCTGATGCGTCCTATATGCTCAAGTAAATGATAATCCTGTATCACTTCTTCTTCAATACCGTAATGCTTAATAACGGAATTCGGATACCTATCAGCTAAATACTTAATAAGATCAACAGCCAGCTCTTCGGGTTGAAGTATCTCATCATTCATCGAGCCGATAAATGCAAGTTTCATTCCCACCGCATTATCTTCAAATTTAGGCCACAGGATTCCCGGCGTATCAAGAAGTTCAAGGGACTTGTTAAGTTTGATCCACTGCTTGCCCTTAGTCACTCCGGGCTTATTACCCGTCTTGGCCACAGCCTTGCCTGCGAAACTGTTAATAAATGTCGACTTACCAACGTTGGGGATTCCCACAACCATCGCACGAATGGGCCTGTTCTTAATCCCCCGCTTTCTGTCGCGTTCTATCTTATCCTTGCACGCTTCATTAACCGTCTGGTTGATGGCCTTAAGACCGGCTCCCGTCTTACTGTTAATCTCAAGAGCATATATACCCTTTGATAAGTAATACTCCATCCATTTCTTATTGCAGACAGAATCCGCCAGATCCGACTTATTAAGCAGAACCATCCTAAACTTGCCGTTACCGAGTTTATCTATATCGGGATTGCGACTGCTTATGGGTATTCTTGCATCGACTATCTCTATTATAAGATCGATTAACTTAATATCCTCCTGCATCTGACGTACAGCCTTGGTCATATGCCCGGGATACCATTGATAATTCATCTTCTCTCGCTCCTTACTCCTCTTCCGATATAACCGAACTTGGAGTCTTCTTTGGTAAGTTTAAACCACGCTCTGCCTTCTATTAACGACTTGTTTAAAGGTCCTATATTACCCGATCTTGAGTCCTCACCGTTATTACGGTTATCACCCAATACGAAATACTCATCTTCCTTAAGTGTAAGTGGATTCTCAGCCACTCCCGCATCTTCCATCAGATCATATTTATCCGCGTCTTCTTCCGGCTTATCATTGATATACAATCTTCCGCCGGCTATCTGCACCGTGTCCCCGGGAACCGCAACAACACGCTTAACGTAATAATGTGTATGTTCATTGCCGTTGGGTAGGAATACGACTATATCGCCGACTCTGGGCTTAGATAACAGATAACTGAACTTACTGATATATATAGTCTGACCGTTATACAGAGCCGTCTCCATGCTCGAACCGATGACACTTGTCTTATGTCCCCAGTTATATACCACAAGCAGTGCCAGCGCCACGGCCGCCACGATTCCGAATAAATATCTAATGGCTTCTACGAAGCTCTCACTCTCTATCTTATTCCGCTTCCTGCGGAAATTCAGTCCCTGATTTCTTCTTCCCATGCTGATATCATATCATAAAAGAAGCGATGCGCCAAACGTCACATCGCTTCAAATCATTCATTGTAATTCGTATATTACTTAATTACTTCCTTAACCTTAGCAGCCTTACCTACTCTGTCTCTTAAGTAATACAACTTAGAACGTCTTACCTTACCCTTACGAACTATCTCAACCTTAACTACGTTAGGGCTGTGTATGGGCCATGTCTTCTCAACTCCTACGCCGTTACTGTTCTTACGAACTGTAAATGTCTCACGGTTGCTGCCGCCCTGTCTCTTAATAACCGTACCCTCAAATATCTGGATACGCTCCTTGTTACCCTCTTTGATTCTGTTGTGAACCTTAACGGTATCACCTACAGCAAACTCAGGTACCTCTGCCTTAAGCTCTGCAGCTTCGATTTCCTTAATAATCTCGTTGTTCATAATATTCTCCTTATCCATAATGGATGTTCTTACCATGTCTTATGAATGGCAGAGGACCATCTATAATAGCGACTAGGGTAGTATATCACACCCTATCATCTTACGCAAGCACTAATTTGCCTGCTTATCTGACTTATTCATATATGCCTCATACAGATCCGGCCTTCTCTCCTTCGTCCGTATTAAGCTCTGTTCGTGGCGCCATTTCTCCACATTGGCATGATGACCGGATAAGAGTATCTCCGGAACCTTCTTGCCCATCCACTCTTCAGGCCTTGAATACTGCGGGTATTCAAGCAGTCCGTCATCGAATGATTCCGTCTCATGACTCACTTCATTGCCAAGCACTCCGGGCACAAGCCTTGCTATGGCATCCATACATACAAGTGCAGGTAATTCACCGCCCGTAAGCACATAATCACCTATGGATATATTATCCGTGACTATCTCTTCAAGCACTCTCTCATCTATGCCTTCATAATGGCCGCATAGGAATATGAGATCCTGTTCACCTGCCAGTTCCATAGCTTTCTTCTGTGTAAAAACAGGAGCCTGAGGCGTCATATATATAGTGCGGACAGTTCGCCCCGCCGGCGAACAATCGCTCCGAGTGTCAGTGTCACAGTCGCCTGCAGTTTGCCCGTATATCCCCTCAAGGATAGCCTTATGACAATCGTATATAGGCTGAGCCTGCATTAGCATTCCCGCACCGCCACCGTATGTGTAATCGTCCACACGTCCGTGCTTATTATTCGTATAAGCCCTGATATCCACCGCATTGACGCTTATGATACCAGACTGAATCGCTCTTCCGAGTATACTGGTCGATGCTGCATTCTCTATCAATTCGGGAAACAAAGTCATTATATGAAAATTCATATACTTATCTCCGCATATCCTTACGACTAATCAATAAGACCGGGCAGAACATGTACCTGCATCTTGGCAGACTCAACATCCACATCAAGCACACAATCGGCTATGGCAGGCAGAAGTAATTCTCTCTCATCATCAAGTTTAATGACATATACGTCATTAGCTCCGGTCTGCATTACATCAACAAGCTTACCATTAACACCTATATCAGTCGTTACATCCATTCCGATCAGATCGGCTATGAAGTATTCGTCCTTATTAAGCTTGACGGCATCAGCTCTTGATACATACAGTTCGGCTTCTCTTAAGCCTTCCGCCTCATTCATCGTGGAGTACTCTTCCATGCCCAGTATCACCATATTCTTCTGATACTTAACACTCTTAATATGTACTTCACTGACACTGCCGTTATGTGACAGCAATGCTTTCTTAAGCTTGGAATAGCGCTTAACATCATCCGTCGTCGGATACACCTTGACCTCACCGTGTACTCCGTGAGGTGATGTGATCACTCCGATACGCAGCATATCTTCCATATACTATCAGCCTATCTCTACGTCTACGCGCTGCTTCTCGTTGGTATTGGCAGCCTTAACAACGGTACGGATTGCCTTGGCGATCCTACCCTGCTTGCCGATAACCTTGCCCATATCTCCTTCGGCTACATGAAGAGATACGGTTATATTCTTGCCTTCCTGCTTCTCCTCGACAACCACCTCATCGGGCTTGTCAACCAAAGCCTTGGCAATTACCTCGACTAATTCCTTCATGGTCAACCTCCTTGATGCTCACCTATAACTATTCGGTAATCTTAGCGAGCTTAAGGAGCTTACCAACCATCTCTGTGGGCTGTGCGCCGTTAGCGAGCCACTTCTTAGCCTTCTCCTCATCAATCTTGAACTCTGAAGGATCAGTATTAGGATTGTATGTACCAATCTCCTCGATGAATCTTCCGTCTCTGGGGCTTCTTGAATCTGAAACAACCACACGATAGATTGCATTTCTCTTTGATCCGATTCTTGTTAATCTCATCTTAACCATTTTGTTCTCTTCCTTTCTTATCTAAAGAATCAATTTACTTATATAGTAACGGATTGTGTCCGTTAATACCTGTTTATGCGGCTAGAACGGCATTCTAAATCTGCCTTTCTTGCCCATCATTCCCTTCATCTGTTTCATCATCTTCTGACTCTGTTCGAATTGCTTGATGAAACGATTGACTTCTGCTATATCAACACCTGCACCTCTGGCTATTCTGTGCTTACGACTTGGATTCATAAGCTTGGGATTCTCACGCTCTGCCTTGGTCATAGACAGAACAATGGCTTCGGTTCTTGCAAGCTGCTTCTCATCTACTGCACCCTCAAGATCGGAAGTCTTAATACCCATTCCGAGTCCCGGAAGCATTCCGAGTATTGATGATAAGCCTCCCATATTGCGCATCTGCTTCATGCTCTCAAGGTAGTCGTTGAAATCAAACTTACCCTTCTTCATGCGTGAAGCCATGTCTTTCTCTTTGGCTTCATCTATATCTATGGCATTCTGAGCCTTCTCGATAAGTGTAAGGACATCACCCATGCCTAAGATTCTGTTGGCCATTCTGTCGGGATAGAACTGCTCGAGGTCATCAAGCTTCTCGCCCATTCCGGCATACAGTATGGGGAGTTCGGTCACTGCCTTAACCGACAATGCCGCACCGCCTCTGGTATCACCGTCAAGCTTGGTAAGAATGACTCCCGTTAGTCCCACCTTCTGCTTGAAATCTTCGGCAACATTGACTGCATCCTGACCTGTCATGGCATCCACGGTAAGTATCGTCTGATGTACCGTTACCGCCTCTTTGATAGCCTTAAGTTCAGCCATCATCTCTTCATCTATATGAAGACGACCCGCCGTATCGAGTATCACAACGTTATGGCCGCCCTTCTCGGCATATGCGATTGCATGCTTGGCTATATCTACGGGACTTATATCGCTTCCTTCGGAGAATACTTCCACGCCGACCTTCTCACCGTTGACCTGCAACTGCTTGATGGCAGCCGGACGATATACATCGCAGGCAACAAGCAGAGGTTTCTTACCCTTAAGCTTCATCTTGGCAGCAAGCTTAGCCGTGGTAGTGGTCTTACCTGCACCCTGAAGACCGCACATCATTATCACGGTAATAGCCTTACCGGGCTGATAGGTGATCTCCGTAGTCTCACTTCCCATAAGGGCTGTCATTTCTTCATTAACGATCTTGATGACCATCTGTCCGGGATTAAGACCGTTCATGACATCAGAACCGACGGCTCTCTCTTCTACTGTCTTAATGAAGTTCTTAACCACTCTGAAGTTAACATCCGCCTCAAGGAGTGCCATCTTAACATCCTTACAGGCAATATGTACATCTTCTTCCGTCAGTCTTCCCTTGCTTCTTAAGTTCTTAAAGACGTTCTGAAGTTTTTCGGATAAGCTCTCAAATGCCATTATCCATACACCCGTTTATAATCCGATTAAGATATGCCTTATATCAGAGCATGTCCTTAATCTCATCTATAATATGTATAATCTTCTTATCTTTAGACAGCAGTGCAATCTCATCAAGCTTACTGTCCACGTTCTTATCACGCTTAATCAATCCCAGCGCTTCCTCATATCTTGCCAGTTGCTTATCACAACGCTTAATCAGGTCGTGAACGCCCTGTCTTGATATATCGTGTTCGGCTGCGATCTCACTAAGTGACATATCATCATAGACAACCGCTTCATATATCTGCCTCTGATGCCCCGTCAGAAGGCCGCCATAGTAATCATATAACCTGCCGCGTTCAATGATATTATCCATGTTCTGCCCCTGTATAGTATAAATACTTGACACCGACGCACAAGATATAATATATAACATAGTGCGAGGGCTGTCAAGTATTTATTCTTAACAGCCCTCATGTATATCCAATATACCTTACACTATGACATTGAGACTATACTGCGAAGTTGATCCTCTCCATGGGAGAATTAACTATCTTATCAAGCGCTTCGTCATCAAGCTCCTTGATCATGTTCATAAGCTCCTCGATAGAACCTGCCTGGATTCTTCCCTTCTTAGGCAGCTTAGGTGCCTCGAACTTCTTGGCAATGGCTTCCTGTTCCGACTTTCTCTCAGCCTTAGCTTCGGCTCTCTGTTCAGCCTTTCTCTCTTCGATCCTCTCTGCCTGCTTCTCCGATACTTTGGACAGCTCAGCGAAGATATCCACTCCGCCGTCGGCATTCATCGAGATAGAGAGATTCTCCAGAATATAGCCTTTCTCTGCCAGCGCATCAAGCTTGGCCTGGAACTCTTCGTCATTCTCAAGTTTCTTAGTCATATCGATCAAAGACTCAACCTGCTTCATCTGCGAAACGGCATAGTCTTCATCTTCAGCCATCTTCTCGAGTTCATCAGCGGTGAAGATTACGGTGTACTCCTTATCTCCCGTTCCTCTCATGGTCGAGAATTCCCGGCTGTCTCCGGCTACTGCGAATCCGTAGTCGCCGTACTGCTCACGCAGTTTGCCTAGCAATTCCTTCGCCTTGTCGGACAATCCTTCCTCGGCGCTTCCTGACTGTGATACACCCGAAGGTTCATATTTATCCACATAATCATGGATACCTTTGGAAACATTATTATTTGCTTCCTTAGGCACAGCATTATTCTCCGGCTTCTTTACAGACGGTTCTTTGCGCTCAAAAATCTTGGGATTGCTTTGGACAGGATTAAAGAATTGTTTGCCAAGGTCATTAACATTCATGCCCATACGTTTGCCCTCCTTTGGCTGTTCCGATATTGCTATCGGTAGAAATCCTTTTCCTGTAACTATAAGCATCTGTTATATCTTACCCGCATCTGTTGGCCCGCACAAATGCGCATGGTAATTCTATATCATTCTGTATATCGGTATGATCTTCCGTATACTTAATACCATTTTATTAAAAAAATATAAAAATTACAAATTTTTTTCTACTTTGTCTATGGATTCCTTGATATTGCGTGCAACGCGTGCTAAATCCTCATATTCGTACTTGACTCTCTCTTCACCGAATCCTTCGGAACGCTTCACTCTCATCTCACCGTACTGAGTGTTGACCTTACCGATGCTTCGCTTCATAGTATATCTGTGACTGACATTCTCTCTTACGCCTATCGTTGTGGTGTATTTAAATATCAGTCTAATAATGTCTTCTCTCTGTTCTGGCGTGCACATCACACACAACATGGTTCCCAGTCTTGATTTCTTCATGACTATGGGAATCGTATATACATCCAGCGCACCCGCTTCGAATAATCTCTCCATACAGAAAGATATCTTCTCCGGTGTCATGTCATCCAGATTGCATGACAGCTCTATTACATCCTTACTCTTCTCATCGGATAGTCCAAGCATCGCTCTGACACAGTTGACCTGTTCGAAATCCTTGGCTCCCATTCCGTATCCGGTCTTGGCTACGCGCATAACCGGCATATCCGCAAATGCATTAACGAAATACTTAAGACATGCCGCACCTGTAGGTGTGCATAGTTCTCCCTGTATTCTGCCGCCGTATATGGGCACATCCTTAAGAATATTGGCAGTGGCCGGAGCAGGTACCGGCAGTACTCCGTGAGCACATCTTACATGTCCGCTTCCTACATGCACCGGAGATGCTATGACCTTATCAGGGGCCAACTTCTCCATAAGTACACATACACCCGTAATATCCGCTATGGCATCTTTAGTTCCCACCTCATGGAAATGAATATCCGTTACGGGTACTCCGTGAGCTGCACTCTCCGCCTTGGCAAGCAGCGTATATATTGACATTACATCTTTCTTGACTTTATCAGATACAGGCATGGCTGCCACTATTGCCTCTATATCTTTAAGACTGCTGTGATGATGTTCATGATGATCGTGTCCGTGGTGATCATCCGAATGATCATGGTGATCATGATGCGCTCCTTCCGATACTCCGTCCACCTTGACAGTCATATGGGTACCCGTTACACCAAGCTTAATTACTTTCTCCGGAGTCACTTCGACTCCGTCAAGTCCTAAGGCATTCATAACAGTCACGTATGATGCCTTCTCTTCGCTTGAACCAAGTAATTCATATAACGCTGCGCAGAGCATATCGCCTGCAGCTCCCATAGACAGATCCAAATATATTGTCTTCATCAATCCTCCACTTATACGACCCTATGTCTGTTCATATGATTGATCATACTCGCCATATATCCGGCGCCGAATCCGTTATCTATATTAACAACGGACACCCCGCTTGCACATGAATTCATCATCGACAATAACGCCGAGATCCCCTCATATGAAGCTCCATAACCCACACTTGTAGGCACGGCTATAACGGGACAATCAGCCATTCCGCCTATGACGCTTGCAAGCGCACCTTCCATGCCGGCTATGGCTATTATCACAGAAGATGACATTATATCATCCATATGACTTAAGAGTCTGTGTATTCCGGCCACCCCCACATCGTATATGCACTTAACTTCATTGCCAAGTGCTCTTGCCGTGACCGCAGCCTCTTCTGCCACGGGTATATCACTTGTTCCGCCTGTCGCGATAAGAATCGTCCCTATTCCGTCGGGAACAGAGACAGTCCCGCATACCGCGATCTTTCCCTGTGCACTGTATTCTATATCGTGCTTCTTAGATATATCCGCAGCTTTGGCTTCATCAATCCGCGTGATCAGAATGGTCTCCTGACCGGTCTCTTTCATCTTATCGATAATACCGATGATCTGCTCTGCACTCTTACCTGCTCCGTATATTATCTCAGGCACACCCTGCCTGAGTTCCCTGTGAGTATCAAGTTTGGCATAGCCAATATCCTCAAACGGTGCCTTACGAAGCTTAAGCACAGCTTCATCTATCGATATACTTCCATCCCGAACTCCGACAAGGAGATTCTCCATATCCATTCTCATCATATCTTAAATTAATTAAAGAATCTATTTCATTGTTACAAGTTCATAATCTCTTGTGCCTACTCCTATCTTCTCGGCATGAATGAGTGTCTCCTCCCAGGATACATTGGGATTACTGTTATGCCATACATCACCGTGGTCATGGAAATGTTCGTTTGCCATGTTATCGCCCAGTTGGCTGTTTCTTATAGGCTCGGCGTTCTGACATAAGTCGACACATGCCTGGTCAAGAGCTACCGGATCAAATGAAGCGAGCATTCCTATATCAGGCAGGATCGGTGCATCATTCTCTCCATGGCAATCACAGTTAGGTGAAACATCCGTAATAAGACTTACATGGAAATTCGGTCTTCCGCTTACTACAGCCGCCGTATACTCAGCCATTCTTCTGCCAAGCATCTGCGGTGCATCCCAATTATCATTCTCTATGGCATCGAAGGCACATGCACCTATACATCTTCCGCATCCCTTACATTTATCGGGATCGATCCACGCTTTATTGCCTTCATATACTATTGCATCGGAGCCGCACTCCCTGGCACATCTTCGACATCCGCGACACAGATCCGTGATCACATGCGGATGACCGCTGTTATGCTGCTGCATTTTACCGGCACGGCTTCCGCAACCCATTCCTATATTCTTGATTGCACCGCCGAATCCTGCCTGTTCATGCCCCTTGAAATGATTAAGGGATATCACGATATCTGCATCCATAATGGCACGGCCGATATATGCTTCCTTGCAATATTCACCGTTAGGCACCGGAACAGCTATATCGTCCGTTCCTCTGAGTCCGTCGCCTATGATTATCTGACATCCCGTAGTCACGGTATTGAAGCCGTTGATATTGGCACAGTCAAGATGTTCAAGTGCATGCTTACGTGAACCCGGATATAAAGTATTGCAATCCGTAAGGAACGGCAGTCCGCCGTTTTCCTTAACGACATCCGCCACTGCCTTGGCATAATTAGGCCTTAAATATGCCAGATTACCAAGTTCACCGAAGTGCATCTTGATCGCCACGAACTTGCCGTCCATGTCAATCGTCCCCATCCCGGCCATCTTTATTAACTTCTTAAGCTTATCGGGAAGACTGACCCCCAGAACTGTTCTGAAATCCGTGAAAAATACCTTCGATTTCTCCATCTACGTAACCCTCCGTACCTTCATACGCTAAAAAAAATTATAAGTACTTAAATTATACTAAAAATGTGCTTTTTTGTCACTTTTAAGTCGCAAATTGTGACTTAAATATACACTTACGCGTCACACCCTGAACAGCCAAATCAATATTGCCAAAAAAACGGGAATGCCTTATCATATTGAGGAAATACGGAAAACGGAGAATACAGACATGTACGAATACATATGCTTTGATCTTGATGGTACACTTACTCAATCAGAATACGGAGTAATCGGTGCCGCCGAATATGCGCTTAATCAGATGGGAATTAAGGAACCCGACAAGAAGAAGTTACTCAGATTCATCGGCCCGCCGTTATATGTATCATTCGATGAATTCTACGGGCTTAAAGGTGATGATGTTGAGAAGGCAATCGAGTACTTCAGAAGCATCTACGATACCAAAGGATATATGGAATCTCCTCTTTATGACGGCATAGAGGAGTTACTTGATAAGCTTAAGCAGGCCGGCAAACACCTTCTTATAGTCACATCCAAGCCGATTGGTATGGCCAATAAAGTTGCCGCCAATACTGGTCTTGATAAGTACGTTGAGAAGATCATCGGACCTGACGGCGAGATGAAGGATGCAAGTAAGGCTGCACTTCTTAGAAGAGCCATTGAATATGCCGGTTCGGATACAAGCCGCATGATCATGATCGGCGACCGCCTCTATGATATTGAGGGCGCCAATGAAGTCGGCATGGACTCAATCGGAGTAATATACGGCTACGGAAGTCGTGATGAACTCACAGTCGCCGGTGCCACTTACTTAGCGGACACTCCCGCCGACATCCTTAAATATACACTGTAATCACACAACAAACGGCAGGTCATACGACCTGCCGCTTGTTATATCTTATATATCACCGGTGAATCTATCTTCCCCGGGCAAGTGCGCCCTTTATCACGCCCTTTGGATCTTTGATAAGAACCGATACGGTCCAGATGATAAGTCCGAGTGCAACTACGGATATGCCCAAGTATGCATCATTGATCATATCAGCAGGTGCAGGTGCGAAATACTCCGCACCGAGTTCCGCATACTCAAATATTGCATCAACCGTCCACATAAGCGAAGCTCCCCAGAACATCAGAGCTAAGAATCCGCGATTGTATTCCTTCCTGTCATCTCTTCTGTACCATACGATCGTGCTGACTACTGCAGCAAATACAGTTATAAGTAAAGTCATTATTTCATCCTCCCCAATCTACGCGTTCTCTGCCGCAGTATCACCTGCTTCGGCTCTCTTCTCAATGATTCCCGATACAGCTACCATACCGCCCCATACTGCAGTAACAAGTATAGCCATAACCACACCTACACTGCTCATCTCAGCAAGCATATCGGACACTTCACCGTTAGTCACCGCTGTTAAGAACGGGAAATATGGAACAACCTCACCATGCCATAAATGTTCAAATGCAAGCAATGCCGAACCGCCCCATAACATCTTATTAAGCCATCCGAGCTTAACAGAGAAAGGCGTCTTAGCATTAGCATTCTCAATCGCATCAGCCGCGTGAGCGGTTGACTCGGCTCCCTTCTTCTCCTTATTCTTCATTACTGACTGAACCGCTGTTGTTACAACCGCTTCGGTTGCAGGTACAAGAAAACATGCCATACTAATCTTCCTCCTTATTCTTATCATCAGCAGCTGCACTATCGACATCTGCGTTTCCTGCAATTACAATATTATCTTCTTTGGAATTCTTCTTAATATGTGTTCCTATAATCTCGGATACATCACTTATGGCAATAAATGCCGAGGCATCAAGATTCTCAATAATAGCTCTTAGATCGCCGACTTCGAACCTGGTCAGGACACAGTATAACACAACTTTTTTGCCACTGACCAGCCCCTCACCTTCCATGATGGTAACGGTTCTGCCAAGCTTCTGATATATCTGATTTGCAATATCATCCGCATGATCCGTAATGATCATTGCGGCCTTGGCCTGATTGATACCATTCTCAACAATATCAAGCACCTTGGATGTTATAAAATACGTAAGCAACGAATACATCGCCCTGTCGAATCCGAATAAGAATCCCGCGATGATATATATAACTACGTTAAATCCAAGCACCACCTGACCCACGGGAAGAGCGAATTTCTTATTTAGAAGAATCGCAACCGTCTCCGTACCGTCTAAGCATCCGCCGGCCTTGATCACCATACCTACACCCAGACCAAGTAACACACCGCCGAATGACACCGCAAGGATATATTCATTGGTGGCACTTTCAAACTCCTCAAATATCCTGATCGCAAATGAGAATACCACCATGGCATATGCGGACTTAATAATGAACTTATGTCCTAACGTACGCATTCCCACAAGCAGAAACGGCAGATTCATAACAATCGTCAGTAATGATAACTTGATGCCGGTCAAATTATTGATCATGATACCGATACCGACGACGCCACCGTCAAGTATCGTACACGGAACCAGGAACTCCTCGATTGAGAAAGCCGCAATAAGCGCACCTATCGTCATCATCACATATGACATTATCTCTTTAATATACTTACTCTTAGAATTCGAATTCATAGGCCAATATTCTATACGTCTACTTCAGTGTCTCCTCCGAGAAAAGTCGGCAGCGACTTACCTTCCTTCTTCCACTTAGCGTATTCAGCAGTCGCGGCGAACATTACATCCCCCGATGAATTAAGCGCAGTCTCAACAGAATCCTGCACAACACCTATGATAAATCCCACACCAACTACCTGCATCGCTACATCGGCAGGTACACCGAATAATGAACAAGCCATGGGAATAAGCAGAAGCGATCCCCCTGCAACACCCGATGCTCCACACGCACCAAGAGTGGCTATAAGACTAAGTACAAGCGCAGTGGGAAGATCAACCGATATACCTACGGTATTGGCTGCCGCAAGACTCATTACAGCTATGGTAACCGCAGCACCGTCCATATTGATGGTAGCACCAAGAGGTATTGATACTGCATACATCTCCCTGTCCATTCCAAGTTTCTCGCACAGTTCCATATTTACGGGAATATTGGCAGCCGAACTTCTTGTAAAGAACGCTGTAAGTCCCGATTCCTTAAGACATCTGAATACAAGCGGATACGGATTTCTCTTAAGAGTTATAAATGCGATAAGAGGATCCACAATAAGCGCTACCGCAAGCATGCATCCCACAAGCAAGATAAGTAACTTACCGTAATCCGTAAATATAGACAATCCGTTTGTTGATACATTGCCATATACAAGACCCATAATTCCGAAGGGCGCAAGATTAATGATCCATCTAACGGCCTGAGATACTATCTCAGCCAGATCCTCCATAACCTTCTTGGTTGAATCCGATGCAAGCTTCTTGGCTGCTATTCCAAGCACTGCCGCCCAGAATAATATACCGATATATCTGCCTTCGACAATCGAACCCACAGGATTACCTACCATACCCTTAAACAGATTGCCAAGCACCTCTCCTATTCCCGTAGGTACCGACTCAGCCTCTGCCGAAGCCGCAAGCTTAAGTGTCTGAGGGAAGATAAAACTTCCAAGTACCGCAATAACCGATGCCAAGAATGTGCTTACCATATACAGTGCAATAACAGTTGTGAATCTACTGTCAAGCTTATCATTGCCCTGTGCGAGTGCGGATATAACAAGCACAAATACAAGCACCGGCGCTATAGCCTTAAGTGCACCTACAAACAGATCCCCAAGCAGCGTTACAAAGCCAAGATTGTCAAATAACAGACCAAGTATTGCTCCCAATATAAGTCCGCAGATGATCCTGACAATAAGACTCACGCTGTTATAAGTGTCTGCAATCTTCTTAAGAGTCTTCATAAATATACATCCTCCCATATTTACATTTATGATTATTCCAAAACAGGCAGGCTACATAGCCTGCCCGCTTGTATTTCTGTCATATGATCCCAAATCTACTTAAGAATCATTGTACCTTTAACGCCTTCCGAATTCTTGGCCTGCATGGTCATCGAACCTATATTATCGATACTGTCGGGTACTTCGAATATCAGCACTCTTTCATATGTCTCACCCGATGCCATCGGATCATTGCTGGCTGCCATATCATCAAGCAAGAGTGTGTACTGCTGATGTATCTTCTCTCCTCCGTCTATCATAAGATAGAAGTTCGGATTCCTGTAGAACATATCAAATGTCTGCTCGGATGACCCGGTATTGGTTACTTCAAACTTAAGCACACATAATTGCTTGCCTTCCGTTGCATCCATCGCCATAAGAAGATCTTCGCCGGATGTAGGATAAGAATCCGTTAGTTCATATCCCGTATAACTTATACTGAAACCGTCCATTCCATAGAACTGTGCAAGATCTCCGACCTGAGTATCTTCATCCTTCTTGGATGACTCGGAGTCACTTGACTCATCATTCTTGTTTTCCTTCTTATCCTTCTCGGCATTGGCCTTCTTAGCCAGATAATCCTCGGCTGCCGCCTTAGCTTCACGCTCTTTCCTTCGCTTCTCAGCCTCTTGTGCCTCTAATGTGGCCAGATCTTCCTCATTAAGAAGTTCACTCTGAGGAGCGTTCATATCATATTTAAGAATAAGACCAGCCGCATATTCCGTAACAAGTTCGGTCTGTTCCTCAGTAAGTTCAGGCATGGCAACAAGACCGCAACCCGTAAGTGTTGTACCTATAAGAGCAGAAACAAGCATGGATATACCGGTTCTTCTTATGCTTCTTGCTATTCTGTTATTTGCATAAATTCTTTCGTTCATAATCTACCCTGACAGGCTTATTTAACACACAAACCGTCATATCTAATATATCACTTAAGGCGCTCCCTTATCAAGTGTGAAGTAGAATCCGACACCGTTATCATAATTCTCTGCTCCGTATGCAGAATTCATTGATTTACATATGGCAGCAACTATGGATAATCCCACGCCGCTTCCACCGTATTCCCTGGTTCTGGCCTTATCTACCTTATAGAATTTCTCCCATATATGTTTAATACTCTCTTCAGGAATGGGATCACCCGTATTAAATACCGTTATCTTAACCTTATTATCAGGCTCATCTTTAACATCAATATCTATCGTCTTATCATAATCACAATGATTCATGGCATTTGACAGATAGTTGGTTATGATCTCCTCTGTCAAATATTCATCACCCCATACATATATCGGATTGCCAATCGGGAAATTCACCTTGATGTTATTCTGCTTGGTAAGGATCTCCGTTGTCTTTAGCACACCCTGAATCAGTTCCACGATATCAAATCGTTCCATATTTACCGTATCTGCGCCGAATTCAAGTTGATTAAGAGTAAGTAACTTCCTTACCATCTCATTCATCTTATTTGCTTCATCGCTTATTACATTGCAATAATATGCCATATTCTCCGGATCATCGATAACGCCCTCAGACAAGCCTTCGGCATATCCCTGAATAAGAGCAATCGGTGTCTTTAGCTCATGGGATACGTTGGATAAGAATTCTCTTCTCATCTCATCTATCTCGGTCTTCTCTTCTATATCTTTCTTAAGCATGGCGTTGGCGCTCTTAAGCTCCGATATATTCTTCTGAAGTGACTCCGACATCTTATTGATATTATTACCAAGAAGCGTGATCTCATTATCACCCTTAGGGACATACTTGGCATCGAAATCAAGATTGGTCATCTTCTCAGATATCTCCGCCAATTTAAGGATCGGTCTGCTGATACCGTTTGAGACGATCATAATGATAATGGCACTGATTATAATTACCGCAATCGACACATAACCTAAGAATCTGTTGGTTATTGCAACACTGTTATCAATACTTTCTACCGCAGATCTTATCAAGAACAGATTACCGCTGTTAAGGCTGCCCCACATCTCAAGATATTCTCCTCCGCTTCTGGGATCACGCGTAAGGCTAAGGGTATAATTCTCATTAGCGATGAGCGTCTCATCTTCACCACCCGGAGGCGTCGGAGGTTTGGGCTTATCGCCGAATTGAGTTGCAAATATCTTATCCCACAGGCGCATCTTGAGCATATCCGCGTCCTTGCCGGTGAACTTAACCATCTGTGAATCATTGTCCATCACCAGAAGATCCAACGAATACTTCTCGCATATATGCACTATCTCATCATCATATTCATCGGTATCAAATGCATTGACAGCCTCGGCAGCATTGATGCTTTCATATGCGCTTATGATCTCAGTCTGCTTGTTCTTAAGGTAAAAACGCTTAAGCAACAGATTGTTGGCAGCAAACAGCATAAACATAGCCAGGGCGAACACCGCTATGAATATGAGTGAGTACATATGTTTAATTGATTTTCTGTACTTTCTGTCTTTACACTTCATGTCTTTACTTACCGGATAATATCCGATATTTAACCTGCATACATTACCTTGGCTGACACGCCTTTGAGCATACCAAGCTTACCCGACAAGGCACTTATTGATGTCTGAGGAGCCTCTACTGCCACACTTATTACCGCTATTTCTCCGTCATTATGCTTATGGTGCGGAATCCCCATTCGCCCAATGATATATTGTCCGTATTCAGAGAGTATCTCACTAATCTTAGCACTCTCTGATACATCCGATACTATTATTCCCACAAGAGCAATTCTTGATTCCATACTTCCCTCCTTAACCGCCATTTATTAACTGTTAAATATCTCTGTTAATTATCTCCGTCAATAAGCGGAATGAGCATTTCATTATCCGCAATTCTAATCTCTGTATCGTGAGTGGTATACAGAAGGGTTCTGTTACCCAGATGTTTAATTATCCACTCTACGGTTTCCTTCTTGGTATCTTCATCAAGCCCCGTAAAGGGCTCATCCATAATCACAACATCCGAGGGATGAAGCATGGCTCTTGCTATAGCCAGTCGCCTTCTCTCACCGCCGCTTAATTTAGATACCGGAAGTTCCGTATCAACGGTGGGAATCAACCCCTTAAGCTCATCAGACAGATTACCCACACATCCTGCAATCTCAAGATTCCTGAGTCCGTTGGCACTCTCTATCAATCTGTCATCCTGAAATACCATACTTATATCACCCGATTTAACCTCTCCTGAATCAGGCTTAATTATTCCGGATAACATACCAAGAAGCGTTGTCTTGCCGGCTCCCGACGGCGCTTTAAGATAATATATCTCACCCGCTCTTAACATGACAGATGTGTCAACTACCTTCCTGTCATCATATGACTTACTTATTCTATCCGCGCAAACGACATATTCAGAATCGCTCCATGCTTCATTTGTACATATCTTATCCGATGTCTTAACATCACTTATACACGGCTTCGGGATCATGGATAATCTCTTAAGGCCGTATACAAGCAACCGTTCCGTTATCGAACTAATAATAAGTATTACAGCTACCCATGCAAATACACCTGCCGTATTAAGGTATATCTTATCCCGATATAACCTCTCTCCTATACTCAGTTCAGGAAGGCCTATGATCTCTGCCGCAATTCCTGCCTTGAAACACATACCAAGCGATACTGCAGCCGATGACAAAAGATATGGCATATAAGCAGGACGATATATCCATATAAATCTCTTAAACGGACCAATCTTATATACATCCGCCATCTGTTTAAGTCTTACATCAACACTTGCAAGACCCGTCTGCATATTGGCATATATGTTGGGATATACGATCATCAGACTGATACACAGGACAAGATATTTAGGTCCCCACCAGATAAGAAGAATGACTGCAACAGCCGCAACCGGAACAGCCTTAAGAAAAGTCACAAAAGGTGAAATAAACTCTTTGACAAATGCGCATTTAAGCGATCCAAAGGCAGATATAAACGCAAGGATAAATGCCACTGCAAAGCCCGTAATTATTCTTACAAGCGATCCGCCGATGGATTGCCAGAATGCCGCTTCACGCACCTTGCCCGCCAATTCTGTAATGACTTCGACGGGCGATGCGAAATAAATCGAATTATTAACTATGATTGCCGTTATCTGCCACAGTAACAGCCAGATAAGCAAAATTACTGATTTCTTTATCTTAATCTTCATTTTATATCGGCATAAAAATCATCTGCCGGAAGGCTTCCGCCCACAGAAGAGGGATCCTGCTCATACAGAGCTGCCAGATATCCCGATAATGATTCCTTAGCATCAGCGCCTGAAATGCACACAATATTGCAGTAAGGAATTGCCTTGGCTGCAACGGGTGCCTTCTCTATGATTCCCGCTTCAGCAACATACTCTGATGCCGTCTCTACATCTGAATTAACAAATTCGGCGTCAGACTTATGATCCTTAACGAATGCCTCTACAGCTGCCGGATGCTCCTTAAGGAAATCATTACGGACAACAGTTACACCGGTTATAAGCTTAGAACCGTTACCAAGCTTATTCCACTCATCCGTCATATCAAGCACTATCTTAAGCGCCTCATTCTTGCTTAAGGCTGCCGTAACGAAGGGCTGCGGAAGCATACCTACCGCTGATGTGTCCTTAGCAAGGACTGCTGCAACTTCTGTTGCCTCGGATTTAAATTCTATACCAACCTTATCCGTAAGGCCATTCTGTGCAAGAAGATATCTAAGGACATATTCCGGAGTAGAACCCGCTCCCGTTGTATATACCGTTCTGCCTTCAAGGTCGGCAAGGGATGAAATAGAGTTATCACCACTCACCATATACAGAACGCCGAGGGTATTGATATCTATAACCGATATTCCGCCCTTGGTCTTGTTATACAGAACCGATGCCACATTCGCAGGAATAAGTGCTATATCAAGCTCTCCGGATACAACGGATGATAATATCACATCTGCCTGTGTCTCCATTGTAAACGTATAATTATTGTTCTCCTGCTCATGCATCATACGAATGATGCCGATCGATGTAGGGCCCTTAAGTGAACCCACTCTTACCTCGGTCGTATCAGCCGTCCCGGCACCGCATCCGCATAATACTGTCATCGCCGCAACTAACGCAACAACCGCCCTAACAATTTTTTTCATTTTCTCTCCTTCCCACTCAGCACGAAGCTTTGTTGTCAGATAAATAATATTTATGATTCAAGCACTTGTTTAAGTGAATCCTCAACGTTTCTTGTAAGAGTCTGCATCATGCCGATTGATTCGGACGTCTCTTCCGATGAAGCAACAAGACTCTTGGCTCTTGCATCAACGCTCTCAACTATCTCAGCTAATCTCTCGGATTCTTCTATGAGCTTATCAACTGTAGTCTTGATGTCGTTATTGTTCTTATTACTGTCATCGGCAGTTGTCTTGGAATCTTCGGCAAGTGCCTTAATCTCTTCAGCAACAACGGCGAATCCCTTACCTGCTTCGCCTGCACGGGCAGCCTCGATTGATGCGTTAAGCGCCAATAAGTTGGTCTGGTTAGAGATAGCTATAACGTCGGCATTATTGGCACCGAGTTTCTCAAGATATCCCTCGATAGATGACAATACTTCTCTAAGATTCTGAGCGAAATCATTAACTTCCGCCATAGACTCCGTTATGCCGTTTGTCTCTCTGGCATTATCCGCACTGACTTTCTCGATCTGATTGATCGAATCCATAAGATTCTCAAAGTTCTCGTTGATACCGTCAACAACAGATGCTTTCTTCGCATTAAGTTCTTCCTGAACACGCTTAACTTCATCAGCAAGATCGATAGCCTTATCCTTCTCCTCATAAGCTCTGTCCTTAATGTAATGAACACAGTTATGATGATGGCTGAATCCGTTATATATGGCAATTGCCATATCCTTACATGTTGAATATCCGCAACAGCCGCAGTCAATATGACGCTTCTCTTCGGTATCCTTCTTAAGTTTCTTATATATTGCCTCAAGCTCGGCATTAGACGGAATACGCAGTGCGCAATCTGCACTTCTGTCCGTATACTTCCTTAAGAAATCTTCAAGATTGAGTCCTTCGAATTGCTTGTTAAGTGCCGCAAGCCTCTTGGCCGGAGTCATATTCCTGCCCCATGCCGACTTCTTGGAATCGTTCTTGCTGTCAGCCTTAATCTTCTGGATGGTCATAAATACATCTTCATTCAGGGT
>CACYWQ010000018.1 GCA_902778165.1 uncultured Lachnospiraceae bacterium
GGATAATGAGGGATTTAAGTCGGCATCACAGGTTCAATATGTGTGCAGGGCCGGCAACTTCGTAAATAAAGGACTTAAGTATACGGGTGCGCTCAGAGTACTTAAGGTAATGATGGGATACGATTATCTGTGGAATAATATAAGAGTTAAGGGCGGAGCATACGGATGTATGTCGGGCTTTAGCAAAAACGGTGACGGATACTTCGCATCATACAGAGATCCTCATCTGTCTGAGACAATAGACATATATGAGGGAATCCCTGAATATCTTGAGAATTTCAAGGCGGATGAACGTACAATGACTCAGTATATAATAGGTGCAATAAGTACGCTTGATACTCCGCTTACGCCCCAGGGTAAAGCCATAAGGTCTCTTGTGTCATATATGACCGGTCAGGATGAGAAATTCTATCAGAAGGAGAGAGATGAACTGTTATCTACTACTCCGGAGATCATAAGAAGCCTGTCTGCACATTGTAAAGCGATACTTGAAGATAAGGCATTATGCGTTGTGGGAGCCGATAATAAGATAGAAGAGAACAAAGCTATATTTGATAAGACGGAACCATTATTTATCGGGTGAGAAAAATTTTTTAAATTCCCCATAAATTTATATAAGTTGAGTCGTGTATTATATAACAGGTCACGGACCTAAGATAATACAAGCGATAAGGAGAGAATAAAATGAGGAGAATGAAAAACATTAAAAGAGGCATATCAGGAATGATAACATGCGTAATGTTATCAATGGTATTGGGAGCATGCGGCAGCTCATCTGCAGCTACTTCAGCAAACCATAAGGCAGCTGATTATGATTCGGCCGATTATGCAGCGGAGGCAGCATATGACTATGACGGCGGCACTGAGATGGCAATGTATGATGAAAGCAGCGCAAGCGGTTCATCTGCCATGACCACGGAGAACGCCACCACAACTAATCGTAAGCTTATAAGAAACGCTTCTTTATCTGTTGAGACCAAGGAATTTGATGCACTTATGGCAAGCATCGATGAGAAGATCAAGACCCTCGGAGGATACGTTGAGAATATGAACGGTAACTACGGAAGCCGTTACGAAACATATCGCTCCAACAAGAGCGCCAATATTACGGCAAGAATCCCATCTGCCAAGCTTGATGAATTCATCAGTGCGGTAGGAAATGAGGCTAATATCACCAATAAGTCTGAATCCGTAACCGATATCACGCTTGATTACGTGGATATGGAGAGCCATAAGAAGATGCTTATAGAAGAGCAGAACAGACTGCTTGAGTTCCTTGATCAAGCCGATACCGTTGAAGAGATCATTTCTTTGGAAGACAGACTGACCAATGTTAAGTATCAGATCGAATCAATGGAGAGCCAGCTGCGTACTTATGACAATAAGGTTGATTACAGCACGGTCAATATCGATATCAGAGAAGTGATCGACTACACTGTTGTTGTTGAAGAAGAGAAGACACCCGCAGAACGAATGAAGGAAGGATTTGTTGAGAGCTTAAGGAGCATAGGAATCGCATTCAGAGAGTTCGGTATCTGGTTTGTGATCAATCTTCCTTACATCATATTGCTTGCAATAATTGCCGTTATCGCACTTGTTGTCATCAGATTTGTCAATAAGAAGAATGCGGCTAAGCGTGAAGCATATAAGGAGGCTAAGCTTGCAAGAGAGGCCGAGGCTGCTAAGAATGCAGCAGAAGGCAAGACCGCAAGCGGCAGTTCGTTATATGTTAATAAGCCTCAGAAGTAGGAAATGATATGTCAGAAGAATTGGATATGCATTGGAATGATGAGAGAAGAGCCGGGTTTGTCAGTATAATCGGTAGACCGAATGTGGGTAAGTCTACGCTTATGAACTATATCATAGGGCAGAAGATAGCCATTACATCCGATAAACCGCAGACTACACGTAACAGGATAAGGACCGTATATACCGAGGACAGAGGCCAGATAGTGTTCGTTGATACGCCGGGAATCCATAAGGCCAAGAATAAACTTGGTGATTATATGGTAAGCGTTGCCAGAAAGGCCATTGTGGATGTCGATGCCCTTATATGGATAGTTGAACCCACGACATATATCGGTGCGGGTGAACAGTCCATAATTGAGGAGATAAGCAAATCAAAGGGCGTTGCCAGAATTCTTGTTATCAATAAGATCGATAAACTTAAGAATAAGGCTGAAGTATTGGAAGTAATCGAGACATATCGCAAGGCCTGTGAGTTTAATGAGATCATCCCCGTGTCGGCCAAGACAGGAGAAGGTGTCAAGGAGTTGATCGACAGTCTTTTTGCATATATGCCGGTGGGTGCGCCTTACTATGAAGAGGATGTTATAACCGACCAGCCCCTTAGACAGATTGTTGCGGAACTTATAAGAGAGAAGGCCCTGTGGACTCTAAAAGATGAGATTCCCCACGGTGTAGCAGTGGTCATAGAGGCATTTGAAGAAGGACCGAAGTTATGTAAGATCACGGCCACCATCGTATGTGAGAAAGACAGTCATAAGGCCATAATCATCGGCAAGAACGGTTCAATGCTTAAGAAGATCGGGTCCCTTGCCCGCCCCGATATAGAGGATATGCTTGAATGTAAGGTGTATCTTGAACTGTGGGTGAAGGTTCGCAAAGACTGGCGTGAGTCAGACCTGCTTATGAAGAATTACGGCTATGATAAACGTGATATAGATCAATGAAATACGGGATAGGTCGCAAATCCCATAATTATTCCGAATAAAGCACCAATCAGAACCTGAAGGGGAGTATGGCCGATAAGCTCTTTCAGGTTCTCTGTATTAAATTCAATCTTCTCGGGATGCTCGCTGTTGAAGTAGTCCATGATCTGGTTGATGATTACGGCCTGTGTTCCCGTCTCACGACGTACACCTCTGGCATCATACATGACGACTATTGCAAAAATGGCTGCAACTGCAAATACACCAGATCCAAGACCGTATTCAAGGGCCGATGCGACCGCCAGAGCACAAACGGTTGCGGAATGGCAACTGGGCATACCGCCGCTGCCGACAAGGCGCTCGAAATTGAGTTCTTTGTTGATAAGCAAATCTATTATTGTCTTAACTATCTGGGCGGATATCCAGCTGATACCTGCTGCCAACAGAACATAATTGTGTGTTAGTTCATTTAAATAATCCATTTTTATTCCCTTTTGTCAGTTCTTAACATTGATATTATAATGTAGTAGTTTAATATTGGCAATTATGGTTATGGTAAATTTATCCCTGACATTGTATATTAAATATATAGATTGAACGGGCAGTACGATAATTGTTTGTCCGTTGCTTTTATGATAATGATTCTTATTACGGAGAATTGATTCTATGTATATATTCAATATTATATCGCTTTTGGGCGGCTTATCCATGTTCTTATACGGCATGAGACTTATGAGCGGAAGCCTTAAGGAAGGTTCATCGGGAAGACTTAAGATATGGATGGAGAGAATTACCAATAATCCCCTTAAGGCATTTATACTGGGCCTTGCAATTGCGGCGGTAATTCAGTCATCAACCGCTACCATAGTCATCACCTCGGGTCTTGTTGCCGCAGGTATCTTAAGTCTTAGACAGTCACTTGGCATTATCATCGGTGCCAATGTCGGCACCACAGTTACAGGTCAGATAATAAGACTTCTTGATATCGGTGAAGATGCATCACCGATTCTTAAATTATTTCAACCATCTACACTTGCTCCTGTTGCATTAATAATCGGTATTATTCTTATAATGTTCTGCCATTTTAAACGCTCGGATAACTTAGGATCGATAGCAATGGGATTCGGTATATTGTTTGTCGGCCTTATGAATATGACTGCATCGGTAAGCGGACTTGTTGAGGGTGGTTTGTTGGGAAGTCTGTTTGAACACATGGGGGATAACCCGGTATTGGGATATATTATCGGCGCGGGAGTGGCTTTTGTTCTTCAGAGTTCGTCTGCGACAATCGGTATACTGCAGGCTTTCTCAATGGCAGATTCAATACCGTTTAAGACGATATACATTGTTTTGGTCGGTATATATCTTGGTGATTGTGTTACGACGGCTATTGTTTGTTCGATTGGTGCCAAGAAAGAAGCCAAGAGAGTCGGATTGGTCAATATATTGTATAACCTAAGCAAGAGCATATTGGTAATTCTTACCGTTACTATAATACATTCCCTCGGTATGCTTGATAATCTCTGGAATATGAATATGACACCGGGTACAATTGCCAACGCAAATACGATATTCAATCTAAGTTGTGCAATCGTATTACTTCCTGTTGTCGGAATATTTGTTAAGTTAAGTGAAAGGATACTCCCCGATGAGGAGGAACCTAAGAGTAAATACGCAGATATTGTGTCTGCTCTTAACCCCGTATTCTTCTCAACTCCCGCACTTGCATTCAGAAGCTGCTACAATGCCCTTAATGCGATGCTTGACGCGGCTGTTGGCAATGTCAACAAGGCGCTTGATATCATAGATAAATATGATGAGGCCATAGTTAATGAGATAATAGCGGAAGAGAAGAATATCGATATGTTAACGGACAGAGTGGACAATTATCTTGTTCAACTCTCGCCTCATATAAGAGAAGATCTTCATATCAGGATATTTGAACAGTATCATAAGCTTGTAACTGAATTTGAACATCTTGGCGACTATGCGGATAATGTTGCAATTACGGTCAAAGAAATGCATGATGAGGGCGTTGAGTTCTCGCAGACTGCCATTAATGAATTAAAGGTTATAAGGGATCTTCTGGATACCATTTTAGATTATACCAAGTTGACATTTATAAGACGAAATATAGATGCGGCATATCATATTGAACCCCTCGAAGAGGTTATGGATGATCTTATCAATACACTTCATGACAATCATCTCGGAAGATTAAGAGACGGTAAATGTACTATAAGAGCCGGAATCAGCTTCCTTAATGTGCTTACCAATATAGAGCAGATGTCCGATTCCTGTTCCCACGTAGGTGTGGCCGTGATCGCCAGGATCAAACCCGAGAAAGCCAACCTTCCTCACGCATATATCAAAGATCTTCATAAAGGTGAAAATACGAAGTTTAACGAAGCTTATGAGAGAGCTTATAAGAACTATTACGGTATGCTTGATATAGTTGAAAGCAAAGCCACGGATTGATATATATACATACACGGATAATATGCAGGATAACGTTGAATTAAAAGGGATTATTCTTAGAAGCGAACCCATAGGAGATTATGACAGGCGTGTTATAATACTTACCGATAACAGAGGTAAGATCACTGCGTTTGCAAAAGGGGCAAGAAAGCCCAACAGCAGGTTCGTTGCCGGAACTAATCTCTTTGTTTTTGCCAATTTTAAACTCTATGAGGGCAAGAATTCATATTCTATCAATGATATAGAGGCGCTTAATTACTTCGATGAACTGAGAATGGATGTCGAAGGGGCATATTACGGTATGTATATGCTTGAGATAGCCGATTATTATACAAGAGAGAATAATGATGAGATAATGATGCTTAAACTGTTATATCAGAGTCTTAAGGCATTAATGCATCCCTCTATCGATAACAGATTAATAAGGGTAATCTATGAGATCAAATCTACCGTTGTTAACGGAGAATTCCCGGGACCGAGGGACAATGCGAAATATAAAAATGCCACTCTGCATGCGATAGATCATATCGTGCAGAGCAGCATTGAGAAACTATATACATTTGCCGTAACCGACGAAGTGCTTAAAGAACTTGAGGAGATTGCGGCCGACACCTGCAGGCTTACGATGAATTATCCGTTTAAGAGTCTTGAGGTGTTAAATTCGCTTATCTAGATTTATTCATCTTCATCTATAAGTATAGCCACATCCCAAGGACGGAGAGTGATACCTGCGCCCATTTCGTAGCGTTCTCCGCCGATCAGATTCTTACAACTGTGCTCACAGATAACTGTATTGTTCTCCATTGAATAGTTGAATATGTACTCCAGATGCTCGTCCATATCATTGATTCCGCTTCTTCTGATAAGAGGGAACTGATATCTGGGAAGCTTGATGCCGGCTATCATGGCAACTCTACGTATAGTCTTGCTCATAGCGGCCTTAGAACACATACATCCTATATAAGTAGCTGAGCCGTTACCGTATTTGCTGTGTGTTATCGCTGCATATTTATTCCAGTATGGGTGTGAATATCTTGCCCAGGGTACGGCATCCTTACTAAGTTCAAGCAACTCGATGTGATTATCGATATTAAATTCCTGACCGTCATCGAACATAACAGTAGCGGTACCGGGTTTGGTGTACATATCGTATTTGATGTCAAATACGTCTGTCATGCCGTGCGGAGCGGTATCCGCGAATATCTTAAGTTCTCTGTCTGCAAAGAAACTCTTAAATGTTGCGATTATATGTCCGCCGTTTTCGATATAAGAGCGGAACTTGCCGACCATTGAATCATCCACGCTGTAGAAAGCAGGAAGAATCACCAGGCTGTATCTGTCAAGTTTGGCTGATTTATATATGATGTCGCACTCAAGATTCATTTCATAACATGCGTCATATATTCTTCTTACAACATCGTTGTAGTCAATATTAAGATCTTCTTTGAATTCATCAAGTGCCGTAAGGGCAACATGATCGATCAATATCGCAGCCTTATTGTTCTTGCGAAGATTGATAAGGTGTCTGCTTATACCTTCAAGTTCAGATGTAAACTCGGATATCTCATGATATGTTTCACCCGGCTCCAAATCATGGCTTAAGATGCCTTTCCAGAAACTTTCGGCGCTGTTATGAATAGAATGCCAATTCCAATAAATAATGGAGTTGGAACCGCCGGATAACTGAGCATATCCCTGCATGCGAAGCTGGCCGGGATAGGGCAGCCAGTTAAATCTTCCCTGAGACTGAGTCTCAAGCAGAAGATAGTTCTCCTGTTTGATTGAACGGGCAATATCGGAACAGATTGCAATCTCTGCACCTGTGAGTTCGTTCTGAGAAGGATGATAAATATCTGCACCCGCAACTGTAAGGGCTCTTCCTGCGGCACGCTGATTAACCAGTGGCTGAAGACCGTATGAATAGCCTCTCCAGTCAAAATCAAAGTTATGTGTTATAAACTGACCTTCCTTGGCATATTCTCTGACAATATCAGCCTGCCATGCAATGAAATCAGCTATGCAGTATCTTAAGAACCTTCTGTAGGCAGCATCAATGCTTGCGTTGATGGTTCCGCGTACATCGGGGAAATCATCCCAATCGGCGATCCTGTTACTCCAATAATCAAGACCGAACTCTCTGTTAAAATCATCTATATCGGGATATTCGGCACGCATCTTCTCTACAAATAATGCCTGAACATCTGGACCTGCAGCATCTGCAGCCCTTGTCTCGTTATCGATCTGATAGCCAATAATGCATTCATAATCACATACGGCCTGCATCATTCTGCGGATAATCCTGTTGCAATGATATCTGTAATGCTCATTGGTTATATCAAAGAACTGTCTGTGACCGTACAGAAGCTGGCCGTCTTTGGTAACCGACATGATATCCGGATATTTACGGGCAAGCCAGGGCGGGATAGCATAGGTCGGAGTGCCGACAATGACTTTTAATTCATGTCTGTCTGCAGCTTCAAGCACGGCGGTTAGCTTAGAGAAATCGAATTCTCCGTCTTTTGGCTCCCATGTGCTCCATGCCGACTCGCCGATCCTTATGGTATTAAATCCGAGCTTCTTCATAAGCTCCATATCTTCATCTATTCGCTCATACGGCATATATTCGTTATAATAGGCCGCACCCAAAAGTAATTCCTGTACCCTCATAAATCCTCCGTTTCTGGTGTGTCTGTGGCGGGACAATATATTACAACGCGGACACGTTTGCACTAAGATTCCGCCGTAGTGGTACATAAGCCGTCTGAAAAACGCCGGCTAAGTACCAACGGCTCCATATTGTCCGCTTGTGCAATATATTGTCCTGTCACAGACAATCTGATGACTGAGTATATTGTATGACAGTTTAAGTAATAAACGCAATAATGTATGGACTATAAATACAAAATATTTTATAGTGTATAAGGGTATTGTATGAACTAAAATGTAATGTGAGGTTATATATGAGCGATATTAAAAAGGAACTGATTGACGAATTTGAGAAGATATTCGGGGACAGTACCGGAGTCAGTGTGTATTTTGCTCCGGGAAGAGTGAATCTTATCGGGGAACATACGGACTATAACGGCGGTCATGTATTCCCGTGTGCGTTGACTATCGGTACCTATGCTGCAGTCAGAAAGCGTGATGACAGGGAACTTAATTTCTATTCGATGAACTTTCCTGACAGCGGTGTGGTTAAGACATCCCTTGATGATATGAGACCTAAGGCAGATGATTCGTGGACTGCCTATCCCAAGGGCGTTATATGGGCATTTACCGGCAGAGGATATGATATTCCTACAGGTCTTGATGTGCTTATATACGGTACGATACCGGCAGGCAGCGGATTATCCAGCTCGGCTTCGCTTGAAGTCCTTACCGGAGAATTCTTAAGGGATCAGTTCGGACTTAATGAAGTGACCAATGTGGACCTGGCTAAGATAGGACAGTATTCTGAGAATAATTACAACGGCATGAACTGCGGAATCATGGATCAGTTCGCTTCCGCAATGGGCAAGAAGGATAATGCCATATTCCTTGATACGGCGACTCTTGAATTTGAGTATGCGCCTATCGCCCTTAAAGATGCATGCATAATTGTTACCAATTCCAATGTTAAGCATTCACTAGTTGGCAGTGATTACAATACAAGACGAGCCGAGTGTGAGGAAGCGCTTGCAGAACTTAAGAAAGTTGTGGATATTGAGTCTTTGGGTGATCTTGACGAAGCAACGTTTGAGGCGAATAAGTCTGTAATTACCAAGGATAACTGCAGAGCAAGAGCCAAGCATGCCGTATATGAGAACAGAAGAACAATTAAGGCTGTTAAGGCTTTAAAGGACGGCGATGTTGAAGCTTTCGGTAAGCTTATGAACGAAGCTCATACTTCAATGAGCGTTGATTATGCGGCTTCATGTCCTGAGGTTGATATACTGGTTGAAGCTGCATGGAAGATTGAGGGAGTGCTTGGATCTCGTATAACCGGAGGCGGATTCGGCGGTTGTTCCGTATCAATCGTCAGAAACAGTGCGGTTGAGAAGTTTAAATCCGAAGTTGCCGCAGAATATGAAGCAAAGACAGGACTTAAGGCTGATTTCTATGTTGTATCAATAGGTGACGGTCCGCTCAAACTCTAGATAAAATCGGTGCTTTATATAGATTAATTGTTCATTGTTTTTGCCGGTATTAAAGTAATAAAAGTGTCTTGTAAAAATTCTCTGAAATCTGTATAATATTATGACAGGTATGAGGAGAATGATTACAATGAGTAATGATAGACAAGGTAGGAAGAGAATAGTAGAGATTATACTTACTTCCTGCCTTTTTTGTATTCTTACGGGCTGTGGTAAAGGCTCTTATGATAAGACCACACTTGAGTTTACCAAAAACGGTCATATCATAGAGCACATAGTCGAGGATTTTCCTTCTGATCTGTATGATGAGAGTGAGTGGGAAACTGCAACGAACAGTCGTGTGGATGAGTATAACGCCCGGGGGAAGAGTAAGATCAAGTTCTATGATGTCTCATATGAGAACAATGTGCTTAAGTGTTCGCTTGATTATGAGGACGATGATGCATACTACTATCTTAATGAACAGCCTATTTTCTACGGAACGATAGCTCAGGCTATTAAGGCGGGATACAGCCTGTTGGTACCCGTTCATAATGCGGATAACGGTGAGGCTCTGACTACCGAGAGACTTAAGAACATGCAGGAATCGACCATAGCTATATTCAGCGGGCAGACGGATATCCTGTTATTCGGCAAACCGGCTTATATAAGCGAGAACGTCAATCTTACAGACAGCCATAAGAAGGGCAATATTACGGACGATAACACGTGTTATATCGTGTTTGAATAAACTATAGAGGAGAGTATTAATAATGTCAAAAGAAACAATGGATAAGATCGTCAATTTGGCGAAGACTAGAGGATTTGTTTATCCCGGTTCGGAGATATACGGAGGATTAGCCAACACATGGGATTACGGTAACTTAGGCGTAGAGCTTAAGAATAACGTTAAGCGCGCATGGTGGCAGAAGTTCATTCAGGAGAATCCCTACAACGTGGGTGTGGATTGTGCGATCCTTATGAATCCTCAGACATGGGTGGCTTCAGGACATCTTGGCGGTTTCTCGGATCCTTTGATGGATTGTAAGGCCTGTCATGAGAGATTCAGAGCAGATCAGCTTATCGAGAAGTTTGCGGAAGAGAAGGGAATCAAGCTTGAGGGCTCAGTTGACGGATGGTCACATGAGCAGATGGAGAAGTTTATCGCGGATAATAATGTTCCCTGTCCGTCATGCGGCAAGCATGATTTCACCGGAATCAGAGAATTCAACCTTATGTTCAAGACATTCCAGGGTGTAACCGAGGATGCCAAGGATACGGTATATTTAAGACCCGAGACAGCTCAGGGTATATTTGTTAATTTCAAGAATGTTCAACGTACATCACGTAAGAAGGTTCCTTTCGGAATCGGTCAGATCGGTAAGTCGTTCCGTAATGAGATCACTCCCGGTAACTTCACATTCCGTACAAGAGAGTTTGAGCAGATGGAGCTTGAGTTCTTCTGTAAGCCCGGAACTCAAACAGAGTGGTTTGAGTATTGGAGAAGCTTCTGTTATAAGTGGCTTTTAAGCTTAGGAATCAAGGAAGAGCACTTAAGACTTCGTGATCATGATCCGGAAGAGCTCTCATTCTACAGTGATCATACAACGGATATTGAGTATGCATTCCCCTTCACTGATTGGGGTGAGTTGTGGGGTATTGCTTCAAGAACGGATTATGACCTTACACAGCATCAGAATACATCAGGTGAGTCTATGGATTACTTCGATGATGAGACAAATGAGAAGTACATTCCTTATGTTGTTGAGCCTTCACTTGGTGCCGACAGAGTGACACTTGCGTTCTTGTGTGAGGCATATGATGAGGAGAATATCGGTACGGAAGAGGCACCTGATATGCGTACCGTACTTCATTTCCATCCGGCTATAGCACCTGTTAAGATCGGTGTTTTACCTTTATCAAAGAAGCTTAATGAGGGAGCAGAGAAGATATATGCACAACTGTCTAAGAAGCACAATTGTGAATTCGATGACAGAGGCAATATAGGCAAGAGATACAGAAGACAAGACGAGATAGGAACTCCTTTCTGCGTTACTTATGATTTCGATTCGGAAGAAGATCATGCAGTTACCGTAAGATTCAGAGACAGCATGGAGCAGGAGAGAGTGGCTATAGACGAACTTGACACATATTTTGCCGACAAGTTCACATTCTAATTAAAGGAGATGAGAGTATGACAAAATGGGTTTATTTGTTTAGTGAAGGCAGGGCAGACATGCGTAACCTGTTGGGCGGTAAGGGCGCTAACCTTGCAGAGATGACCAACCTTGGTCTTCCTGTTCCGCAGGGCTTCACTATAACCACTGAAGCGTGTACACAATATTATAATGACGGCAGAGAGATTAACGATGAAATCAGGGGACAGATAGACAAATATATAGTTAAACTCGAAGAAATAACGGGTAAGAAGTTCGGTGATCTTGATAATCCGCTTCTTGTGTCTGTTCGTTCGGGTGCAAGAGCATCTATGCCCGGTATGATGGATACGATACTTAACCTTGGTCTTAATGAGCAGGTTGTAGGCGTTATCGCCGAGAAGAGCCAGAATCCCCGTTGGGCATGGGATTGCTACAGAAGATTTATTCAGATGTACTCCGATGTCGTAATGGAAGTCGGCAAGAAGTACTTTGAAGAACTTATCGATGCAATGAAAGATAAGAGAGGCGTTAAGCAGGATGTTGAGCTTACTGCAGATGATCTTAAGGAACTGGCTAATCAGTTTAAGGCTGAATATAAGTCTAAGATCGGTTCTGATTTCCCGGATGATCCTAAGGAGCAGTTATACGGTGCGATCAAGGCTGTGTTCAGATCATGGGATAACCCCAGAGCCAATGTATACCGTCGTGACAACGATATCCCTTATTCTTGGGGTACAGCTGTTAACGTACAGTCAATGGCTTTCGGTAATATGGGTGATGACTGTGGTACGGGTGTTGCATTTACGCGTGATCCCGCAACAGGTAAAACAGGATTATTCGGTGAGTTCTTAACTAATGCACAGGGCGAGGACGTTGTTGCAGGTGTTCGTACTCCCATGAAGATTGCCGAGATGGAAGAGAAGTTCCCTGAGGCATTCGCTCAGTTTAAGGATGTATGTGAGAAGCTTGAGAATCACTACAGAGATATGCAAGATATGGAGTTTACCGTTGAACACGGTAAGTTATACATGCTGCAGACAAGAAACGGTAAGAGAACGGCTCAGGCCGCACTTAAGATAGCATGTGATCTTGTAGATGAAGGAATGAGAACGGAACAGGAAGCTGTTGCAATGATAGATCCCCGTAACCTCGATACACTTCTTCATCCTCAGTTTGATGCAGAAGCAATTAAGAAGGCTACTCCTGCGGGTAAGGGACTTGGCGCTTCTCCCGGAGCTGCTTGCGGTAAGATCGTATTTACAGCTGATGATGCGGTTGAATGGGCAGCAAGAGGTGAGAAGGTTGTACTTGTAAGACTTGAGACATCTCCCGAGGATATTACGGGTATGAAGGCTGCACAGGGAATACTTACAGTTCGTGGCGGTATGACATCGCATGCAGCCGTTGTTGCAAGAGGAATGGGTGAGTGCTGTGTATCAGGCTGCGGCGACATCAATATGGATGAAGCCAATAAGAAGTTTACATTAGGCGGCAAGGAATACCATGAAGGTGATCCTATTTCAATAGACGGAAGCACAGGTTATATCTATGACGGCATCATTCCTACGGTTGATGCTCAGATAGCCGGAGAGTTCGGAAGAGTAATGGAATGGGCCGATAAGTATCGTACTCTCAGAGTTCGTACCAATGCGGATACTCCTGCAGATGCCAAGAAAGCAAGAGAACTCGGTGCAGAAGGTATCGGATTATGTCGTACAGAGCATATGTTCTTCGAAGAAGACAGAATAGATGCATTCCGTGAGATGATCTGTGCGGATACAGTTGAAGAAAGACAGGCAGCCCTTGATAAGATTCTTCCTTATCAGCAGAATGACTTCGAACAGTTATATGAAGCACTTGAAGGATGTCCTGTAACAATCAGATTCCTTGATCCTCCGCTTCATGAGTTTGTTCCTACGGATGATGCAGATATTCAGAAGCTTGCTTATGCTCAGGGTAAACCCGTTGATGAGATCAAGTCGCTTATAGCTTCGCTCCATGAATTTAACCCTATGATGGGCCATCGCGGAATCAGACTTGCGGTTACATATCCGGAGATCGCGGCTATGCAGACCAAGGCAGTTATAAGAGCTGCTATCAATACACAGAAGAAACATTCTGATTGGGTTGTTAAGCCTGAGATAATGATTCCTCTTGTATGTGATGTCAAGGAACTTAAGAATGTTAAGAAAGTCGTTGTTGAGACGGCTGATGCAGAGATAGCTGCATCGGATGTTAAGATAGAGTATGAAGTTGGTACAATGATCGAGATTCCCAGAGCTGCTCTTACAGCTGATGAGATCGCGGCAGAGGCTGATTTCTTCTGCTTCGGTACCAACGATCTTACACAGATGACATACGGATTCTCAAGAGATGATGCAGGTAAGTTCTTACAGGCTTATTATGAGAATAAGATATTCGAGAACGATCCTTTCGCACGTATCGATCAGGATGGTGTGGGCAAGCTTATGGAACTGTCTATCAGACTCGGCAAGCCTGTTAATCCGAATCTGCACATCGGTATATGCGGTGAGCACGGCGGAGATCCTACATCCGTTGAGTTTTGCCATAAGATAGGACTTGATTATGTATCATGTTCACCTTACAGGGTTCCTATCGCAAGACTTGCGGCAGCTCAGGCAGCTATACAGTACGGCAAGGGCGGATGCGAAGGTCTTGAAGAGAAGATTCAGAAGGTATTCGTAGACGTTAAAGATAAGGCCATCAGTGCGGCCGGTGATGTCAAAGACAAGGCTAAGTCTGTAGCCGGAGCAGCCAAGGAATTCGTTGAGAATAACAAGGATTCCTACAAGGAGACAGCCAAGGATCTTGCCAAGTCAGGCAAGGAGATTGCCAAGGATGTTGTTAATGCCGGTGTGGAAGTTGCTAAGGCCGGTGTAGCAGGTGCCAAGGTTGGCTGGGAAGAAGCCAAGAAGGTATATTCAGAGAATAAGAAGAACTGATATTAAATAGTATACTGTGTCATAAAGCCCTCGATTATTCGGGGGCTTTATTATTCGCACAATTAGTTTAGTAAATTTTAGTAATATTGTACAAAAATGCCTCTTCATTTTTGGTAAATAAGAATGTTGACGCATAGAGTATTTAATTCTACAATATATTTAGTGATTTTTAGCAATGCACTACAAAATGTGCATCATCAAAGGAGGACGAAATGAAGAAGAAGATTTTGGTTAGCTTTTTAGCTGTACTGATGGTTCTTGGCCTTGTTGGATGCGGTAAGAAGAATTACGGTACCGGCGAGATTAAAGTTTGGGTTGCGGATAATGTTGTTGAATTCACAGACAATCAGATTAAGTCATTTATGGAAGCCAATCCTGAGTATGCAGGTTATACGGTTACAATTGAGCCTGTAGGTGAGGGAGATGCTGCAGGACAGGTTATAACAGACGTTACAGCTGCAGCTGATATATATGCATTCCCTCAGGATCAGATTGCAAGACTTGTTTCAGCAGGAGCGCTTGAGGTTGTTAATCCTGATTACGAAGCAGATGTTAAGAAGAATAACGATGCAGGATCTATCGGCGCTGCAACAGTAGGTGAGAAGCTCTATGCTTACCCTCTTACATCAGATAACGGTTACTTCTTATATTATGATAAGAGCGTGGTTACTGACCCTTCATCGCTTGAGAAGATTGTAGCTGATTGTGAAGCTGCAGGTAAGAATTTCTATTTCGAGGTTAACTCAGGTTGGTATCAGACAGCATTCTTCTTTGCTACAGGATGCGAACTTACATATGATACAGATGATAACGGTAACTTCACCAAGGCTAATGTATCTTATGCTTCAGATGCCGGTGTTGTTGCGCTTAGGGAGATCATTGAACTCTGTGCTTCTCCTTCGTTCCAGAACGGTTCAAGTGCCGGCGAGGCTACTAATGTAGGCGCTATCGTAGACGGTACATGGGATTCGGCTGCAGTTAAGGAGATCATGGGTGATAATTATGCATGTGCTAAGCTTCCTTCATTCGAAGGTTCTGACGGCAAGACATATCAGTTAAGCGGATTCGGCGGATTCAAGCTTCTCGGTGTTAAGCCTCAGGAAGATGAGAATAAGCTTGCTGTATGTGATGCAATAGCTAATTACCTCGCAAGTGAGGAAGTTCAGCTTGCAAGATACAACGAAGTAGGTTGGGGCCCTTCAAACATTAAGGCTCAGGGATCTGCAGATGTTAAGGCTGATGAAGCTTTATCAGCTCTCGGCGAGCAGCTTGCATTCTCTATCCCTCAGGGACAGTATCCCGGAGATTACTGGAACCTTGCTACATCACTTGGTGATTCAGTAAGAAACGGTGAGATCTCTGCAAGTTCTTCAGATGCAGACCTTATGGCAGCACTTCAGAACTTCCAGGATACATGCGTAAGTTACGCTAAGTAAGTTGTCTGATAATTAATCAGAATAACGCAATCTGTGGTATAATTTAAATGCATAGATTGATTCAAGGCATTAGGCCCGGCGAAGATATCTTTGCCGGGCCTTTTTGGAGGTTACAAATGGAAGTTGGCATTAAGAATGTATTCGGATCGATTGGGGAAGCGGTCACAAAGGGAGAGGGGAAGACTAAGGTTTCCATGTTAATCATGGGCTTCGGTCAGATGCTTCGCGGCCAGATACTTAAGGGTATAGCGTTTCTGGTAAGTGAAGTTGCTTTTATTCTTTACATGATTCTGTTCGGTGCCAAGTATTGTTCCAAATTGGGAACTCTTGGCGATACCGTAACACAGAAAGTCGGTCGTAAGACCGTATACGGCGATAACAGTTTCCTTATACTTTTATTCAGTATATTAACTGTATTTGTTATAGCCGCTTTTATTCTGCTCTGGTATTTGAATATTCGTGATAATCTTAATCAGGAGAAGTTGCTTGCACAGGGCAAGAGCCTTCCGAGCAACAAAACTGTATTTGAATCACTTTTTGATAAGAATTTCGATAAGACGCTGTTGGCTTTACCTGTAACAGGAATCTTTGTATTTACGGTATTGCCGATAATATTCATGATCTGCGTTGCTTTCACCAACTATGATAAGAATCATCAGTCGCCCACGAATCTGTTTACATGGGTCGGTATGGCGAACTTCAAAAGGTTATTGTCTTTCGGTTCATCCGGAATAGGTTCAACGTTTGTACAGGTACTTGCGTGGACGCTTGTCTGGGCATTCTTTGCAACGTTTATAGACTATTTCCTGGGCCTGGCAGTAGCGATGCTTATTAATAAGAAGGGCGTTAATTTCAAGAGATTGTGGAGAACGATCCTTGTCCTTACAATAGCCGTTCCGCAGTTCGTATCCCTTCTGTATATTATGAAGTTATTCTCAAATGACGGATTATTAAACGGATGGATGATGAAACTTGGCTGGATATCTTCACCGATTCAATTCTGGGTAGATCCCATGCTTGCACGTATTACAATAATTGTAGTTAATATTTGGATCGGTATTCCTTATATGATGCTTATTGCTACGGGATTACTTATGAATATTCCCGAGGATCTGTATGAGAGTGCAAGGATAGACGGAGCAACGGGATGGCAGATGTTTAGAAGCATTACGCTTCCTTATATGCTGTTTGTAACCGGACCTTTCCTGTTGACTCAGTTTACGGCTAATCTTAATAACTTCAATGTCATATATCTGCTTACTCAGGGTAAACCGCAATCTATTCGTCTGGCTGAGAAGGCCGGAAGCACGGATCTGTTGGTTACCTGGTTATATAAGATGACTGTTAATGATACCAATTACTGCATGGCTGCAGTGTTAGGTATTATGGTATTTATTGTGACGGCGGTCGTATCACTGGTTGTATACAACGCATTGCCATCCGTTAAAGATGAGGAGGGCTTCCAATAATGAATAAATCATACAAGAAGAAACAGGCCAGAAGCAATGTAATTGCTCATATAGCGCTTATAATCATCAGTATAATTTGGCTCTTCCCGTTTGTGGGTTTGTTGCTTCAGAGTTTTAGAAGTTATGACCCTAATGTAGAGTACGGCGGAATGGTTGATTACCTTATTCCCAAGCATTTCTCGCTTGATAATTACAAATTCTTATTCAGCGGACAGACTAACTTTATAAGATGGTATTGCAATACAATTATAATTGCCGTGTTCGTTGCATTGTTCCAGACATTAATTGTTCTGTGCGTAAGTTATGCTCTGTCCAGGATGCGTTTTACAGGTAGAACTTTCCTTATGAGATTCTGGCTGGTACTGGGAATGTTCCCAGGATTCTTAACTATGATATGTCTGTATTTCCTGCTTAAGCAGTTCGGACTCACACAGGCAGGCGCGGTTCCCGGACTTATTCTTGTGGGTGTTGCAAGCTCCGGAATGGCATATTATGTATGTAAGGGATATTTCGATACGATTCCCAAGGCACTTGATGAAGCTGCAAGAATAGACGGAGCTACAAGGGCAAGAGTATTTGTGATGATGACACTTCCAATGAGTAAGCCAATCATCATATATACGGCGCTTGTTGCATTCATGGCACCTTGGTGTGACTACGTATTTGCTTCATATGTGGCATTCGGACATGATGAGAGTTACAACGTTGCCGTAGCCATGACCAGATGGGTGTGGACCAACGATTATCAGGGATATTTCACCAGATTCTGCGCCGGCGGTGTACTTGTAGCCATCCCTGTAACAATACTGTTTATGTGCCTTCAGAAATACTATGTTGAGGGTGTTACCGGAGGTGCCGTCAAAGGCTAAAATGCAATGCATTTACGGTGAATCATAGATATAATGCAACGCGGGCACGCTCTCGCTAATTAATAATTTTTGCAAAGTCATAATCTAATTATCTATGAAAAGAAAGCTGATAATTCTAATTTCATTATTATCAATTGTGCTTACAAGCTGTGCTTCGAAAGCTCAGCCTTCTATATCTGGTGCGTTGGATGATAATTACAGGAATTATTATGAGGTGTTTGTATATTCGTTCTATGACAGCGACGGGGACGGAATAGGAGATATTAAGGGCGTTGAGCAGAAATTAGATTATATAGCGGAGCTTGGATGTAACGGAATATGGCTGATGCCTATTTGTCCGTCGCCCACATATCATAAATATGATGTAACTGATTATAAGGCTATAGATCCTCAGTATGGAACTATGGAGGATTTTGAGTCTCTAATCGAATCTGCACATTCAAAACATATCAATATTATTATTGATATGATCATTAATCATACATCTTCGAATAATCCGTGGTTTGTTAAGGCCACGGATTATCTTAAAGGACTGTCCGTCGGAGATGAGCCGAATCCTGCGGATTGTCCGTATGTAAATTACTATCATTTTTCCAAAGATAAGATTAATAACACGTGGTATCCAATAGAAGGGACCGAGTATTACTACGAGGGAAGCTTCTGGTCGGAAATGCCTGATCTTAATCTTGCCGATGAGGAATTGAAGGCGGAAATAAAGGATATCATGTCTTTCTGGATGGATAAGGGAGTTGACGGATTCAGAATGGATGCGCCGCTTCATTATGAGGAGACAGATACAAGATTTAATGCGGCAGTGCTTAATGAACTGTACGGATACTGTAAAGACATTGATCCCGATGTTTATATGGTGAGCGAAGTCTGGGCTTCTGAACAGACCATAGAGGATTATTATACAAGTCTTACTCCCAGTATGTTTGACTTTGATTTTGCTCAGGGTGAGGGCGATATAATCATGACGGCATGGGGACGGGAGAGCGCGAGCTCATTCGTTAATAAGATGATAGACAATAATGTTGCAAGAAGCGCGAATAATCCTGACTGTATCAATGCGCCTTTTATTACCAATCACGATATGCCTCGTGTTTATAATGCTTATAACGGCAAGCAGGATAAAATGAAGATAGCTGCGATGTTGCTGCTTAGTATGCCCGGTTCTCCGTTTATTTATTACGGAGAAGAGATAGGGATGATGTCCTACGGACCTAAGGATGAGAATAAGAGGCTTGCAATGTACTGGTCCGATAAGGCGCAGTCGGGTATGTGCATGGGACCTGCCGATGCGGATAAGGACATCAATCAGAAGTGTAAGCCTGTTGATAAACAGCTTAAAGACAAAGATTCTTTATATTATATATATAAAACAGGATTGCAACTAAGGAATAATAATCCGGAGATTGCAAGGGGAAATGATGAGATCCTGTATGAATCAAGTTCGGGTAATACCGTTATAACTGCAAGAACCTGGGAAGATAAAACCGTATTTGTAATATACAATACATCTGATGAGACTGTTAAAGTGCCTAAGAGTGTTATTAGTGAGTATTTAAGTTCTAAAGGTCTTACCAAAGATGTAACCGTAACAGGAACCATGTCTGTTAGCGGTGATGGTGTTAAGATAAGGAAAGAGGAGATAATAATACCTGCCGATTCGGTGGCCTATCTTAAATAAGTACATATGCAATATTAAAACGTGAAATGTATATCTATATGATATTTGCTTGTCAAAAACGAATACAGAGCAAAAACGGAGCGGTGTAATCACATCGCTCCGTTCTTATCTTCGTTACGCTTCCATAAGACGGCAAATACGGCAAACCAGGTTATTGATTCAATGGTTGCGATCATATCGTTGGCAGTGAAGTATATGATGGCTGCCATGATAATACATCCCAGGGCCATAAAGAACATTAAGATCATTGCTCCTTTGACATATTCTTTCTCGTCTTTTAACAATCGTTTATCATCACGCCTTCTTACTATGCCGGGCTTACCCGTTACCAGAAGATATAAACCGCTGCCTATACAAAGTACAGCCAAAAGAATCGGGATCCATATTGAATTCATAATATTTATCACATCGTTCATAACAATAGAAGTATAACATATATGAACCGACAGAAGTTATTAAAATTTACAAAATCGGGTCCAAATCGACCAATTTCATATCATTTTCACACAAAACAATATATTGTAGCCTCTAAATTTCACACTTTAGTGTATGAAAAGTTAAAATCATGATTTGTAAATATAAATATACACAATTTTTTCTTGAAATTAATGCATTTTATGCAAATATATAGGATTTATGCAGATATTGTGGTAAAATGGATTGAGTCTTAAGAAAACCATACCATATATTGTTAAAATAGCATGAAATACGCTCTCGGATTTGAAATAGAAATGCAGGAAAAAGAGTCCGAGACGTTGCAAATAATGCCTTATGTTTACCGAACTTGCAATTTGACTTGCAAAATTCAGATATTAATTTTGTGCAATATATGATACATTTTGGAGCTTGAACGAAAGTACCAATCTACATATTGTGGGTTACATAAACACTTATAACGCATGTGATTGCTATTTTTTGAATAAAAAGTAAAATTCTGATAATTATAACAAATGCAATTTAGCTATTTTGACGAAAGAATATCTTTGATAACATGAGGTATTTTATGGAATTTGCTGTGATTAATTTTCAGAATTTTGTAGTAAATTAAGTAAAGAGCTTCTCGCTCGGATAGGAGACTTATTATGTCTGTTTTTTATCATTATTTGATTGTGTTTCTTATTTCGATGGTGCCTTTGATTGAACTTCGAGGTGCTATCCCTTATGCAATCGGATTTATTGAAAGCGGAGTGGACCTTAGCCTTCCCTTATGCTATGTAATTGCTATTGTCGGCAATATGCTTCCTGTTCCTATTATTTATCTGTTTGCGAGGAAAGTTTTGGAATGGGGCAAAGATAAGAAAGTTATCGGAGGATTCTTTACTTTCTGCCTTGAGAAAGGCAAGAAGGGCGGAGATAAACTTCAGGCCAAAGCAGGCAGAGGCCTATATTTTGCGCTGTTCTTATTTGTGGGTATTCCCCTTCCCGGTACGGGAGCATGGACCGGAACACTGGCTGCAAGCATTCTTGATATGGAATTTAAGAAGAGCGTTATTGCCGTTGTCTGCGGGGTTGTACTTGCGGGTATTATCATGGGATTGGTTAGTGCGGGATTATTTAAGGTGATCTTCTGATCCGGAGGCAGATGTGATAATTATTAACCGGAAGAGCGACAGTTCGGATAATGAAAACAGTATATTTTCGGCATTTTGGTTTGTTCTGTTGGTACTTGACGTTGTCATAGGTTTTGTTCTGCTTGGCAATGATATGATGTATCTTCTCAGATTTGCGCTGGTTATATTTGTGCTGGGCATGGCAGCCCTGCCTCTTAACGGGCTTATATTCGGCAGGCTTAAATGCGATTGTGGATATATATATTCGGGAATAGTCGGCCTGAGTATTTGCGCATATTTACAATGGCTGCTTTCTTCGTTGCATATTCTTCCCTTTAATAGAACGGTCTCAATCTGTTGTGTTATCATATCTGCCTTGGTGATTTATATTTTATTCCTGGTTTACAGCAGAAGAGGTGATAACAGCAATGAAAGCTTAAGTGCCTTATTTAATATAAGATACAGTTTGGATATTATTGTTAAGTGGCAAGTTGTATTCTTGTTGGTATTTGTGCTATTTACATGGCTGTTGGCGCATCAGATAATGGCGATTGAGACTGAGAGGGTAATGGACTATGCCTTCATGCTCACCCTTGATAAGACGGATTATATGCCTCCTCTTGATATCTGGGCGGCTGGCGAATATATTAATTATTATTATTTCGGACAATATCTTATTACATATCTGTGCAAACTAAGCTTTGTACCGGTATCAGTGGGATACAGCCTCGGCGTTTCGCTTATTGGTACATTCTGCCTGCTTCTGTCATACTCTGCCGTACATTCTTTGCTTGCATTAAGAGGCAATTTATGCCAAACCGTATGCAAACTCGGAGGGGCTTTGGCTGCATTTGCGGTGACCTTATGCGGTAATTTCCATTACATTGTATTCTATAAGCTTGTTCCGATGTTTTGGGATATTCTGCAGATAGAAGGTGAGAAGCCCACGTATTGGTTCGCGTCATCTACACGTTATATAGGATATATTCCGAAGGTTGATTCGGACAGAACTATTACGGAATTCCCGAGCTATTCACTGATCATCGGTGATCTTCATGCACATTTCGTAGATATAATGATCGTATTTACAATTATTGCTTTACTTATTGATTATGCCGCATTTCTTGCAAGCAAAACAACTGAAGGCGGCAATATCGGCATGCGTGATTCCTCGGGCAATTTAGCTTGCGGCAGCGTCATAGGCAAGATATTTGACAGACATACAGTGTTCTTGGGATTCATTCTGGGTATTGCTGCGATGACCAATTATTGGGACTTTCCGATCTATTATGTTGTGGCAGGAAGTATCATTCTGTTCTTTAATATAAGAAGATACGGAAATAATTATTATCCTTATATTCTTACATTAATTGAAGGTGCCCTGATATTTGTAATTGCGACTCTTATTAAACTTCCGTTTGATCTTAAGTTTGAGAAGATGGTGAACGGAATTAAGCTCTGCCAGATTCATTCCAAGCCCTATCAATGGCTGGTATTGTGGGGCCTTCCTCTGATCGTTCTTATTATATATATACTTTATTTAATTAGAAGTAAGGATAAATCCGAATTGCTTAATCCTGCGGATAAATTCATGCTTTTGATCGGCTTATGCGGTATCGGACTTGCTCTTATGCCGGAAGTTATATTTGTGGAAGATATATATATAGATGGTTATCCCAGATGTAATACGATGTTTAAACTCTGTTATGAGGCTTATATTCTGTTGGGAATTGTGATGGGATATGCAATCACAACGGTTCTTGCCGATAAGATAGCTGAATCGGATATTGTGAAATATTTAAGACTTGACAGATATAAGAGATATATGTCGGTTGCTTTGGTTGTTCTTATATTGACCGGAGGTTATATGATCACTTCCTGCAGGATGTGGTTCGGTGAATTTAAGGATTGGAATTACATGGGCGTGGATGCTACATCAGCCATAAGGAAAGAGATGGGCAGAGAGGCAGATGCCCTGGATTGGATAGAAGATAACTTAAATGGAAGAGAAGTTATACTTACTACACATGCAAACAGCTATTCTAAGGGTGCGCTTATAGCAGCAATGTCAGGACATCCGACGATACTTGGATGGAACACACATGAATGGTTGTGGCACAACAGCAGAGAATTTATATCAGAAAGACAAGCTGATATAGCACAAATATATACTTCGCCCGATTTGGCCCTTGTCAGTGAACTGCTTAATAAATATGATGTTGAATATATATATGTAGGTCCTGAGGAATACAGTGATTTCGGGCAGATTGATGTAGACAAGCTTGCAACCTTGGGCAGTGTTGTATACCGAGATAATGAAATAGCAAGTGTTATTATAAAAATAAGCAGGTAATAAAGACTTTTAGAACTATAATTACAAGCATGAGATTAGACGGTAAGAAACTTAAGTTAATAATTCTGTTATATATGTATATTCCTATAGCATTGTTCTTATTCGGCTATACGAAGTGGTACTTTGCTTTGCCGACGATGCTTATTCTGACATGGGCATTCATATGCTTTATTAAAGATGATTTGGGATATATTAAATCCTCTGTATTGCAAGATAAGGAATATGATCCGGATGAATTTATGACCAAGGATTATATATCTGATTCTGTGGTGATTCATCCTGCGGTATTGGCTATAGCCTGCCTTACAATTATCTTTATATGCATTATCATCGGAATTGGGGGAGTGTTCCCTCAGGCAGGAGATTGGGAGAAGCATAACGCTGTATTAAGGGATCTGATCAGATCTCCGTGGCCGGTATACTACGACAGATATGATAAAAGCATGCTTACTTACTATCTGGGACATTACCTTGTGCCTGCAGTAATCGGCAAACTGTTTAATTCGTTTGATGTGGGAAACATAGTGATGGCGGTATGGTGTGTATTGGGACTCATACTTGCTTATCTTATGCTTATAAGACTTACGGAGGCAGACAGCGTATGGAAGCAGATACTTGGTGTGTATATGATGCTGTTCTTCTGCGGAGCACTCTGTCTGGTTCAACTTGTACTTAAGTTAATATATGCGGAGAGGATGTATTCGGTCGGCAGCTATCACTGGGTACTTGTGGACGGAATTATGCTGCAGTACAGGAGTAATCTTGTTATGCTTCGCTGGGTGATACCCCAGGTAATTGTACCGTGGCTTGCTACCATGATGCTTATTGAGAAGATTAAGAAAGTGGAGTACTACGTCCTTATCCTGTTGCCTTCATTGCTGTTCGGATCTTTTTCTTTTGCGGCTTTGGCCGCTGTTGCCATAATCACCGTTTTAATTCAATTATTAAAACGTGATATAACAATTACAAAAGTTTTGGCACTCACGAATATTTTGCCGGGCATAAGTCTCGGGTCGATTCTTTTCTTTTATTTCCTTGGTAACATACAGGTGGATAAGCCTATAAGTTCTGCATTTAGATTAGAGATATATGATGCGACACATATCTGGGTATATGTTGTATTCTGTGTATTTATGTTCGGAATATACAGCGCCTGTGTATGGCCGGAGAATAAGAATAACCCGGTGTATTATGCTAATTTGGCGGTACTGCTTGTGCTGCCGTGGTTTAGAATGGGATTGTGTAATGACGTGGTGATGTCGGGCTCGATACCTTCGCTTTATATACTTATGATCATGGTATTTGCTCTGCTTATCAAAGACGACAACAGTACAAGTCTGGGAATAAGAAAGGGAGTTGCCTTAACCATACTTGTTCTCGGAATGATATATCCGATATGTGAAATCTCCGATAATATTAAATATAATTCACAGGGAACGGATATAGCATCGGGCTATCCTACGATGAAGTGGTTTACCAAGAGAGGGGATCCGAATACGTCCGAAGATCTGATGTATAACTATTATACCTATGATATGGACGGTAAGATATTCTATGAATATATTGCCAGAACCAAATTATAGGTTATGGCCTTGAATCATATACAATGTCTCCGTTATTATCGGAGAGAATAACATAAATATTATCGCCTATCAGTTCATCCGCATATTTGCATGCGCCAGCATATCCTTTGGCAAGCAGAGTCGTACTTAATATATCTCCCGTAAGAGAAGAATCGCATATTACCGTAGCTCCGGATAAGTCGGTATCGAATGGGTATCCTGTGGAAGGGTTGAGGATATGGTGATATAGTCTGCCGTCTTTGCGGAAGTATCTTTCGTAAGTTCCGGAAGTGATGACACAATTATCCGATGAAGATACCGTTGTTAAGAGCTCGCCTTTCTCATCAAAAGGCTTTTTGATGCCTATCTTGTATGATTCTCCAGATTTATCGCCTATGGTAATTACATTACCGCCGAGTGATATAACTGCATCGGTTACTCCGGCGTCGGTAAGAGTCTTTCTTAAACTGTCGCCTATATAACCTTTGGCCAATCCGCCGAGATCAATTACGGTATTATCATCAGTTATTACTATATAGTTATTATCAAGTAACTTGATCGAATCGGTTGATACTGATGTAAGAGCGGATGCGACGGACACTTTATCGGGGATGATTTCTTCGCCTGATTTAAAGTCCCACAGATCCGTTACGGCTCCGATTGCAATGTCGAAAATGCCGTCAGAGGTTTCGTATGCATTAAGGCCGGTTGAGATCATGCCAAACAGCTCGTCAGATACCTTATATGCTGTATAATCTACGCCATCAATATTGACGGATTTTTTCTCATTAATCAAACCGTGATTTAATTTATACAATTCTGAAGAAGAATTTGTTCTGCTGCAGATCAGTTCAAATCTTTCGCATTCCGAACGGATAATTCCGTTTACATCGGTATAAGTATCAGACATTCCGTTAATGGTTGCACTGACCAGTGTATCAAAGTGTATACCCGAATAATTAACTGGTAAGTGTGCGGATCTGATCCCAGACTTACCTGACCCTATCGTGACACTCACTCGGTTCGGAAGACAGGCAATGGCCTCGCCGGAATGTGAGATGGCTCCCTGTTTGATGCATAGTCCATCCGGGCAATCTGCCTTAGACATGTATACCTTACCGTCCTTAATCGTTACGGTATTGTGCGTAAGATTGATCATTACATCCTTATCTATAGGGTATGTACCGATTTCACTGCCGCCCTCGGTGATTCTTACGTATTGGCCGGTATCCGACATAAACAATCGGGATATACCAAATAATACTATGAGTGTAACCGCTATATATGCAATTAGTCTGTAATCTCTTAAGTTCATTCTCATATACGATACCTGCAAAGCCTATAATATCTTTAATATGCCTTTCTTTCAAGATGATATTCCTTGCATATACGGCGTATAATTGGTAGATTATCTATAGTCTGAATACTAAATGTATAAGGTAATAACAATGCAGGATAGAATGACGGTCAGATTGGCCAAAGACGGTGTGCTGTTAGCACTTGCAATGATTCTTGGCTTTATAGACAATATGATACCGATGCCCATACCGGTTCCGGGAGTTAAGCTTGGACTAGCTAATCTTGTGGTTATTTATTCCATATATAAAATGGGTAATTATGATTCAATCGTTATATCGATATCAAGAGTGATATTATCGGGACTTATGTTTGCAGGAATGTCAGGAATAATGTATTCCCTGGCGGGAGCCGTATTGGCGCTTACCGTCATGATGCTTATGCATAAACTGACTGAATATCACATTATCAGCATCTCCATATGCGGTTCACTTGCCCATATATGCGGTCAGTTGCTTGTTGCAGGTATTCTTACAAGCCTCGGAGTCATAATATACTATGCGCCGGTTCTGCTTATCTGCGCTACGGTAGCGGGGGCGGTCATCGGTACGGTTGCAAACTTAATACTGATTAACACAAAGGATTTGTGACTTATACTTATTTATTCTTGTCTATTACGGACATCTGCGCTATTATTATATAGCGTTTGCCATTAAGTGGTATGCGGATGTTAAGGCCGCAACATTACATATATCAGGAGGATAACCAAACATGAGACAATTCACCTCTAAGGAGCTTAGAAAAGTCTGGAAAGACTTCTATATCGAGAGAGGACATAAGGATGTAGGAGCTGTATCGCTTGTTTCGGACGGCTCAACCGGAGTTATGTTTAATGTAGCCGGAATGCAGCCTCTTATGCCTTATCTGCTCGGCCAGAAGCATCCCATGGGTACAAGACTGTGCAATGTGCAGGGCTGTGTCAGAACCAACGATATTGATTCGGTGGGAGATAAGAGCCATGTAACATTCTTTGAGATGATGGGAAGCTGGAGCCTTGGTGATTATTTCAAGGAAGAACGTTGCAAATGGAGTTATGAACTTCTGACCGAAGTATTCGGATTTGATAAGGATCATCTTGCAGCCACGGTATTTGCCGGCGATGAGAATGCTCCGAGAGATGAAGAAGGTGCGAAATTCAGAATCGCATCAGGATTTAAAGAAGAGAATATATATTATCTTCCTGCCGAAGATAACTGGTGGGGACTTGAGTACGGTCCCTGCGGTCCCGACAGTGAGATGTTCTATATAGCTGATGTACCGGATTGCGGACCGAACTGCGGACCGGGATGTTCATGCGGAAAATATACGGAACTTGGTAACGATGTATTCATGCAGTATGAGAAGCATAAGGACGGACACCTTACGCCTCTTAAGCAGAAGAATGTGGATACGGGTTGGGGACTTGAGAGAATTCTTGCTTTCCTTAACGGAACTAAGGATGTATACAGAACCGATCTGTTCACATCCGCTATAGCTTATATTGAGAAAGAAAGCGCAACTAAGTACGGTGAGGATGATAAGCTTACAAGATCCATGAGAATCCTTGCGGATCATATGCGAACAAGCGTAATGCTTATCGGAGATGAGGCTAAGCTTACTCCTTCCAACGTGGGAGCTGGTTACGTGCTCAGGCGTCTTATCAGAAGAGCCGTAAGACATGGTAGAACCTTGGGACTTGGCAAGGATGCTTTACTTGGTGTAGCTAAGATATATATAGATGAAGTCTATGGTGAGAGCTACGAATTGCTTAAGACTAACAGAGAGTTTATTCTAAATGAACTTACCAAGGAAATAGACAGATTCTTATCTACCCTTGAAAACGGTATGAGAGAGTATAAGAAGATCTTGGATGATATTAAGTCAAAGGGAGCTGATACCGTAAGCGGTGAGTCGGCATTCAGACTCTATGATACATTCGGATTCCCGATTGAACTTACCGTTGAGATGGCTGCAGAGGAGAATCTTAAGGTTGACGAAGCCGGATTTGATAAGGCTATGGAGGCGGCTAAACAGAAGGCAAGAGATAATCAGAACTTCTCTGCTAAGTTAAATGCCGATTCGGATATATTTGAATCTCTCGGAGATCTTACAACAGAATTTAGCGGATATGACAGATTAACCGATGAATCAGAGGTTGTTGCAATTGCTTCCGGTGATTCACTTACAGACAGTGCCTCTGAAGGTACGGAAGTGATGATAGTCACCGAGGTCACGCCTTTCTATGCGACAATGGGCGGACAGAGCGCAGATCACGGTATAATCAAGTCATCCGATGCGTCTGTGGATGTGTTTGATGTAGTTAAGCTGCCCGGCGCAAGAGTTGCACATATAGGTAAGGTTGCATCAGGAAGCATTAAGAAGGGCGATAAGGTAACACTTGCGGTTGATCCTGCAAGGAGGGCCAATATATGTGCCAACCATTCGGCTACTCACCTTATGCAGAAGGCATTGCAGATTGTGCTTGGTGATAATGTTCATCAGGCCGGTTCTTATCAGGATGCGGACAGAACAAGATTTGATTTCTCTTATGATAAGGCTGTAAGTGCTGAGGATCTTAAGAAGATAGAGCAGATAGTCAATGATAAGATATATGAAGATATAGCCGTTACAACCAATGTGATGAGCATTGATGAGGCTAAGAAATCCGGCGCTATGGCTTTGTTTGGCGAGAAGTACGGCGAAAGCGTAAGAGTAGTAAGCATGGGAGATTTCTCTAAGGAACTCTGCGGAGGAACTCATGTGGCGCACACAGGCCAGATTGGCTGCTTTAAGATATTAAGTGAAAGCGGTGTTGCCGCAGGCGTAAGAAGAATAGAAGCAATTACGGGAATGAACGTAATGAAGCATTATGCCGAGGTTGAGAAGACTCTTAACGAAGCGGCTGCGATTGTTAAATCCGTACCATCTGCACTTCCCGAGAAGTTAAACAGCATGCTTAAGGAGATCAAGAGCCTTCAGAGTGAGAATGAATCTCTTAAGAGCAAGGCTGCCAAGGAAGCCTTGGGAGATGTTACGGATAATGTGACAGAGGTATCAGGTGTAAAACTGATTGCAACTAAGGTTCCCGGCGTTGATATGAACGGCTTAAGAGACTTGGGCGACCAGTTAAAGACCAAGATCGGTGAAGGCGTTGTTGTTCTTGCTTCCGATTCAGAGGGTAAGGTAAGCCTTGTGGTTATGGCTACAGATGAAGCCATGAGTAAGGGTGCACATGCCGGCAATCTTATTAAAGAACTTGCTCCGATGGTCGGCGGCGGTGGCGGCGGAAGACCCAATATGGCACAGGCAGGAGGTAAGAATCCTGCGGGAATAGATGATATGCTTGCCAAGGTCTCTTCAGTGCTTGCAGGTCAGCTTAAATAAAAAAATGTTGACGAATGCCGTAAAATATATATAATGGAAATGTGAATTAGGTGTCGAAGGGAGGTCAGATAGCAGATGTCTAATGTCATTGTTAAAGAGAATGAGTCTCTGGACAGTGCGCTTCGTCGCTTCAAGAGAAGCTGCGCTAAGGCAGGTATCCAGCAGGAGATACGTAAGCGTGAGCATTATGAGAAGCCCAGCGTAAGACGTAAGAAGAAGTCTGAAGCAGCGAGAAAGCGTAAGTATAATTAAGTACTTATAGGCCCTTGGACGATGTTCAAGGGCTTTTCTTTACCCTGTGGTTATTATGATAAGAGGATGGTATGAACTGTCTGTTAGTTGGTCTGATACTCATAATATGGGTATTTGCAGTAATAATCTGTATTGATATCAACAGATTTGTCAAAAGAGAATACACTATATATTCCGATAAGATCGATTCTGAGTGCAGTTTGGTGCTTCTTGCCGATCTTCACGGTAAGGAATACGGCAAAGATAATTACAAATTGATCTCTGCGATCAAAGAGATCAATCCCGATATTATCTGTGCTGCCGGGGATATGCTCACGGCAAGGCCCATAAGTATTTATAAAAGAACCGATAAGGCACTTAAATTCTTTGAATATCTCAAGGATTATAAGGTGTATTACGGAATCGGCAATCATGAATATCGCATGAAGATGTATACCGAAGATTACGGTGTTGCTTATGCGGATTATATTCTTGCGCTTAAGGAACTTGGAATAACGGTACTTGAAAATGATCATGCCTACGTGGATGGAACGGGTATCCGAATCCAGGGCCTTATGATTGACAGGGAGTATTATAAGAGATTTGAGCATCACCAGATGAAGCCTGAATATATACATAATCTTACCGGAGAATGGAAACCGGAAGATTTCTGTATAATGCTTGCGCATAATCCGGAATACTTTGAAGCTTATGCTGCATCCGGTGCGGATCTGACTCTGTCGGGACATGTTCATGGCGGAATTATGAGGCTTCCTTTCCTTGGCGGAGTCATATCGCCCAGACTTACTCTTTTCCCTAAGTATACCGGTGGAATCTATAATGAGGGTAAGGCACAGATGATACTAAGCAGAGGGCTTGGTTATCATACACTGCCGCTTAGGATATTCAATCCGGGAGAGCTTATTCATATAAGGCTGCTTCCTTGCAAATAGGCCCTTTTTAGAGTATACTCTTAAGACGGGTCAGCCGATAGGAGCAATATAATGGCTTTGTCAGTTAAGCTTGAGGTGTTTGAGGGACCGCTTGATCTTCTCTTGCATCTTATAGATAAAAACAAGATTGATATATATGATATTCCGATAGTGCTTATTACTGAGCAGTATATGGATTATATCAAGAAGATGGAGACGGAAGATATGAACGTCATGAGCGAATTTCTGCTTATGGCGGCTACTTTGCTTGATATCAAGTGTAAGATGCTTCTTCCCAAGGATGAGACTGTTACGGATGAAGAAGAGGAAGATCCCAGAGCAGAGCTTGTCCAGAAACTTCTTGAGTATAAGATGTATAAGTATATGTCCTTTGAACTTAAGGATATGTCCATGAATGCATCCAAGAACATATACAAGGCTCCGACTATCCCCGAAGAAGTTGCCGCATACAGAGAACCTGTCGATTATGAGACATTGCTTGGTGAAGTTAATCTTCAGAAGTTAAATGAGATCTTTAAAGAGACAATGAGAAGGCGTGAGGATAAGATAGATCCGATACGTTCGAAGTTCGGTAATATCGAGAAGGATGAGATAGACTTGGATGCCAAGACGGAATATATCAAGTCATATCTTTGGAGAGAGAAGAAAGTAAGCTTTAGAGAGTTGCTTGAGAAGCAGGGCAGTAAGATGGAGATCATAGTTGCATTTCTTATTGTTCTTGAACTTATCAAGATCGGGCTTATTAAGATCAAACAGAACGACCTGTTTGATGATATAATTATTAAAGTGATGGATGTGTCACAGGAAGAATTCCTGGGTGCACAGGTCGGTGAGGATAATGGAGAAGACTAAGCAGACCGCTGTCTTAGAAGCGGTACTTTTTACAATGGGTGAAGCTGTTAAGATAAGCAGACTCGCCGATATTATAGAAGCTACGGAAGATGAGACGATTGAACTTGTTGAGGCCATGAAGAAGCGCTATGACAAGGACAATCACGGTATAACGATCAATCAGATCGATGATGCATATCAGATGTGCTCTAAGACCGAGATGTATGATTATCTTATAGATCTGACCAAGACTGATCACAGGTTTGTTCTCTCGGATTCGGCGCTTGAGGCACTGTCAATCATAGCATATAAGCAGCCCGTAACAAGGCTTGATGTTGAGAAGATCAGAGGCGTTAACAGCGACCATGCCATTAACAGACTGCTTGAATTTGATCTTATCAAGGAACTGGGCAGACTCGATGCTCCGGGTAAGCCGATATTATTCGGTACGACAGATCAGTTCTTAAGAAGTTTCGGCGTTAAGAGCCTGGAGGACCTGCCGGAGTTATCACGGGTTCAGATGGAAGAATTCAAGGAGCAGGCTGAACAGGAAGTACAGCTTAAGTTGGAGATATAATATATGACCAAAGATGAGGCTAAGCATAAGCTTCGCAAAGAAGGATATAATGTAGTTGACGACAATTCCGTAGTTACCGTACTTATCCCTGTGGATGCATCGGTTCCCAAGACCGTCAAAGAGATTGAGGATAAGCTTAAGACATACGGATATGAGGCAAGCTTTGCCGTTAAACAGGTGTCGGATGCAGCTGCCTCACAAGGCGCAGATGTTAATGAAGATCCGGAAGATGAAGTCTTTGAAGAGGAATCTGTACCTGCTTCTGCAGAAGAAGAGACCGCAGAAGAAACTTCCGTAGAAGAAGAACCTTCTAAGCAGACGGATGAAGCGGATGATAAGGAAGATGATAACGGAGGAAATATAGAGTATTTCGACGAAGATGACAGTGACATGCTTCTTACCGAAGATGCCGTACAATTCTCGCTGGATGATTTTGGACTGGATTATTAAGACAAGCGACTTCCGGAGGGTATATTATGAATAATAAAGATTTGGCGACTAAGAACAATTCACGTAAAACTGCTGCTAAGAGCGGACTGAGACGTAACCTGATATGGTTGGTCACGGTTCCAATCATGCTTATGGGAATCGTGACGATGATAGTCGCTTATTTTTTTGGATATAATACGGTAAGTAAAGAGGTTCATCAGGGACTTATGAATATTGCCGTTGCCACGGAATATACATACGAGGATATATTCAATCAGACGATAAGCTTCGATGATAAGGGCGACGGAACATATAAAGTGAATACGGGTAATGTGGCGGAAGCATCCGATGCTGCTTTTATAAATAAGATCAAAGATGGTACAGGAATTGATGTTACGGTTCTTTATTATGATATAAGGCTGCTTACCACGCTTACGGATGAGCAGGGGGATCTGCTTACCGGTACGGTTGTCAGCAAGAAGATCGTAGATGATGTGACAAATGCAAATGAAGCGGTATTCTATGATAAATTGATGGTATACGGTGAGAATTATTATGCGTGCTATATGCCTGTATTTAATAAAGAAGGTAATTTTGCGGGCATGATATTTGCCGGTAAGCCTACTGCTTCTGTTAAGAAAGAAGTGCTTATGAGTGTACTCCCTATCATCATCGTGTCAGCGGTCATGATGCTTCTTGGTGCACTTATAGGTGCAAATGAAGCAAAGAAACTTGCAGCGGTTATTGATAAAGAGAAGAATTTCTTAGGACAGATCGCAAACGGCAATTTAAGGGCCAATTTCGATGCCGAGATACTCAAAAGACCTGATGAAATCGGCGAGATGGGCAAATTTATGGTCCATGTACAGCGCTTTATCAGGGATATGATAGAGAGAGATACTCTTACCAAGCTCTATACCAGACGAATCGGTGAATCCAAGTTAAAGAACACAAGAATGGGATTTATCGAAGACGGTATAAAGTATCAGATGGTCATGGGCGATATAGACCATTTCAAGAGATTTAACGATACATACGGACATGACTGCGGAGACCTTGTGTTACAGACCGTGGCCGGTGTTCTTAACAGATCCATGATAGGCAAAGGCTATGCCGTAAGATGGGGCGGTGAGGAATTCATTATCGTATATGAGGATATGGATTTTGAGAAGGCTTATGAGCATCTTAAGGAAGTCAGAGAGAAAGTCATATCCGAGGTTGTTGAATATAAGGGCGAACTGTTGAGTATCACAATGACCTTCGGTATTGTGCCCGGAACTGAGGATGAACTTGACAATATCATCAAGTCTGTGGATAATCTGCTCTACATCGGTAAGGAAGGCGGAAGAGACAGGATCGTAAGATATGATGATGTGGATAAAATAGAATAAAAATTGTCAAAATTCTGTAATTATAAAAAACTCCTAAAACCCAAAGAAAATTCTTTTTCTTTGGGTTTATTTATGTTATACTTTCACATAGTGCGTAAAAATATTTAAAAATATAAATGGAGGGCTTTCAATGAGTATTACAAGTAAGGCTGGCCAGAGAATTGCCTCTGTGCTTGACGAGAACAGCTTCGTTGAAATCGGTGCCGCTATTACGGCCAGAACTACCGATTTTAATGTGAATGCTGCCGATACTCCGTCGGACGGTGTTGTTACCGGTTATGGCGTGATCGACGGCAAACTTGTGTATGTCTACAGCCAGGATTCGTCTGTATTGGGCGGAAGTATCGGTGAGATGCATGCAAGTAAGATTGTGAATCTGTACGATATGGCTCTTAAGGTTGGCGCTCCCGTAATCGGATTTATTGATTCAACGGGCGTTAGATTACAAGAGTCTATGGATGCACTTAATGCAATGGGTGAGGTATACACCGCGATGTCTATGGCATCCGGCATTATTCCTCAGATTACAGCAGTATTCGGACCCTGTGGCGGTGGTCTGTCAGTGATTTCTGCACTGTCTGATTTCACCTTTATGGAGTCTAAGTCAGGTAAGATGTATGTTAATTCACCTGATGCAATCTGCGGTAATAACGAGAGTAAGTGCGATAACTCCGCAGCAGCATTCCAGAGCGCTGAAGCCGGTAATGTTGATTTTGTAGGAGATGAGGCGGAAATATACGGTCAGATCAGAGAACTGATTGATATTCTTCCCGGCAACTGTGAGTCTACGGCTTTTGATGAGTGTGATGACGATCTTAACCGTACTTGTGCAAATATTGCAGGTTGTGTAGGAGATACATCTGTTGCTGTTTCTCTTATCGCTGATGATTCAAGATTTGTTGAGCTTAAGGCTGATTATGCCAAGGATATGGTTACAGGCCTTATCAAGCTTAACGGCGATACTGTCGGTGTTGTTGCCAACAGAAGCGAAGTATTGGATGAGAACGGTAAGGTTGCAGAGAAGTTTGACAGCGTTTTATCAGCTAAGGGCATGGAGAAGGCAAGTGCGTTCGTTAAGTTCTGCGATGCTTTCGAGATTCCGATCCTTACACTTACAAATGTGGGCGGATTTAAGAATTGCATGTGCTCAGAGAAGAGAGCTGCAAGAGAAGCTGCAGTACTTACTTCTGCATTTGCTTCAGCAACAGTACCTAAGGTTAATGTGATTATCGGCAAGGCATTCGGCTCTGCCGGTGTGATTATGAACTCTAAGTCACTTGGCGCAGATATGACATTCGCATGGAATACCGCTAAGGTAGGAACTATGGATGCTAAGTTCGCTGCTCAGATCATCTGTGACGGCAAGAGTTCAGATGAAGTTGCAGATTGTGCAGCTAAGTATGATGCTTTACAGAATAATGTTGAAAGTGCCGCAAGAAGAGGAATTGTTGATACAATAATTGCTCCCGAAGATACAAGAAAGTACGTTATCGGTGCCTTTGATATGTTATTTACAAAGGCAGTTGATATTCCGGATAAGAAACATGCAGCTATATAGGATGATTAAAGAAAGGAAGATACTTAATATGAAGAAATTTATGCTTATATTGGGTATGATGACCTGTCTTGTCGGCTTATCT